>JAPPMC010000107.1 GCA_028819235.1 Bryobacterales bacterium
GCGCTACCAGCGGGCCGCCGGGCCCGTCGTGACAGGGGTTTTGGCTCAAGCACGATCTATCGGCGTCCCCAGGGCGTCCGCCATGGTTTCGAGGACCACCCTCTCGGCTCGGGTCGACCCGCCGAACTAACTGTCCTGCCCAGGTTCGCGGCTACCGGACGTCGACCGCGGGGCCGAACGGAGGACTAGGCCCCGACATCGGGGAGAGCGCCAGCAATAGCGACCCGTCGTGATTCACAAAGGACGCTGGGACGAGACACCCGCCTGAGACATCGCGGCAATTCGCGAAGTGTGGGTACGGGATGCCAGTGCGTGTGTTGCAGACGAACATGGTCCCGTGTTCCTGCGACAGCCCTTCTATTCAGGGGCGCTTGACTTGAATGTTCCCCGACAGCATTCGCAACTCGCCTGCCGCATCCCCTTCGGGGCTCGTGTCCTGAGCGAACAGCCGGGCGACCGCCAGCGCGACCGCAAGAACGAGTGCCCATGTGGCGCTCATCGGCCTATTCAACGGTCGGCAGCTGTCGCGAAAGGCTGACGATCTGGCTAAGTCGTTCCTCGGTGATCGATTGTCGGCGCTCCTTGAAGGCTTCCAAAGCGGAGATCCGTTTCTCCAGAGGCGGCATAGCTTCTGAGAAGGAGGCTGAGAAGTCGCTGCACGTCGCCTCGCCTACGGCGAGTTTCGCTGCACTCCCGTTTGTCTTGAGTCCATTCATCGGTCATTCCTCCTCGGTTGCTCTACGTATTGCCGGTGAATGGGCGTTCCAGCGCTTTGGCTGCTCGCTCGAAATCCTCCATCGAGGACCTGATCCGTGCAGATCAATGACTCCTATGACGGCAGCAACTCTAGGCCTTCGGCCATCCGCCGCACCGCCACGATGGCGGCAATGCCAATGCTGTTCATGCTCCCTCCCAGTGCGCGCGTGCGGAGAACGCAGCTACTCCCAGTGGAAGTCGCGCCGGCCCGAGACATTGGAGCGCCACCGGCGCTCTTGGTTGTCATTTTCCAAGCCCGGATCCGCCCGCTCACACCGCTCCTCGGGCGGGGCGGCGGCAGGAAGTCCTCGATGCCGGGTGAGACGACGGCGAGGGAGCACCGTCCGCAGATCGAGGTCCTGAGCAGAGGCGACGTGTAGGCGATGCCCAAGGCCAATCAGCAGGGCGGCTCATGGCGATCTGCAACTGGCGGCGTGGCGTCTGGCCCGCCTGGCAAGAAGAGGGCGTTCGCACGGTAGCGGCTCACACCCGCCGACAGGGCCAGCGGCGGGGCGGGAATGCGCCATTCCGGGCCTTCCTTGCTGGTGACGGGGATTCGCGACGCCAGATCGGCGACAGCTATGCGCTCAGACTGCGCAATCTGGCGTGTGTTCCTATATATTTCAATAATTTTCGCTATATGACTTGACAAAATTCCATGTATGGCGTATATTTTCTAGCAATGAGTCCTGCGGTGGCCTCCGGCGAGCGGTACGGGGCAATAACCCTCATCACATGCACAGGCCCGTCAGGCCCCGCTGTGGCTCCCGCAGGACTCTCCCTTCACATCTCACCGCCAAGGAGGCCGTCCCATGTCCAATAACTTCCTACCGCGCATCCTCGTGCGCTTCGCACCGGTGTTCGTTCTTCTGGCTGTCATGCCGGAGTCCTTGCTCGCCCAAGGTGTCAGCCCTTGGCTGCAGGCCGTCACCGTCCTGCAGGGCGCCTTCACCGGGCCCATCGCCCGAGGCCTGAGCCTGGTCGCCATCGTCATCGGCGGGCTGATGTTCGCCTTCGGCGAGGGCGGCAGCAAGCGCGCCCTGGCCGGGCTCATCTTCGGCGTCGGCATGGCCATCGGCGCCGTCAACTTCATGCAGTGGCTGTTCCCGTGAGCGCCGATACCGTCGCGCCGGCCGTCCACGCCACGTACCTGTCCCTCAGCCGTCCCTTGACGGTTATGGGCTGCGAGCGCCGGCTGTTCCTGGGCGCTGTCTGCGCCGGCGCCGCCGCGTTCTCCTCATTCAATGCGCCGCTGGCCGGCTTTGTCCTGTTCGGGGCCGGCTTCGGCTTGGGTCTCCTCACCACAAGGCACGACCCTGCCCTGCCGGTCGTGCTGCTGCGCTCGGCCCGCTGCCGCCGGCGATACGACCCTGCCATGCGCGACGGCGGGCCCTCCCCCCTGCTCGTGCTACCGGAGGCTCCGCGGTGACCCGCCACTCCGCAGCCCCGCTGCACTTGCAACTTCCCTGGCTGGGCCTGGCCCGGGAAGGAGTGGTGATCACGAAGCGCGGCGAGCTGCTCGCCGCCGCCAGCCTGCGCGGGGCCCCCTTCGAGTGCCGGTCCGCCGCGGACCTGGACCGCGTGGCACAGCGCTGGGCGCGCGCGCTGCGCAGCCTGCCGGTCGGATGCCGCATCCGCTGGCAGGTTTGCAAGCGGCGTCTGGACGTGCTGCCGCACCGCGACAGCCCTGACCCGCTCGAGGCCAGGGCGCGCGCCGCACGCCACTCCCACCTGATTTCCCGAGGGCTGTTCAGGATCGATGCGAGCGTGTTCTGGGTCTGGGATCCGCAACTGCCGCCGCAGCCCCCCGAGGGTCGCCCCCGCTCTGCCCCGCGCCGGGTTGCCGAGCGCGTCGCGCTGTGGCTCTCGCAGGACCGCACGCGCCGTGTGCAGCTGGCCCACCTGGAGGCCGCCTGCGACCGCTTCGAGGGCACCGTGTCTGCCTTTCGCGGCCTGGTGCACGACGTGACCCCTCTGGCGCCGCTGGCAGGCGAGGCCCTCCTTCGCTGCCTGGCCATTCCCTCAAACTCCCGCCGCGCGGCCCTGTCGGCACACTTTGCGGGGGCCCACGGCCTCGACCGCCAGCTCGCCCTCAGCGACGTCGAGGCGCACCGCGACTTCCTCCTGGTCGACTCCGAGCGCGTCGAGACCTATGCCCTCATCGACCCGCCGTCAACCTCCCGCGCCCACCTCTTCGCCGAGATTCTCGACCTGCAAGTCGAGCTGGACTTGGCTTGCGAGTGGTGCCGGGAGGACGCCGCCAGGTCCCGCCGCCGCATCCGCTCGGCCCGACGCCACTACCACCAGAAGCGCTACAGCATGCTCGCCCACGCGAGCGCCGGGGATGCCCCGCCGCAGGCGCAGGGCGCCCTCGAAGACCGCGCCGCCGAGGCCGAGGCCGGCCAGCTCGGGGAGGCGCTCCGCGAGCTGGAGGTCGACGGGCTGCCCTTCGGTGACCACAGCCTGTCGGTCGCTTTGCGTGCGGAGGACGCGGCCCGCCTGGAGCGCCTGCGTCCCGAGCTGCTGCGGATCGCCTCGGCCAGCGACGCCCGCTTCCATCGCGAGACCTACAACGGCCTCAACGCCTGGTTCGCCATGGCGCCCGGCAACCACGAGCGTCAGCTGCGCCGCAACTACCTCTCCGCCGCGGTCGCGGCCGACCTCGCGCCGCTGTGGGCCGCGGACTGCGGGGACGAGCGGGACGCCCACCTCGGAGACGAGCACCTCGCCATCTTCGAGACCCGCCGCGGCACTCCTTATTACTATTGCGCGCACGCCGGCGACATCGCTCACGCCCTGGTGGTCGGCGCCACCGGCTCCGGCAAGAGCTTCCTGCTCAACTTCCTCCTCGCCCAGGCGCGCAAGTACCGGCCGCGCGTCTGCATTCTCGACCTCGGCGGCTCGTACCGCCACCTCACCGAGCTGGTCGGCGGGGCCTACCTGGAGCTGGAGCTCGGCAGCGGGGGCATGTCGTGCGGCTTCAACCCCTTCCGGGCCCTCGAGCCGACCGCCGAGAACCTGCAGTTCCTGGCCGCCTTCGTGCAGATGCTCCTCGAGATCGAGGGCCATCCGTGCGACTCCGCCGCACGCTCCGAGATCCGTGGGCAGGTCGCAGCGCTCTATGAGCTCGAGCCCGAGGCCCGCACCCTATCCTCCCTGCGCGTCTTGCTCCCGGCAGTCCTGCGCGGCCCGCTGGGCCCTTGGACGCGCGGAGGCATCTGGGGCAGCGCCTTCGACAACCGCGAGGACAGGCTCACCCTCTCGGACTGGCAGGCTGTCGACCTTGCGGGCACGGCCGGCAAGCCCGAGCTGGCCAGGGCCCTCGTCTTCTACCTGCTGCACCGCTTCGGCACGGCCGTCACCGCGCCCTCGGAGCTCGAGCGCTGGAAGCTTCTCGTCGTCGACGAGGCCTGGAAGTTCCTCGCGGACCCGCACATCGGCGCCTACCTCGGCGAGGGACTCAAGACCTGGCGCAAGTCCAACGCCGGCGTCGTCCTGGCCACGCAGTCCCCGGGCGACGCCGCGCGCAACGCCAGCCTGTGCCGAACGGTCGCGGAGAGCTGCCTCACCAAGATTCTGCTGGCCAATCCCGAGCTTGACCCTGCCGAGTACGCCGAGGCCTTTGGCCTCAGGCCGGCCGAGGTCGAGGCCGTGCGCCTGCTGGTGCCCAAGCGCCAGCTACTGCTGCACCGCCCCGGCGTCTCGCAGGTCCTCGAGCTCAACGTGGACCGCGCCAGCTACTGGCTCTACACCACCAACCCCGTCGAGGCGGCGCGCCGCCGAGAGGCCATCCGCACGCTCGGCTTCGAGCGCGGCCTCGACTCCCTGACCAAGACCTAGGAGGTCAACAATCCATGAGAGCAGTCCTGATCCCGGCCGCGCTGGCCCTGTGCTGGGTCCTCGCACCCCCGCACGCCGCAGCGCGCAGCGTGCAGGCCGGGCCCGACGATGTCGTCGAACTCCGCGCCAAGCTGCGCTTCGCCACTACCGTCGTCCTGCCAGCCGACGAGCAGATCCTCGACTGGGTCTGCGGCGACGCCGAGTACTGGAGCGTACAGGGCGCGGCCAACCTGGCCTTCGTCAAGCCCACCGCCGCGGGCATCGAGACCAACGTCACGCTGGTCACCGACAAGGGCCACGTGTACACCCTGCACGCCAGAGAGATCGGAGACGACGGCAAGGACCCGGACCTGAAGCTGTTCCTGAGCCCAACCTCGGCAGACCCGCAGGCCTCTCGCCTGCGGCCGCCGCGATTCGAGGCGGCCGGGGCCGCAGCGGAGAGCGCCCAAGAGGCCGACCGGGCGCGCCGCCAGGCCCGGGAGGCTATCGAGAGGGCACGGCTGGGCGCCCTCGAGCAGGTGGAGTCCTTCCGCACCGCCTACCCGCTGAGCCTGCGGTTCGACTACCGCCTCGACAAGGGCGCCACCGCCCCTCCCTTCCGAGTGGCCGCTATGTGGCGCGACGACCGCTTCACCTACATCCGGGCCGACCCCGAGGAGGCCGCCGCGCTGTATGAGACACGCGACGGCCAGGCGTCGATGGTGCCCTTCGACTTCGCGGACGGCCTCTACGTGACCCGGAGGCACCTGGCGGACGGCTGGCTGCAGATCGGCAAGAGCCGGCTGCGGTTCTGGCGCAACGAGCCCTGAGGAGGTGGCAGCCATGCGCATCAGGAAGGTACTCGACAGGATCCCCCGCCCTCCCGGCGCCATCCCGGCCAAGGCCCAGACTTGGGTGCTGGCCAGCCTGACCGCTGTCATCGTCATCGCGCTGCTGGCGTTCCCGGGCCAGCCGCCGGACCCGGCCGGCGCCGGACCGGCCGACGACTACCCTGCAGAGGGCGGCCAAGCCTCTCCGCCAGACCTCGCCTCGGTCGAGGGTGCGGCCAGGCGAATCCGCGATGGCGCACACAGGGACGCAGAACTGCGCATGCGCGGCTCGCTCGGGATTGAGCCACCCTCCCCGGACGGCCTGCCGCCCCCACCCGGCGAGCTCGGAGCGTCGCCGCCCGCCGGAGATCACGCCGACGACTACCCGCCTCCGCCCAGTGTCGAGGACCGCATTCGCGAGCAGGAGCGCCTGCGCCTCTACGAGTCGCTGCAAGCGCCCGTGCTCGTCCAGACGGCGCGGGTCGAGCAGAACCAGGGCACGGCCCCCGACGCTGACGTCCCCAGCCCGGCTCCGGAAGTTCCGCCGCCAGACCCGCGACTGCCCCCCGATGCTGCCGAGCCGGAGCCCGAGGGCAGCGTTCTCGCCGAGGGCGAGTTCATCGAGGCAGTCCTGACCAATCGCCTGGCCGGTGACTACACCGGCCCGGTCAACGCAATGGTCTCCGCGAACGTCTGGGACCGCCGCCGCCGCCGCGTCCTTGTCCCGCGCGGCACACGGGCCCTCGGCTGGGCCAGCCACGTGGAGGCTTGGGGCCAGTCGCGCCTGGCGGTCACCTTCCATCGGCTGGTGCTGCCGGACGGGCGATCCCTCGGGCTGGACGACGGCATGGGCCTGAGCCAGGCTGGAGAAACCGGCCTTAAGGACCGGGTCGACCGGCACTATGCCTCGTCGATGATGGCCGCCGGCGCGGTCGGCGTCCTGGCGGGACTCTCCCAGGCCGCCAGCCCCCAAGACGCGCTCTTCTCCCGGACGGCGGCGGTGCGCTCCGCAGCCGGAGGCGGGCTTTCCCAGTCCGCGATGCGCATCCTGGACCGCTTCCTCAACCGCCTGCCCCGCATCACCATCCGGGAGGGGCACCGCGTCCGCATCTACCTGACCTCCGACCTCTTCGTCCCGGCGGCCGCCGGCCCGAAGCGCCCGCCGACAAACTCCCGGAAAGGAGACCCCATCCCATGAAGACCAAGATCGCCATCGCCGCCACCGTCCTGCTGCTGGCCGCCGCGCCGGCCGCTCCGTTCTGGGGCGCATTCTTCGCCGGCATCGGCAAGGCCGTGGGCAAGGCCATCGGCATCCCCCAGCTGGGAGGAGCCTTGGACGGCCTGATGCCCGTAACCGTCAAGGCGGCCCAGCCCGTGGTGGACGCCGCCAACCTGCGCCTCGCCCAGCTCCGCGAGATCCGCTCGATGTCCACCAGCACCCTGGAGCACTTCTCCGGCGTCGCCGGCACGCTCCGCGACCTCGGCAACCTGGGGCAGTTCCGCGCCCGTGCCGCCAGCTGGCTGCGCAGCTCCGCCGCCGACCGGTTCGGGACCTCCGGCGCATGGTCGGCGGCACTCAACGGAGACACGCCGCGCTCCGGTGCCGCCCGCGCCTTCGGGAGCGCCACGGCCGACGTGCCGGACTGGAGCGCCGCCCTCGGCACGCTCCCCAACGCGCTGCGCGTCGGTGTGCGGCGCGAGCACGCCAGCCTTGAGCTGGCCGATGCCGCCGCCGTGCGGTCGATCGCCGTCCTCGGGGAGACGCGCCGGCTGGCCGCCGAGCGGCGAACCGCCAACCGGCGCCTCGAGCGCGCCGCGCTGGACCCCACCGCGGCCGCCCAGTCCATGCCGGCGCTGCTGGGCAAGGTCTCCGTGGGCCAGCTGCGCCAGATCGACAGCGCCGAGCACACCAACCAGCTGCTCGACGCACTGCTCGAGGCCGAACTGGCCGGCCTGAAGCGCGACCGCGACCGCATGGCCCGCTCCATGCAGGCCGCCGCCGAGTACCGCGCGCTCGCATCCGCCCAGCCGCCTGCAAACTGGCGCATGCCCTGAGAGGAGAACCTGATCCGCCATGCAACTGCTGCCGACGCCGCCCCCGGTGCCCCCCACCGATCCCACAGAGTTCCCGCTGGTGTGGGCCTTCGCCTCGATCGACGCCGCCATCGGGAACCTTGCCCCCCTCTTTGTCGGGGAGGGCCTGCTCCTGTTCCGCGCCCTGGCCGCCCTGACCATCTCCTGGTTCGGCGTCCAGACTGCGCTCTCCGGACGGGGCGTGCCCTGGAGCCGGCTCATGCCGCTCGTGCTGGGCATGTCGTTCAGCCTCGCCATGCTGCGCTTCTACACCGTCGGCGTGCCCGGCCTTGGGCTGCCCGTTTCCACCCTGCCCATCCGCGCCGCGGACTTCTACTCCAGGCAGATCGACGGCTTCATCACCTGGGAGTTCGCGCGCTCGTTCCACGACGGCTGGCAGGAGCTCACGTCCATGAGCTTCTTCGACTTCTTCGTCGGTGCGGGCTCGCTGATCTGGACGTTCGTCATCCTGCTGTTCAACTCCGCCTGCACGGCCCTGCTGATCGCGTCGATCGCCGCCGGCCGCGTGGCAGCCGGAGCCTGCGTGGTGCTCGGCCCGCTGTTCATCCCGTGGCTGTTCGTGCCCAAGATGGACTTCCTGTTCTGGGGCTGGCTGCGCTCCTACCTGCAGTTCTCCTTCTACACCGCTGTGGGCTGGACCTTCCTGGCCCTGTGCACCTCCATGCTCAACGGGGTCTGGCGCGCCGTCCCGTCCGGGCTCGGAGCCCAGGTGGTTTGGTTCTTCTACTCCGGGGCGGTCCTGCTGGTGGCCGTCCTGTCCATGTTCAAGGTCCATGCGCTGACCAATGCCATCTTCCACGGCTCGGGCAGCTTCACCAGCGGGGCCGGAGCCGCCTTGGCGCCGGCCGTCCGGCGTGCGGTCCTGTGACCCAGGCGAACGAGGCGAGAGGAGGCGAAATGCGACCAAGCGAGGCATACGCGGAGATCTGGGCCGAGCTGCTCTCCACGAACCGCTACCTGAAGATTGCGCTCGGCGCGCTGTCGGCGCTGTGCGTCGGCCTGCTGGCGCTGAACTGGCGCACCTTCGACCGCTTCGAGAACCTGTCGCCGATCGTCGTGCGCATCGACGACGTAGGGCGCGCAGAGGCCGTGCGCTACGAGGCGGCGACGTATGTGCCGGACATCGCCAAGCCCGAGGTCAAGTACTTCCTGCGAAGGTTCCTCGTGCTGCACCGAGAGCGGCGCTCCGGCGTTGCGCTGGAGGCGTGGAAGCGGTCGCTGCTGTTCCTGGAGAAGCCGCTCGCGCAGCGCATTGCGCAGGAGCAGGAGGCCAGTGGCGGGCTGGCGCGCTTCCTGGCCGGCGAGGGCCCGGAAGTGGGCGTCGAGATCAACGCTGTCCAGGTGCAGCCCTCGCGCCAGCAGCCCTACCGCGCCCGCATCGACTTCACCGAGGTCTCCAGAGACGTCACGGGGGCGGCCGTCGGCCGTTCGCGCTGGACGTCGGAATTCGAGTTCCGCTTCTTGCCGACTCCGCCGCGAGCGCTGCTGGCCGTCAACCCTCTGGGGCTGGTGATCGGCTACTTCCGGGCCGACCGCATTGAGGACTGAGCCGTGTGGAAGATCGCTCTCGGACTGACCATCTCGGTGAGCGGCTGCGCCGCTTGGCTGGCACTGGACGAGCTGGCCTATCTGGCCCCCTACCGGGACGCGCTGCTGCGCACCCATGGCGGCGTCATCGCCGCCTACTGCTGCGCCTTGGCCTTCAACGTGTTCTTCGGGCTGTACTGGGCTTGCCGGAGGCTGGGGCTGGGAGACGCCGGCCGCAAGCTCCGGCGACTCGACGGCGAGGTCCGCAGCGGCGAAACGTTCGACGCCGAGCTCGCATTGCGGCTGCGCCGACAGGAAGAGGGCCGGCTGTGAGGGACCTCTTCGACGGGCTCGACCGCGACGGCGTTCCGCGTAGGGGTCCGCGCGGCCGCACCGCCAGCCCCCCGGGAATGCGCCCCCCGGCAAGAGAGGAGGGAATGCTGGACCGTCCGATCATCCGCGAGAGGCTCGGCGCCCCGGCCGGAGGGCCCCGGCCCCAAGCAAGGGCGGGAGTGGCCCGCTGGGGGAGGCACAGCCTCGCCGCCGACAGCGTCCGTGCGCTGCGCGCCATCGGCTCGTTCGGCACGGTCGGGCACGCGGATCTCAAGGCACTCTACACGTCGCCCGGGCGCGCGACGCGTTCCATCCGGCGCTTGGAGTCGGCCGGCCTGCTGCAAGTGGAGCGTTTCCGCCGCGGGCACCTCTCCTTCCGCGGGGTCACCCTGACTGCCAAGGGCGTCCGGCTGCTGGTTCGCTCGATCGATCCACGCGAGGCGGGCGACAGGCACGCCCAGACCTACCTTCGTGGCCCGGCGCGGCCGTCCCAAATCCTCCACGACCTGGCCGTCTACCGCGCCGCGCGCCAAGAGACCGGGCGCATCGAAGCTTCCGGCAGCTCGGTCCGGCGCGTGGTCACGGAGCGCGAACTGCAGGCGAGGGCGAGTCGCGTCATGCACGCAGCGCGTGCAGCAGGCGCCGACGGCCCCCAAGCCCGCGCAGCCGCAGCCAAGAAGGTCGGACTGAAGGTGGTCGGCGGAAAGCTGGCCTTCCCCGATGTGCGGCTGGAGACGGCTCCGCGCGACGGCGAGGAGGGCCGGCCGGGATCGGTGGACATCGAACTGGTCACGCTCAACTACCGGCAGGCAAGCCTGCGCGCCAAGGGCACGGCTGGATTCACCGTCTACCGGGTCGACGACCGCGGCGCCGTCAGCCGGGCGGCGTGAGGGGGCGGCTGATGGCCGACGCCCGAGACTTGTGCCGCCAAGAAGCCGCAGGTGGCGCTCCGGACGAGTGTCGGCCAAAGGGACTCGAGCGGTTCGGCTACCGGCCAGCCGACGCGGCGTTCTTGGCCGCCGCAGCGCTGCTTGGCGGATTCTTCGTCAGGCGCCAGTACCGGGCCTTCACGGGAGCCAAACCGGGAGGAGCCGAGCACCGCTTCATGCGCGTCACCGCCAAGAACGGCCATGTGACGGTCTCGCGAGGCCGCCCGCAGCTGTGCCGGCTGCGCGGCGCCTCTCTGTTCCGGGCCCTTCGCTGTGAGAACCCCACTCGGGGAAACGGAAGGCTGCGCAGGTCGGTCAAGCAGCGACTTCTGGCGCTGGACTACTGGATCGCGCAAGACCGGCGCGCGGACTTCCTCCTCGGCCCTGCCGCAAAGGCCGCGCACTTCGCGGAACTGGGCATCCCAGAGGAGAGCTTCCCCGCCGCGGCGCGCACCCGCAAGGGCGCCGTTCAGCGGTTTCCGGACCGCTTCCCCGTGAGGGTCCCGGGACCTCTGCGGCAGTCCGTCCAGTTCGCATACGCGCACGCTGGATCGACCGCTGCCGGAATGACGCGTCACCTGAAGCGCCACGCGGGCCTCGCCGCGGCCCTCTGGGCCCGGGGCATCCCCTGCGAGTGGGCCGTGCTGGCGGACAGCGAGGAGCAATTCCCGAGGCTGAGGAATGCCTGGCGGGCGTGGACACGCCGCCTCAAGCGCGACTGGTCGGAAATGGAGTACTTCTCCCTGCGGCTGCTGGTGCAGAGGCGCCAGTGGAGCGACCTGACGCGCGAGGCCATCGAGCGCTACGGCCAATTGGCCACCCGGCACCGCGGGGCAGCTCCCGAGAAGCGATACAGGGCCTGGGTCCGGGAAGGCATGCCGCCCCGGACCGAGGGGGGGGACTTCAGCCGCGGCTGTTGCTGGCGGGAGGTCCTGATGGACTTCGACTACTCAGCCGCCGACCGGGCCGAGCGCTAGCGCCCATGCACGAGGATCGCTGCAGGCAAACCGGCCCCGGGCCGCCAGGGCCGCCAGCTTTTCCGGGCGTGCTGGCAATGCTTGCCGCGGTGGCCGGCGCCTGTGTCTGGAGGTGGCTTTGGCCGTGGCCGTCGGAGGATCCCGTGATCGCCCTGGTCTCGTTGCGGTCGCCCTTGGCCGCAGACCTGATGCGCTGGGGATACGCTGTGGCAAGCATTCTCACGCCCTGCTTCGGCGTGCTGTTCGCGGCGACCCTGGCCGGACTGCTGTACGAGCGGCGCCGGCGGCGGCCCGGCACGACAAAGGCTCCCGCGTGGCCGGAGGATGGCGACAAGCCGCGCGTCGTCGTGGGCGAGGTCCACCGCCGGACCCGGCCCGGCCCCAGCCCCAGCCCCGGGTGGCTGGTCGTGCCGCGCCGGGGGCTGCACGCCGGCACGGCCGTGTTCGGGGCGGTCGGCTCCGGCAAGACTTCCTGCTGCATGTATCCGTTCGCGCGCCAGGTGCTGGGCTGGCACGGAAACGACCCCGACCGCCGACCGGGGGGTCTGGTGATGGAAGTCAAGGGCGACTTCTGCCACCAGGTCCGCCGCATCCTGGCTGATCTCGGCCGGTCGGATGACTACACCGAACTCGGGCTCGAGGGCAAGTGGTGCTACAACCCGCTCGAGTCCGACCTCGACGCGTACTCGCTGGCATACCAGATAGCGTCGCTGCTCAACCAGCTGTTCGGCAAGGGCAAGGAGCCCTTCTGGCAGCAGGCATCGACCAATCTGGTCAAGTTCCTGATCCTGCTCCACCGCGTTAAGGACGGCTACGTGACCTTGGCCGACGTGTACCGAACCGCGATCGACCAAGACCTGCTGGCGTCGAAGATCAACGCCGCGCGTCAGGAGTTGGACTACCACCCGCACGCCCGGCTAAGCGTCGAGCAGTACAAGGAGTACGTCAACACCCTGCCAGACCGCGACTGGCAGTTCGACAACGGCAGGGGAGAGACGTACGTGCCGGCGGACACGGAGCTGATCGAGGCTCTGAAGGAGCAGAAAGTCGAGCACCGCCTCGAAGAGCCGGAGCCAGCCGGCACGCGCCAGAGAATGCTCGCCGCGATCGTCACCTGGCACGTGCACGACTGGAGCAAGCTCGCCGATCGGCTGCGCAGCTCCATCGTGGAGGGTGTGAGCGTCTTCCTCTCGCTGTTCGACGAGCCGGGCGTCTCGGACGTCTTCTGCCCGCCGAAGTCGGCGTACGAGGAGGACAGGCCCTACCGGGGGCGGTGGGCCCTGCCGCCGCTCGCCGACGCCTTGGAGGGGGGCAAGGTCATCGCGCTCAACCTGCCTGTCGGCGACAATCCGGCGCTCGGACGCGCGATCGGCGTCATGCTCAAGCAGGACTTCCAGCGGGCGGTCCTGTCGCGCATCCCGCGCATCGAGGCGGAGCCGGACCAGCCTTGGCGCGACCTCCTGTTCGTCTGCGACGAATACCAGAACTTCGCCACGGCCGGCGAGAGCGACCCCGGTGGGGACGAGAAGTTCTTCAGCCTGTCGAGGCAGGGCCAGCTGGTTGCCCTTGTGGCGACCCAGTCCATCAGTTCGCTGCGCTCGGCCGTGCCGGGGGAGTCGTGGCGCACACTGCTGCAGACCTTCCGCACGCGCATCTTCCTGTCCCTCTCGGACGAGAGTTCCTGCAAGCAGGCCTCCGAGGCGTGCGGCCAAGTCGAGCGCCTCAAGGAGCAGTACTCCATCTCGGAGTCGTCGCAAGCGGGCGTCGGGCTTCTCAGCGGCAAGGCCGGGGGCGGCAAGGGAACGTTCGGGGTGACAAAGTCCTACTCCGTGCGGCGCGAGCCCCGCTTCCCGCCCGCCGCCTTCGCTCAGCTGCGCAACGCGCAGGCCATCGTCACGGCCTACGACGGGCGCAACCCCCTGCCTCCGACCTACTGCTACCTGAAGCCCTGGTACCTGCCCAGAGAACTGGGCTACTTCGAGGCCCTCGACCAAGGCCGGATCTAGTGCCCGGTTGAGCCTGAGGCGTTACCCCAAGAGACCGCCTGGTTCCTCGCCCACCGCATCCGCGAGTCCATGGCCCAAGACGACCCCATGTACTCCTAGGGCCCCGTCGATTCCCACAAGTGTTGAGATCGCTGTGAAACTGTAGATAGGGGTTAGCCAAACCCTCACACGTGCTGCTGAACCATTAATGCGCGGGCCGACCGGCTCGCTCGACTCATGATCCTCCCGGTCGAGCCGCTCGTCGAGCTGGGGCGAGGACGTCCCGTAGCTCCCGGATCTCCAACTTGATCTCTATGAGCGCGCTTTGAGCTTCCCGCGGCGTTGTTTCAACCTTGCTGACTGGGCCCTCGATCTTGGCATGTGACTTGCCAACCCTCCAGACTGCTCTACCTGCATCCATGTGAGTTTCTCCATTCACGATTGGCGTTGGCCTCACCTTCGATGAGGTACTCCACCAATACCCATATTCCGAGCTCGAAGTAAGCGTCACACTACAGCCGTCCACCTCCTGCGTGCGGGGGTGGACATCAACACGACCCGCGCCTGACTGGGCCATGTATCTCCCGGCTGCACTGCGAAAGGGACTTTACCAATGACGAGGATCGTTGTCGGGCGTACGTCAGGAGACTGCCACAGAATCTGGCAGGGCTGACCAATCCCGCCGTCTCCCTGAACCGCTGCCGGACGAGCTTCCCCTGCTTGCCGGTCGCGAAGCGCCGCCTCTCGGACGGCCCGGACAAGGCCCTCCGGCTGATGCTGACGCAGCTGCAGCGACGCTGGCGAGCGTCGCGGCGGACTCCGCCGCTGAACCTTCGAGCACTGCTTCGAGGGCGGTGTGCCCAAACTGCGCCCAAGCGGTCTCAGCAACTGCCCGCAGCCGGACTCGGCACCCCTTCAGGACTCAATCCGCGCTGCTACCCGCACCAAACCAGCCTGATGACAACCCCACCTGTATCGTGGTCGCTCGTCACTCGCCACACGGCCGGATAACGGAATGCGCCTGCCCCTTGAGGCTGTCCGGCCTGGGAGTGCAGGTCAGGACGCGGTAGAGTGCGGGCGGCAGCACCCGGCTCGCGAGGTTTCAGACTGTACTGCTGAAACCTCGCGAGCGGGCGTACCCCTGATAGACGGATACCGCACGTGCTGCTGTCCTAGCCCCGCCGCGTTTCCCTTGACGGTACCCGGTTCGGAATGATCGGTGCGTGTACTAGGCGTGCAGCCGCTCCGTGAAATCCGTGGCCCCGGAGATTCAGATATGGAGGCACAAGATCGGCGCGCACCGCACGATCTCTGGACAGTTGCCCGGGGACTCCCTCGCCGCGCTCCTGAACTCTATGACGATCTCCGTCAGCTTTCAGAGCGGAAAGTATTTCGCGGGAGCGTCCGTGCATGGCTTTCCGGGAAGCGGTTCGGTTCGCACGCGGGCGCGGTCACTGACCGATTCGTTTGAAAGGCTCGCCCCGAGGTTTTGGCCCCGCAACCTCCTGCTGGACGGCGACGCCGAGGAGATCGCGAGGCGGATTGACGGCATCGCGGAAGCGATCGGTACGCTGGAGCGGGAGCCACGTGGGACGCTCGGGCAAGATCCGGCGCTCAGCGCGGGCGTCATCGAGGAATCGCGCGAGATAAGGGACGCCTTGACCGGGAAGCGAGGTCCGGAATTCCCGAAGAGCGGCTAGGAATAACGGTTTTCATCAACATTTTCGCCGTTAGTAGCCGAAAAGGATTGCGTTCGCAGACTGGAGTCGGTCTACTATGGCCATGAACGGTAGGGAGTTCATCAGACGCGCCAAGCGGTACGCAGCGAGCAACGGCTTGAACTTCCGCTTCGAGCGCGGCAAGGGTAAGGGGAGCCACGACCAGCTGTACGTCGGGAGCCGGAGAACGACGGTCAAGCGCTCCGAACTCAGCAAGGGCCTACTGCGGAACATGATCCGGGATCTCGGAATCGAGAAGGAGGACTTCTGACATGCGATATGCCTACCCATGCAAGATCGAGCGGGACGAGGACGGCGCGTTCGTGGTTTCGTTCCCGGACGTGCGAGGTGCCAACACCGGGGCCAACGACCGCGCCGAGGCGCTGGAGCTGGCCGGGGACGCGCTGGCACTGGCCCTCAGCATGTACGTCGCCATGCGCGAGCCGGTCCCGGTTCCGGGCGCTGCGCTGGACGGTCAGGAGATCGTCGCGGTGGACCCCGTGACGGCAGCCAAGCTGGAGCTTTACACTGCCATGCGGACGCAGGGCGTCAGCAAGCGGGCGCTCGCCCTGCGGCTGGGCCTGTCGCCTGCGGCCGTGGGCCGTCTGACCGACCTGCGCAATAACTCGCGCATCGGCCATCTCGCCCGGGCCTTGGGAGCGGTCGGCCGGGAGCTCGTGATCGAAAGCCGTTCGGCATAGTGGAGCCGTGACAGCGGAGATCCAGATCAACCGGACCCCGAACGGCGACCCTCCCGAACACTCCCGGAAGGTCATGGCCCGGGTCGCTGTCATGCCGGAGATAGCCGTCACGACAGCAGCCGGCGAAGACGCCGTGGATTTCCTGCTCCGTCAGACAACCGAGAGGCTACGCATGTATTCGACCGGCCGGTGCCCTACCGCTACCCGTCGGGGGACGACGAGCGGGAGGTCCCGAAGGGAATCGGAAACCCCGGGGAACCGTGGGAGCCGGAAGACGCGGAGATTCACCGAGCGCAGGCGATCACTCCGGTGCCCGCAGCCGCGATACGCAGTAAGCTCGGGAGCGGTTGCGGGCTGGCGGAGGCAGTCCATTTGGTGGCATCGCTGCCCTTACCCCATCGATGCCCAGATAATCGGTAGGCTGACGCGGCCAGTGTGCGCCGTGCATTCAGTCGGTCAGCCAGCTTGCACCGGACGGAGAATCGTGCATCTGGCGTATCGTCCTCCCAGAAGCGGTTGAGGAACGGTCGGCGCTGGGATGTCTGAACGCCAGCGTTCGCGCCAGATGCGGGAGGGAGCGGGTTAGCATCAATGAGGGGGCGACTCGCCCCATCAGCCTTGGGCGCATGCTGCGCAGCTCACTACAGCCAACCGTCGTCGCCCTTTGCTTGGTCGTCTCGGCGCTGCAGGCCGCGGGCCAAGCGGTCGACCCTGCCTGGCGGCCCGTCGGAGGCACAGGCGTCGCCGCTGGCCTAGCAGGCCCGGTAGGAGACGTCCCCGAAGATGCCTGGTTCTCCGCCGACGGGGAACGCCTTTACGTCTCGCTCCGCGCGGCCGGAATCTGGGTCAGCGCGGACTCGGGCCTCACGTGGGCACTGGCGGAGCAGCCCGACCGCGACCTCCGGGCGGGGCTCGAGAGCAGCCCAATCCAGGGCGGATCGGCGACTGCCGTCCGCAACCCATACCGCGCCGGCGTCTCGTACATGCTGGCCGAGCACCTCTACCGCTCCGACGACGGGGGCCGCTCATGGACCAACCTCACCCGCACGCCCGGGGGCACAGTGATCGGCCGCTGGCAGTCCGTGTTGGCGATTTCGCCCGCAGACGCCGAACTGATCGTCGTGGGCAACTCCCGTGGGCTCTGGAAGTCTCACGACGCCGGCATCACTTGGGCCAGCCTGAACGGCCGCCTCCCGAACTTCCCCCCGGTGCGCATCCTCGATGGCCGGAAGGGCGGCGCTCCATTGTTGGCGTCCCATCTCGGCACGCTGGAACTCGCTTGGCACCGCTCGTCCGCCGATTGGACGGCAATCTCCGAGGGGGGTCGCTCCCCGGAGCACGTCCCCCAAACACCGGGTTTGGGATCAGCACCCCTTGGCCCGCTCCTCCCGCCCGGCTACGCGGCGACCCACCGCATCTGGCGCGACGGCCGTGCGATCTCCCCGGACCTGACGGGCTGCCACCCGCATCCCGACTGCGAGGGCCACGCTGTCAGCGCAATGGCCGACGGAGGCCAGCTCTGGGCCGGCACGACTAACGGTCGCATCTGGCTCTCGGAGGACGACGGCCGAACTTGGGATCTGGTCTGGACCGACCCCGACGGCGAGACCGTCAGGAGCATCTGGGCCGTACCGGGTGGAGTGGCCGCTGCGGCCGTCGTCGGCACCAGAGTCCTAAGGTCATCCAATAGTGGCGCGCTCTGGCTGGACATCACGGCCGACCTGCCCCCCGGCAGCTGGGCCAAGGTCGTCGGCCATCCCGAGACCGGGGCAGTCTACGTGGCAGGGGCCCTTGGTGTGTACGCCTCCTCGACGGACCTGTCCCTCCCGCTGCCGCCGAGGCCATGGACAGCCATCACGGGCAACCTTCCGCCTGAGGAGATCGTCGACCTGGCGGTGGACCCGCTCCGCGGTCGGCTCTACGTCGCTCTCGCCGGCCACGGGATCCGCTGGACGCACGCCCCGAAGGTGAGCCGGGCCCTGCGGGCGCTCAGCGCCGCCGACCTGGCCGAGCGCCCGGCGGCACCGGGCAGCCTGCTCACGATCTTGGGGATCGAGGCCCAAAGCGCGCGTGCCGACGGCCAAACCGCTCCCGTCCTCCACGCCGCCAAGGGGCGTACGCAGCTGCAGGTCCCATTCCGCGTCGAGGGCCGCTCGGTCCGGCTGCTGCTGAACTCCTCCGAAGCGTCGCACTCAATGGACCTGCCGCTGCAAGAGGTCTCGCCCGCGATCTTCGTAGTGGCCGGCGACCCCCTTGTGCTGGACGCCCGCTCGGGCTCCATGGTTGGGTGGGCCCGGCCGGCCTCCCCGGGTGCCAGCGTGCTCGCGATGATGTCCGGGCTCGGGGCAGTCAGGCCTCGCTGGCCGGCCGGCGTGGAATCGCCCCACGCAAATCCTCCGTCGCCCGTCGCCCGGCTGGCCGCTCGTGTCTCCGGGCTGGAGGCGAGGGTTGTTGCGGCAAGCCTCGCCCCGGGCTATGTCGGCACCTATCTGGTCGAGGTCGAGATACCAGCAGCGGCCCCTCGCGGCGAGGGATCTCTCGTGATCTCCGCAGACGGCCTGCCCAGCAACCTCGTCCCCCTCGTGATCGGCCGCTGACGGCCGCGCGGCGCCCCCGCACTTCGCGGTGAGGCTCCGAGGGAGCACGCGTGCGTCAGCGCTCGCTTTCCGGCGCGCTTGTCCAGACGTACTGCCTAGGCACGCGCGGTGAGATGCCGCACAGCACCTCGTATGGCACAACGCCGATGAGGTCCGAGATGCCCTGCGCCGTCTGCCACTGCCTGCCCAGAACAACACATTCGTCCGACTCCGCAACTCCCCGCGCAGCGGTTACGTCGATAACGGTCAGGTCCATGCTGATCGCCCCGACGATCGGGCACGGCACACCCCGCAGCAGCGCGCAGCCCCGGTTCGCCAGCCGCCGGTCGAGCCCGTCCGCGAAGCCCACCGACAGCACGCCCACGCGCATGTCGCGGGGCGCAACGAAGGAAGCCGAATACCCGACAGCCGCGCCGCGGGCCACGTCGTGCAGCCCGCTCAGCCGTGCCCGCCACTCCAAAGCCGGCCGCAGATCTGCGGTCGGCGCCCCTTCTCGGCCGACCGCCCGGAGCACGTACCCATACAGGGCCAGGCCCGGACGCGCCATCGTGCAGTCGGCGCGCACCCGGTCGTCCGTGCGGCGGTGCACGATCGCTGCACTGGCCGCCGTGTGCATGTGCCGGGGCGCCACACCCCGCTCCCGCAGCGTCCGCACTGTCCGCCGGAATGCTCTGGCCTGCTCGCCGGTCTGGCCGGACGCGAAATTCTCCGGCGCGGCGTAGTGCGTCGCCACGCCCTCGAACTCGAGCCACTGCGAGGACGCGTCGATCCTCTCCAGCCCTCCGCTGCCCCCGTGCAAGTCCAAGCCGAGGCGGTTCAGGCCAGTGTTGAGCATCAGGTGGCATGGCAGGCGCCGGCCCAACCGGCGCGCCTCGCGCTCCCAGCGCTCGAGCTGCCCAAGGGAGTTGATCATCGGGCGAACGGCCCGCGCCGCCGCCTCCCGCTCCTCCCCGGCAGCCAAGCCAAACAGCACGGCTACCGGGCTCTCTAGGCCTGCCTCGGCCAAGCCAACGGCCTCGTCGAGCGTCGCCACTGCGAAGTGCCGCGCACCGGCGGCGAACAAGGCCCCGCTGACCTCCCCTGCGCCGTGGCCGTAAGCGTCCGCCTTGACGACGCACATCAGCTCCACGCTGCGGCCGGCCAAGGCCGCCAAGCGCTGGTAGTTCTGGCAGATCGCGGCCAGATCGACGATCGCACGGGTGCGCGGCGGAACCGGCCCACCGCTCGCCCCGGCCATCCCGACAGCGCCGCTCACATTCTCGCCGGAACCGGCATGCCCATCAGACCCATCAACTCCACCAACTCCCGCAGCGCCAGCTGGACAATCGCCAGCAGCACCCGCTTGCGGCCGGCGTCGGACTCGTTCAGGATGTGCGTGTGGTGGTAGAAGTTGTTGAACGCCTGCGCTGCCTGGAACGCGCTGCGGGCCACCTGTGCCGGCTCGCCGGCGTCCATCGCCCGCGACGCAGTCCAGCGCGACATGGACATGGCCAGCACTAGCTGCCACAGCCGATCATCCCGCAGGTGGTGCCGCAGTTCGGCCGGCGACGGTTCCGCCGGCTCCCCGCCTGCGGCGCGGTGCTTGCGAAGGATGTTCCGGCAGCGGACCGCAGCGTATTGCAGGTAGGGGCCGGTCTCCCCCTCGAACGAGAGGGCCTCCTGAAAGTCGAATGCTATCACCGTGTTGCGGGTGAAGCGCAGCATGAAGTACCGCAACGCGCCCACAGCGATCTGCCCGGCGATCCGTCGACGCTCCCCGTCGTTCGATTCCGGGTGGCGACTGCGCACCTCGTCCAGCGCCGACGTGACCAGCAGGTCCAGCAGGTCGTCCGCCTTCACGCCCAAGCCCTTGCGCCCGGACACCTCCACGTAGGGCTTGGCCCGGTCTTCCTCGCTGAGATCGATGCCCAGTTCGGCACAGCAGCGAGGCGACAGCGCCACCATCTCGTAGGCGAAGTGCACGCTCGCCTCGGCCTGGCTGCGGTACCCCAGCGCGGCCACGGCCTCCCGCACGACATCCTGCAGGTACGACTGGCGCACGTCGATCACGTTGTACACGCGCGCGCCGTTCCCGAAGCTCGGCGCACCGGGATCGCCGCCGTCGGCGGCCGTCACCCAAGTCCCCCCATCCCCCGGGCCGCCCAAGGGGCGGTACTCGAAGTCCTTGCCTTCCAAGAGTCCGAGCTTCCACAGCTGGTAGGCGATGTCCTTCCCGACGTACGTCACCGTCCCGTTGGAGCGCACGATCACCTTGTCCGGATCCACCTCTTCCTTAGCCGGCGCGACCGACCCCCCTGCGGTCCGCGCGGCGGCCAGGAAACGGCTGGCCGGCATTACCCAGCAGCCGACATTGCGGCCTGAGCTTTCGAAGCGGATCACTCCCCGAGCCTTGAGAAGCTCGAACGCTGCGGCCCAGAAGCGCAGCTTCAAGATCTCGCTCTCGCGGGGAAGCACGTCGTACGCCACGCCGATGCGTCGCATGGTGGCAAGATGACATCGCACGATCGCGTTCGCAACGATCCCACCCAAGACTGCCAGCTCGCCTGCGCCGCTCTCGAGCGCGTGCAGAGTCTCGGCCCGCCATGCGAGAGCCTCCGGGTCTTTGGCTGCGAAGCGCTCCGAGATGCGCGCGTACAGGTCCCAGCAGAGGTGGTCGAATCGCACCGATGGATCAGCGGCCATCGCCCGCACATCAGCAGGACCCTTCCGCTCAAGGAAATGGAACGCCGCCACGACGTCCGCCACCTGCACGCCAGTGTTGTCGATATAGTTCTGCACCTCCACAGGCCGGCCCAAGTGGCGCAGCAGGCGCACCAGAGTATCTCCCAGCACGGCGTTGCGCAGGTGGCCGATGTGGGCTGCCTTATTGGGGTTGATGTTGGTGTGCTCGACGATTACCTTTCCCCCCGCGGCCGGAGCGGCCTCGACACTTTCCATCACTTGGGCAGCGTAGGCACTGCGGTCCAAGCGGGCGTTCACGTAGCCGGCGCCAGCGGCCTCAAGGGACTCGATCCCCTCGATCGGGGGGATTTTGGCAGCAAGGTCGGCTGCGATCTGGCGGGGAGGGCGCCGCAGGCGCTTCGCCAACGTGAAGCAAACCGGTGTCGCCAGATCGCCATGGCTTGCATGGCGGGGAAGCTCGATGGGGACGTCGACCTCGAGCCCGTGTTGCCTGGCGATGTGCTCGGACAGCGCCTCCCTCAGGCGCTTCTCCATCGCCAGAAGCATCGACCAGTGTGGCGGCGACCGTGCGGGCAGTTCGCGAGGTGCCCAGCGCCGGGAATTCGGAGTCTAGCACAGGGTAGCGCGGGGTCGGCGGTCCGACGCTTGGGCGCATCCGACCCTCCCGGATCGACCCGCGGGGAATGAGCCGCAAGCCGGGAAGAGCGGTCGCAAGCATTCGTGTCCCCGCGAATTGCGGCGGCGATCCGTCCCTCGTCGTGCGGCCCGACGGCAGCGCTACGGCGGCTTCGGCGACTTGGCGCATGGGTGGATAGCTTACGACTTCGATTTAGATGTACTCGAGGCGTCCGAGAAGAACATCTCTCCGTCCACCTGGTACCCTTACCGATCCATGTGCATCTCCCCTCTCCTCCAATTCGGTTGAGTGTCTTCTACACTAGAGTAGATCTTTCAACTATTGATTAATCTAATAGGGAGTGTCACATATACTGTCAACCATAGCCTGTTTACTAGGAGGCAATAGCGTGTTCGGGAAGCGACTCCGACTTGCTCGTCAGCGGGCTGGCCTCTCCATGCGGTTACTTGCTGAGCAGATGGACCCAATGATCACCCCACAGGCGATCAGCAAGTACGAATTAGGCAAGATGATGCCTTCTTCGTCCGTCCTTGTAGGCCTCGGGAAGGCGCTCAACGTCTCGCTCGACTTCCTGATGAGCACTCAGGTCGAGGAAATCGACGGTCTTGAGTTCCGCAAGCACACCGGGTCGAAGGCCCGCGACCGGGCCAAGGCCGAGGCCGCCTTGATCGACCACCTCGAAAGGTACTTGAGCGTTGAAGAGATCTTGGGGCTAGCGCCAAAGGGCGATCCTTTCGGGGGACACCGGTACGAAAGCGTTGCGACGGAGGAAGAAATTGATGGCTGGGCCGATGCCCTTCGCAACGCTTGGGGCCTCGGCTTGGGTCCCGTGCCCAGCCTGTGCGCCGTACTCGAAGAAAACGGCATCAAGGTGATCGAAGTCGATCTGCCCGAGGGCATCACCGGCTTGGCGTGTCGAGCACTGCGAGGCGGGAAGCCGATCGCCGATGCGGTCGTGCTGTCCAGCAGGAGCAGCGTTGAACGCAAACGCTTCACCCTAGCCCACGAACTTGCCCACAGGATCATCCGTTCCACCGCCAACCCTGCCATTGGGCTAGAAACGGCCATGAACCGCTTCGCAGGCTCCTTTCTCGTGCCGGCCCGACACTTGTCGGAGCAGGTCGGCGAGACCCGTCTAGGCACCACCTACTTCGAGATCATCAGACTGAAGCACTTCTATGGCGTCTCAGCGGCAGCAATGCTGGGCCGACTCGGTCAAGTCGGCATATTGCGCCCTGCTGTGATCAAGCGCGCCTTTCAGACGTTTGCTAGGTCCTGGCGCAGGGTCGAGCCAGAACCGATGCGAGAGAACCAAGGGCTGGGTGCAATTGAAGTGCCTCAGCGATTCGAGCGGTTGGTTTGGCGCGCTGTCGGCGACCACTTGATCTCGCCGGTACGGGCGGCCGGGCTGCTAAACGAGTCCCTCGATACGGCCGAGCGGCAGATCAGTGGGCCGGCCACGAATTGATGCCTGACATCGTCATCAGTGCCTCTTGTCTGATCGACATGCGTAAGGGGGGCCTTCTGGTTGCCATTTGCAACCTGGCCTGTGGCTTGGTGATACCCGCTCCCGTCAGGACTTCAGAAGTCTTGACTTCTCGGAAGAACATTGAGGCTATCTGGACAAGAGCTGGATGACCACTCACGATCTGACACCCAGCGAAGGCCAGAGCCTACGTGTTCCGGCAGCAACACCATGGCCTGTTTGTCAACGACTGCTTCTGCTTGGTAAGCGCCAAGTCAAGACAGGGGATCCCGCTCACGGGCGACGCGCGCCTCCGCAGGGTCGTCAACAAACATGACGTTGAAGTCCACGGTGTGCTTTGGCTGGTCGAGGAACTCGCCGCTGCTGGAGCCTGTCCCACCTCCCTGCTCAAGGCGGCCTTCCGGGCTTGGCAGGGCTACGCCATTGTCTTCCTACCGCCAGTTGAGGCCTCCAGGCGACTGAGGTCTTTGGAGGGGGAAACTGCTGCCGGTTGACCAACGGATGCCAAGCAGGGTCCAAGGGCCGGGCGCTCGCCTGCGCAGACAACCCCGGTCCATTGGAGGACAGGCTCGCCGAGATCCAGCCGGGCCGCTGCGCGTCAATTGCAATTGGGCGGCCCGCGACGGCCCGGCCCGTCACAGCGGCCGGATCATCACGTCCCGAAACTCCGCTTCCATGCGCGGACCCACATGCAGCTGGAAGCCGATCCTGCCTGTCTTGTCCCCGTAGTAGTCCACAAGGTCGGCTGTCACCTCGCCGTTGATCTCCACGATCAGGTGGCTTCCCTTGCAGATGATCAGTACGTCGTTCCAGTCGCCGTGCCGCACCAGCGCGAGGCGGGCCTCCGGGTCGTCGATCCCGTACAGGAAGCCACGGTTCAGCTCCTCGCCGTAGATCTGTCCCCACCACGGTGTCCGAGTCCCGCCCATTGCGAAGACGGCCATGTCAACTTGGTAGCCCGCCATGCCGGTATCGGTGAGTCTGCTGCGGACCTGAATCCCGGAATTCCCAGTCTCCGGCCGGATGCGCACTCGCGCACGCAGCATGAAGTCGGAGTAGTCCGCCTTAGTGACCAGAAAGTTGTTGTGCGACTCTCCCCGTATGCTGCCCTCCGACACATTCCAGAAACTTGCGGTCTCCTCCCACTGGCCAGCCCCGCTCCCGTCAAATAGCGGGCGGAACTTGTCCATGCTGCGCGCCTCCTTGAGAAGCTCGCTCGTCTCAGTTGCCCATGCATCCTCGGAGATGCGCTGTACCGGCGGCCCTACCGAATCCCATCCGTCGGTAGGAAGGGCCTTCAGATCCCCCTCGGGCGGAGTCGGATCCCATGCGCCCTCACCCAGCAGCTGGACCTCTATCGACCGCACTTCGGACTCTCCAGAGCTGTCGAGCCGGAACCCGATCGACCCCTCGAGCGGGCCTCCAGCGTGGCGGTAGTTGACTACAAGCTCGCCGTCCCGCCGGAGCGTAAGGCGGTCCCCTAGGCAGGCGACCTCATAGGCTACCCACCCGGAATCGGAGCCGGCGGACTCCCACGAGTGCAGCGGCTCGGCATTCGAGTAGGGAACGCCACGGGCGCGGGCCTCGGCCATCTTCGCGAAGTTCGGGTAGTCCAAGTAGGTGAGGGTTCCCCCCTGGCCCTCGATCCGGAATGCGTACCCTCCCAGCAGCGAAATGGGATGGATCGCCGAGCGGACCAAGACGCTTGCCCCTCTCGATCGAGCGCTGGTCTCGAAGCGCAGGACTAAGTTGCCGAATCGCTCGACGGTGAGGAGGCGACCGGCGGCGGGACCTAGATTGCCGTCCGCGCGGCCCTTGAGGACCCCGTCCTGGAACGACCAGACCACCTTGTCGCCGTGAAAGCGGCGCAGGCTCTCCATCAGCGGGACAAAGCCCTGGCCTGACGCGGAGCCTAAGAAGGGCCCGAAGAACATCGCCGCCAATGCCAAGGCGGGCAGCTTCTGTGCCCTAGGCCGGAGTTGCCGCGGAGTGTTCACGATGCCCCCATGAAATGATCTAGCAGTTCGCTGCGGAGGTGCTGACCTCGCGAGCGCCCATTACGCCAAGGTCAGGACCTTCTTCTCGCGCAGGGCCTTGTTCACCCAGTGTGACGTTGCCGCTGCTTCGACCCCCGCTCGGATGTGGGCGTTCGGCGTGGTCCCAGTCCGGATGCACTCGAGCCAGTTGCGGACGTTGTCCAAGGTCCCGTTGCCGTCGACCCGCTCGAGCGCCGAGGTGTCTTCTGAGCGGGAAAAGCGGTGGGTTGGCTCCGGCAGGCTCACCGCCTCGAACGGTTTTGCTCCTTCCTCGTATACGGCGTATCCGAGGCGATTGAGGACCATCATGCCCTTGTCCCCCCGGAACACGATGCCGCCGCCGAGCAGACCGAACGTCATGTTGCCCTCGAAGGCGGCCATGTAGCGCTCCGGATACAGCATCGATGCCGTCACGGTGTCCGGCGCCTCCATCCAGTCTTGCGTGTAGGTGGCGCCCGCAGCATGGACCTCCTGCGGCTCTGGGCTCTTCATATACCACTGCACGACATCGATCCAGTGCGTCATCAGGTCGGTGACGCTGCCACCGCCGAAGTCCCAGAAGAAGCGCCAGAAGCGGTAGCGCACCGGGTCGAACGGTTGTTCCGGGGCCGATCCCAGCCACTGCTTCCAGTCCAGCTGGGACTCATCGATTCCCTCGGAGAACCGGCCTCTGAGGTCCGTATAGTTCTGCGACCAGTGGCACCTGACGAATGTGACCTTGCCCAGGGCGCCATCGTCAACCAAGCGCTTCGCCTCCAGAAAGTGCTTCCAGCTCCGCTGCTGAGTGCCCGTGGCGACTGTCCTGCCGGAGCTCTCGACCGCCGCAACGAGATCCTCCCCTTCGCCAAGATGGTGGGTGACTGGTTTCTCCACATACACGTGCTTGCCGGCGTCGACGGCTTGCATCGTCATAGGGGCGTGCCAGTGGTCCGGTGTGGCTATGACAACAGCGTCGATGTCGTTGTCCTCCAGGACGTCGCGGTAGTCCCGATAGCCCCTCGCTGTCGGGCCGAACTGGTCGGCGGCCTGCTCTCGCCTCGGCAGGTAGACGTCGGACACGCCGCGGACCTCGGCGCCTCCCAGCCTCGGGGCGTAGGCTGTCACCCCGCGCCCGCGGCCCCCGCAACCGATCAGGGCTATGCCGATCCGGTCGTTCGCTCCCGTCACTCGCCGGTAGGCGAAGGCCGAAAGGGCGGTTGCGTGCAGGAATGCTCGTCGTCGCATGGAAACGGTTGCGGCAGGGCCGTCCAGCTGGGCCCGGCGGCTCCAGTCTACACGGGCGGCATGGCGCCGCGACACGCGGGGGGCCGACACCCCCCGTGGCGCGTGATTCTGTCGGTCGGTGCGGCCGAAGCCGCGCTTTCGGGGGAAATTCCGGCGGTAGGAGGTGGGAATCCACTTGGCGAGGCGCTGACCCACCCAAGGCGATGAGCAGCGTCTCGGGCCATGTCGAGCGGAACGACGCCAGCGGCGCATGAACTTGCTCTCCTGCGACCGAATCCGCTACTGGGGCTGCCCGCTAGGCGGGCGGCCCTGCAGGAGATTTCAGCTGATCCATCCGTCCGCTGGGTTACATTGGGCGATTGACGGGACCGGGCATGCCTTGGCGGGACAAGCATACTCCCAATCCCAAGGGGAACTGGTGGCTTGCCTCCCACACGCGAGGCCGGCTGTCCAGCCGTTCCCGACGCGTGCGCGAGGGGACGTTCAACGCTGGAGGCTTTGCGGGATTCGCGCCAACCCATGGTGCCCGCCGCTGCCAGCGGTCGAGCTACCAGGAGCAGCAGAGAGTGCCTGGGGGCACGGCCAGCTCAGAGGACGGTCGCCGCAGTCGCAGGGCCGCAAGCATCATCTCGGCTGCCCGGAGTGCTCCTTTCCGAGAGTTCCCGCTCGTCGAAGCGGCATGCCCGGGCCACGGAGACCTGATAGCCGCGCGCGCCGCACAGGAGACGGCGTGAAAACCCGCTTCGACGTTGCGCCGTTCCTCGATCAAGAAGAGGGCCTGCACTTTGAACGGAAGTCCCTGTACCACGGCCCCCGCACGAATCGCCGATCGAGAGACCGTAGGGAAGTTCGGGACCAGATCGCGGAATACGTCGCAGGGTTTGCCAACGCCGAAGGCGGAGTGCTCATCCTTGGGCTAGAGGATGACGGCGAGATCACCGGGCACGCATTGCCTCGGACGGCCTTGCAGAGTCTGTTGAACACTCCGAGAGCTAGGCTCGACCCTCCGCAGGCACCGGGTTTCGAGCTGCAGCGCGGCGACGAGCGGCTCCTTGTCTTTGAGGTGGCCGCCTCAAGCACCCCGGTCCAAGTCATCAACGACGGCTTCCCCATGCGGGTCGGCGACACGACCAAGCAGTTCAAGGAGAGCCAGATTGAAGCACTCAAGCGCCAAGGGCTGACGGAGAGCTGGGAGAGCCAAAGGTCGCCCTTCGGCGTCGCCGGAATGGACAGCGGCCTTCTTGCGCTGGCGCGGGAGCGCAGCGGCTGGTCCAAGGAGACCGACGAGAAGTACTTGCTGAGCCGGAGGCTGGCGGACCGGCGAGGATTCGGCCTGACGCTCCGGCGTGCCGCGGATCTCCTGTTCCGGTTGGACGGCTGCGACCACCCGAATGCGGGCGTGAGGATCTTTCGGGTGTTCGGCGCAGAGCGCACGACCGGCCCCAAGCACAATGTCGAGGAGCTGCCGAGGATCGAGGGCCCCTTGCCGTCGGTGTATGACAGGTCTTGCGAGGCGCTCCAAGCGCTCATCGGCCGCCCCTCCCGCCTCGTGGGAAGACGCTTCGTAGAGTCGCCGGAGTACCCGGACTTTGCGTGGCGGGAGGCACTGCTTAATGCGCTTCTGCACCGCGACTACAGCATTGACGGGCTGGGGACGGAGGTCTGGCTGTTCAGCGACCGGCTGGAGGTCGTGAGTCCGGGCGACCTGCCCACGGGGGTCACGCTGGAAGCACTGCTCAGACTGGACCGCCTTCACGTGAGCCGCAATCCGAGGACGGTTCGTGTAATGGCCGATCTGGGCCATGCCCGCGATCAAGGGGAAGGCATCCCCCGCATGTTCGCGGAGATGGAAGACGCTTTCTTGGCCCCGCCCGAGATGTCGGTGGCGAGCCGGCAGGTGCGGGTTGTCCTTCGCAATTCCCCGGCACTCTCCGTGGCGGACCGAGAGTTCATCGCGGACCTTGGGGAACTCGACCTAGACCGCGTCGAACTGAGGGCTTTGCTGCAGGCCCACCGCCATGGGCGCGTGGACAACTCCTCGATCCGCTCTCTGGTCGGTCTGGGCACATTGGCGGCCAGCAAGATGCTTGGGAGACTGCGGGAGAAGGGGCTCCTGACGCTTCACTCACATGGCGCAAAGAGCTACTACAGCCTGCCCGATGCACATGCCAGACGGAGGGGCCCGGCACAAGGGGCAGACGATTCCGAGAAAGCTCGCCAAGGCTGGGGAGACTTGCCTCCCGCCATCCAGCAATCTCTGCGCGAGCTAACCGGCCGCCCGCGGAAGAATCGGCTGCGAGCTCTCATCCTGCAGATCTGTGGAGCGCGTCGTTGGACGACCGCAGCGGAGCTAGCTGTCATGTTGCGCTTCAGCGCCCCGAACCTGACGCGCCGACACCTAAGCCCCATGGTGAAATCTCAGCAGCTGGTGATGAGACATCCGAATCAGCCGAATCACCCGAAGCAAGCGTACCGGTCTACGCAGACCTTCCTCAACTTCTAGGGCGAGTCGGAGTGCCCGTTCGGGCCACCCGTAAATCAGACTCGCCGAAGTGTGGGGCCATCTGTCCATCCACGCTGTTCACCAATGCCGGAGTGCCCATTCTGAGCCGTTTCGTGCTGCTGGTATGACTCGGGTACCTGTCGGCTCCTAACCAGCGACAGGGAGCGGGGCTCGTCTGAGAAGCCGCCCTCTACGGTCACACCCTCTCGCACGTCCGTCCCGATCGACAGGACCTCCCCCGATTGACAGGAGCCCAACCTCCTCTTGACTGGGGCTCCCGGTCTCCTGTCGCATCGGCAGATACTCGGCCGGATCGACAGGACCTCCCCTGATCGACAGGAGTTCGCACGGCCCCGATCGACAGGACCTCCCCTGATCGACAGGAGTCCATACGCCCGATTGACTGGAGCTCCCGGTCTCCTGTCGCATCGGCGGACACTCAAGCGGATCGACAGGACCTCCCCCGATCGACGGGAGTTCGCATGGCCCCGATCGACAGGACCTCCCCCAAATGACAGGAGTCCATACGCCCAAGTCACCCCATTCCAGCGTCAATCAAATTCGAGGAAGAAAAGTCATGTCGGTGAAGATGAGCCGAGAATCAACAGTTCTTCGTCGGCCTGAGGATCGAGTTCGTCGGACAGCATAGTAGGTGAGTGAGCATTTTTGCTCAATAACCTATCATTGACACAATGACCGACCTTCCGACCTACTTGCGCCCACTCGTACCCCGCCTGATCGACCTTCTCACCGAGGTAGGTCCCATGCGTCTTGTCGCTGTCACCGGTCCGCGGCAGACGGGGAAGACGACCATGGTCCTCCAAGCCCGTGAGGTGCTCGAGCGCAGTGGTCTTCGATGCTGGTACGTGGCGGCTGACGATCCCACGCCGGGCAATCCGCCCTTCGACACTGCACCGCCTGAAGTTGCGCCACTACTCCCCGGCCGCGCCCCCGGTCCGGAATGGCTCGTCTCGACCTGGAACCGCGCTCGCGCGGCGGCGAACCGTTCCCCCCGGGGTCTGGTATTGGCGATTGACGAGATCCAGCGCATTCAGAACTGGTCCCCCATCGTCAAGGGCCTTTGGGACGGCGACCGCCGGACAGGCTGCCCGCTGCGGGTGGTGATCCTGGGGTCCGCCCCTTGGGCGATGTTGACCGGAATCCATGAGAGTCTGGCGGGCCGGTTCGATCCCTTCCCCGTGATGCACTGGTCGCTCGAGGAGATGCAGCGCGCATTTGGCTTGACGCTCGAAGAATTCATCTTCTTCGGGGGTTATCCGGGAGCCGCCATCCACATTCGCGATGAGCCGCATTGGCGCGGACATATCAGGTACGCCATCATCGACCCGGTCATTGATCGCGACATCCTTTCCCTGACACGAGTCGACAAACCGTCGCTGATGCGCGCGCTGATGGATCTGGCGCCCTACTTCTCGGGACAGGTCGTCTCCTACCGGAAGTTGCAGGGTCAGCTGGACGATGCGGGCAATACCACTACTCTGGCCCGTTACCTGGACCTGCTCGCAGACGCGGGTCTGCTTGCCGGCCTGCAGAAGTACAGCACCAAGCCGCACCTGTCGAAGCGCTCGTCCCCGAAGCTGAACGTGCTCAACACTGCCGTCATGACGGCCGGATACGCCTATCCCTTCAAGCGCGTCAGGGACGACGGCCCGTATTGGGGGCGGCTGTGCGAAAGCGCGGTGGGAGCCCATCTGCACAACACCCTCCCGCCGGACAGGATTGTTCAGCTCCGTTACTGGCGGAGTCGAAGTCGCGAGGTTGACTTTGTGGTCGCATCGGGCCGCCAAGTACTCGCGATCGAGGTGAAAAGCGGTCGCAGACGTCGCCGCGTTGCTGGACTGAAGGAATTCGAGGGCCGCTTTCCGGGGGCTAAGCGACTCGTAGTGGGGACGGGCGGAGTGCCGTTCAATGAGTTTCTGTCCGAACCTGCCGACTTCTGGCTGGAAGAGGCCCATCGTGCTGGTTGAGAGGACACTGTCGCGATGGCAGGGCGGCAGGTGGCAGTCGCAGCACGAGAGGCTGTCGGACTACCGGTCGGCAAGGGCCTACGTACTCTTGGGTGATCCCGGATCTGGAAAATCCAAGGCGTTCGAGCAGGAAGCACAGATCGACAATTGTGCAGTGCGGGTCACCGCCCGCCGGTTCATCCGCCGAAGCATCGACGCCCATCCCGAATGGAGACTTGGAACCCTATTCATCGACGGCCTCGATGAGGTCCGTGCCCAGGGTGGCGATCCGCGCGAGCCGCTGGATGCGCTCGTGTGTCGGCTCGAACAGCTGGGCAAGCCATCCTTTAGGCTCTCCTGTCGCGACGAGTCCTGGTTGGGACGAAATGACATCCGCGAGCTGTCCTCAGCAGTCGACGGGGACGACCTCTACGTCCTGCGCCTTAATCCCCTCACCGGAAAGGACGCCCACCGCATTCTCACTGGCTTGGGCGCACCGGATCCCGAGGCCTTCCTGCGGAATGCCTTGGACAGGGGACTGGATTCGTTTCTCCACAATCCACTCCTGCTCGGAGTCCTTGCCAAGGCCCAGCGCTCCGGCTCATGGCCGGATGACCAACTCGCCACGTTTGAACGCGCCTGCGAGGAACTGGCAGGCGAGACGAATCAAGAGCATCTGGATGCCCGGGACGGCAGCCCGTACGCGAACGATGAAGTGGTTCTTGCTGCAGGTCGACTGTGCGCACTCCTGCTGCTGACTGGGATGTCGGGCTGGTCTCGGCGCGGCCCGGGAGACGACGACCGTCCAGCCGTGAGCGAAGCGGGCGAGGATCAGGCTCTGCTCAAGTTCGCCCTCGACACCAAGCTGTTCGTCGGAACTGCCGAGATCGGGAGGCACCCACGCCACCGCCGAATCTCCGAATTCCTTGCTGCGAAGTACTTGGACCGAGCGATTCGGGAGCGTCAAGTTCCTGCAACGAGAGTTCTCGCCTGGATGCTGGGGACCGACGGAATCGTGATGCCCGACCTGCGCGGCACCGCCGTGTGGCTCGCCGCATTAAATCCCGACCTCCGGCGCCCACTCATTGAGTCCGACCCGGTAGGTGTTGCCTTCTACGGGGACGCTGGGCGCTTCGACCGCGACAACACCTGGCTGCTGATGAGCGGTCTTGAGAGCCAGCTGCAGCATCAGCGGGAGTGGCCATCATCGGCCTCTCTCGCTGCCCTAATGGCTGGCCCGGCTTGCGACGTGTTGTGGGACATGCTCCAGCTTCCCGACCGATCGAATACCCGGCAGCGTCTGGTTGGACTGCTCCTTCGGGGTTTGGCGGCAACACCGCTTGGTGGTTCGCCATTCCGAGGTACCGGTTTGTCGAGCACCGCACTCAAAGCGAGCGAGATTCTCCCCGCAGTCGTCCGAGACGAGGGATGGCACTTGAGTGTCAGGCAGCGGGCGTTGGCCGCGCTCATCCACCTGCTGGGGGAAGAAGCGGAGGGCCCGTCCATTCTGATCGGTCTGCTACGCGAAATCGACGAGGGCCGGTTGCCGTCCGACGACAGCAGCGAGTTGCGCAGCGAGCTGCTGACCTACCTGTATCCGCGCCACATCGCTGCCGAGCAAGTTTGGGACTGCGCTCTGCGGACGTGGGACGTTGACAAACGCGCCCGGCAGGACCCGCCATCGAGCGCCGTCCTCGGGAATAAGGCGAAGGCGTTCTGGACCGAGCACCTTGTTAACGAGTCGGCGCCCGAAGACGTGCGAACGCTCCTTAACAACCTAGGCGGGAGGGCTGGAGAGCTGATCCCCCTTCTCGCGCAGAACGGCGCCGCGTCGGTCGTGCTGCGCCTGCTTGCCAAAGGACTTGAGTTTCTTGGCGAGGAAATGCAGATCACAGAACTGTATGAGTGGTTCGAGCTCGCGGAAGCCCACCATGAGCGGACGGAACTGATGCCGGCGCATTGCAGGAACGTCATTCTGAGATCCCGCAACGCACCGGAACAGAGCAAGATTCACAGCTGGCTTCGCGACCATCGCGACATTCAGCTCGCACTGGTGCAGGAGGGACTGAAACGTCATGCATCACTGCCGCGGGACCGCGCGCTCGATCAGCAGATTGGTGTCAAATTCCTAGGCTGCGAACGGCGTTCCGGTTTTCGCAGATGGTGCTTGGATGCGGCTGCTGGCTTGGCAGCGACGGATCCGGGTCCCGCAATCGAGCTGGCGTTCTGGGCGGTTACGGAACGGCGAGAAGAATGGGGACCTCCGCTGGAAGACGACGAGATCGTCACAGCAGTACGGGGCACTCCGTTGTTGCAGGAGTGGCACAGGAATCGCGTCGCCGCAGAGGCGGAACACGCTGCAGAAGGCGCTCGCCTGCGCGAGTCTCCTCAATACCGGGAGGTGCGGAGACGGCACAGAGCGTATCTGGCATCGATTCGGAAAGAGCTGGAGGCTGTCGAGGCGGGCCAAGTGCCGACGGCACTGCTTCACGAACTGGGTCGCGTCTATGGGGACGGTGTTGGACAGGGCGGCCCCGATCAGCCTCGCGAGGAGCTGAGACGCCATTTGGCCTCGAGCCGCGCCTCCGACCAGGATCTCTTCGCAGCCGCGCTCCGCGGATTCCGCAGCCTTGTGGACCGAACGGATCTTCCGGGTTTGAACGAGATCGTTCGGCTTTACGCAGGGGCCCGAACATCAATCTTCGCCCTGCCGTTCTTAGCTGGCCTGGCCGAAGACGAGCTTGCCGGTGCGGACCCGTTTCAGCGTTTCGACGAAGAAGCTCTCCGCCGAGCCTTGGGCTTCTATCTGATCTCTAGGCTGCCCACCAGGTGCCATCCGGTCCGCGGGCTCTTCAGCCACTCGGAGGATGCTCGGCCTCGCTGGTTCCTCCAGGCTCTCCAGATTCACCCGCAGACCGTCGCCGACGCCTTCACCGCCGTGCACAGCGCTCGCGTCCGCGCGAAGGATTTCCCCGATCAGCACCTGTACGACATGGCAACGAATGTGGAATACGAGCAGGTGGCGCCTCTCGCAGTGCCGAGGATGTTCACTCCGTTCCCAAGCATTTGCACGGAGCCCCAGATAGAGACGCTTAAACCAGTCTTGCGGGCTGCCCTTAGGTACATGCCCCGCGATGAGCTGGCCCGGCTGGTCCGGCGCAGGCTGCGTCGCAAGGGGATGGATGTGGCGCAGCAGGCGCACTGGCTGGGCGCAGGTCTGGTTGTCGACCCCGAGTCGTGCTTTCCGAGACTCTTCGACTTCGTGTCCAAAGGCCGGAAGACAATACGGATCCATCATCTGGTCAGTTTCTTGTCGCAGCACATAGATCTCCTGCCCGGCCAGGACTGGCCGACTGCACATCTGCGTAATCTCATTGAGGTCTTGGGGCGAGGGCTGCGTACGCCAAGGGTCGGTCGGCATGCCCGGTCGGCCCGATTCATGGCCAGCGAAGGCCTTGGTCCCGGTTCGGGAGTGCATCCTCTCATGGACACTTGGCTCAAGACCTTGTCTGCACGCGTGGACGAGGAGGCGATCGCCGCCCTTGCCGGCCTCGCGGACGATCCGGCTCTGGAGCATTGGCGCGGAATGCTCCTTCGGGCTCGTGACGAGCAGGCCAAGAAACTCCGGATTTCGTCGTGGGAGGTTCCCACGGTGCGTGAGATCAAGGATGCACTCCGCGGTGGCCCGCCGGCTAGCGCAGCCGACCTCCATGCCCTAGTCTCCGGCAAGCTGGTGGACTTGGCCAAGAGAATCCGTGCCGGGAATACGGACGACTGGCAGCAGTATTGGCACTCAGACCCGGGTGACCCCCAAGGCAGGAGGGTACTCGGGCCTAAGTCCGAGAATCCGTGCCGGGACGCCCTGCTATCGGATCTCCAACTCCTACTGCAGCCGCACGAGGTCAACGCACAGCCGGAAGGCCACCATGCGGAAGATAATCGGTCGGACATCATAGCGGTCCACGGCGTCCACACCGTTGTCGTGGAAGTCAAGAGGACGACAAGCAAAGAACTCTGGAGCTCCATCAAAAAGCAGCTGATCGCCAAGTACTTGCGTGAACCCAGTTCGGGTGGCTATGGCATCTACGTGGTCCTCTGGTTCGGCCCCGACCTTGTGGAAACAGCACCCCCTACCGGCACCAAACCGAAGTCACCGGATGAGCTGCACGAGAGATTGAGTGAGATGCTGCCACGAGAACACCGTCGCGCCGTCAAGGTTCTCGTTATCGATGTCAGTGCGCCAGCGGGGCGTTTGCCATGAATCACTCCAGACGTACTTTCGGGTCCACGATGTGCTTTCGAACCCAGCGATGGGCGGGGCCTACGCCTGGGGCCGGACCCGGACGGTGGTACGGTCGGGCAAGGATCGCCAACCGCGCAAGCACATCGCCGTGCAGCCGCGGGAGTGCTGGCGGGTGCTGCTGCAGGGCTTGGCGCGCTGCGGGATCTGCGGGCGCAAGATGCAAGTGACGTAGGGCAAGTCCGCCCAGTAGTACTGTCGGCCGAGTGTGGAGGCAGGCTCGGAACAGATGTGCCATACCGTCGGGACGGTGCGCGTGAGGGTGCGGTCGCGGGAGAGGCGGGCCGTGCCGATCGAGAGCAGGCCGAAGCGGTCGAAGCGCTCAGCGTCGAAGAGGGTGTAGAAGCGACCGTTGCAGTTGTAGCTGCGCAGGTAGTCGACTTCGCTGAGGTAGCGGAAGGTGGTGCTGCGGGAAGCGCCGAGGAGGGCCTGCTGGAGCTGGGGGAAGGTGAGCGGCTGGGGTGCGGCGAGGGCTTCGGAGAGGAGGTCGGAAGTGCGATGGGGCATGACCGCATTGTGTGACAGTACTCACGTACTACAGTACCGTTGCGGAGTGCCCAAACGCCCCGGAACAGACGGGAATCGGTCGCGAGCAGCCGGGAAACGGCACAGTATGACGGGGTTCCCGGGCGGTTCCCGCGAGGCGGCACGCGAGCGGGATCTGCAGCCGAGGACCGACAGCGTTTACCGTGCTAGCGAGGGGAGCGGGAGTTCTCATCAACGACGAACATTTTGCGCAGTAGGCTCTCTATGTGTCTCTACCCTCGGTTGTTTTCAGGCGTTGCTGCGGCAATGCGACTGTACAGTCTCACACCAGCATAGCCTGACGTGCGCCGCCCAGCCACAGCGTCGAATCAGCGAAATCCAACCAAGTTCTGACGAGTCGGCGCTCTCGCGGCGGACGTCAGAACACCATGAACGCTACGCAACCCAATCGTGACGCGATAGCGTAAGATGGGCGCATGAGCGAGTCGCTGGTTATTTGGCGTGCATGCATACCTCGCCTCATCGACACATCTTTACGAGAGCGACTAGTTGCCGGGTGGTGGGCGCTTCTGCTCCCGGCTTTGTTCTGCGGTTGCGGAGGGAGTGTTACGGACAGTGTGAGCGAGAGGGAGGCAGTCGATCCGGGTTCGACCGCAATGCCGCGGCACGGTGTTGTATGCGACAGTTTTGACCTCATCGCATCGATCGAAGGTGGGGATCTGGTGCTGACGCTCGACACCGATCTGCCAAGCGATGCTGTTGTGCGAGTTCGGGTTGACCGGGAATACACGCTTGATCCAGTTGCAATCGACTCATTCCATGAGCAAGGTGAGACCAACTCCCAGTCCTACTTTGCCGAGAACAATCACGTGTCATTCTGGCGAGATCAGCAGCGAATCCCGCTTGATGACCAGATGTGGAAGGAAGCGCTGGCAGAGAAGCAAGACGAGCAGGCGATACTGGGAAAGAGGGGTGCGTTTCGGATTGTGGCCGTAAGCGAGAGCGTTACTGTTACGGCGGATCTCAACACGTACGACCGAGTCCAAGGAGAATGGATTTCGCTGTATCCAGACCTGACTGGCTCAGCAGTCGAAGAAGGCTGGGGAGAGGCGAAAATCATCAGGTCGGAAACTCACATCCACTATCCGCTGGATGGCGAGTTGTTACAAGTCGAATCCAATTACGTCCATCATGACGACCTCGAAGAGAGCATTGCATATCGACTTTCCAATCAAACTCCTCTCGCGCCGCTCCCCGGCGTCGACGCCACGCGAATGTCGGAGGATCAAATGCTGAACGCGTTGGTACAGATAAGATACTTACCTGCTGGCACGGTGGTGGATGTCGTGGCGATCAGGCGAGACAAATCCGGACGGCCGGCATGGTACGGTGTTGTCGTGCGAGCCGAGGAGCCAGCAGAGGGGTGGATCAAGCCAATCGCCCTCATGAACCAACGGATCGCTGCTGTGACAGGTCGCTAGCCCGGATTATTCATGAAGGCTCCTTCCGTGCCTCTATGGGGCTGTCGAGGCTCACGTGGCTTCGCGCTATTCGCGAAGAGCCGTATGCCACAGGCCAGCCGTGCCAGATTGGGAGTGGCCTGAAGCGGGATTCCTGCGGCCCTCCCGGCGGCCAAGTTCCGCGCAGGGCCATTCCGACATCCTGACCGGAGCCTTGGGCGAGCTCCTGCGCCGACCTCGCGGCTGCAATGGGCGGCACCGGCTTCGCCGACTGCGGTGGCCCAGACCTGCTGGCTGCCGCCATCCCGGCTTGCCGCGCAGCGCCTGGCAGCGTCCCAAGCGCCGTGGCCGATGCGCATCCGATTGTCCGGAACAAAGGCCCTCGCGTCGCAACGCCCTCCGCTATCCCAAGGGGACAGATCCCAGGTCGCTGGCGCGATCGGCCCGAGTGTTCGTATTGGCCCGGACCAAGCGTTCGTTTTGCTCCGGATTCACCGTTCAGATTCTTCCGGGTTTTGCACACATATTGAAGGAGTCCCGCTATAGATAGTGGAATTCCTCCATGGATTTGTCCGTGCGGATAACGTTCTTGCGGCCACCCCCTGCCGGGCACCTCTTAGCTCACCTTCATCCACCCTCTTCGTGAATAAAGCGGGCTAGGCGCGGGCCGGCGGCCTACACCGAGCGGTAACCCTCGCGGAGCTCGGCCCGGCCCACCTCCCCGCCGTTGGCGGCGGCAGCCTCCGCCGCCGCATGCTCTGCGGACCGCTGCAGGGCACGGCTGCGGTCCCACGTGTGGGCGATCCGGTGCACGACGGTCAGGTTCGAAAGCACGGCTAGCACCCAAAGCACGGCCGCCATCCGGTCGAATAGCGCCCCAATGATCAGCAGCACGATTCGCTCAGGGCGCTCCATGAACCCGACCTTGCAGCTCGGGATCAGATTCTCAGACCTTGCCCGGCTGTAGCTCACCAAGACGGTTCCGATCATCACTACGGCTGTCAGCACGATGTAGCTGAAGCGGTCGATCCGAGCGTAGTGCACCAGCAGGCCGGTCAGCAGGACCAGGTCCGAGTAGCGGTCCATCACCGAGTCCAGGAACCCCCCGAATCGGGTCACCTTGTTTGCGCTCCGCGCAACGGCGCCATCGGTCAGGTCGAAGACCGCCGCGCACAGGATCGCCAAGCCCCCGTACAGGAACTCCCCGCGAGCCAGGATCCAAGCCGCGACGCCGTTCACCACAAGCCCGATCAGGGTCAGCGCGTTCGGATGCACCCCGCTTAGCGTCAGGAGTCGCACCAAGCCCGTCAGGACACGTCCCAGCCCGCTCCCGATCGTCTTGGTGAATGGCATCGCCGCCGCTACCCGCCCTGCTTGTCGTGGATCGTCTCGACGTTCACTATCTCGAACTCACGTGGCCCCTTGGGCGTTCGGGCGACCGCCAGATCCCCCTCGCGCTTGCCGATCAGGGCCCGCCCGATCGGGGCAGTGGTCGAGATGCGGCCGGCCGCCACGTCCGACTCTTCGGACGTGACAAGCTCATACGCCACCTCGCGATCCTCGTCGACGTCGTAGACCAGGACCGTCGACCCCAACCCGGCCGAATCCCGGGGTATCCTCGACAGGTCGACCAGCTTCAGCTTCGCCAGCCGCGCGGTCAGGTTCGCCAGCCGCGCGTTCAGCAGCCGCTGCCGCTCCTTCGCGGACGAGTATTCGGCGTTCTCGCTCAGGTCGCCCAACTCGCGGGCCCTGCGGATCTCTCCGGGCAGCTTGTCCCGAAGTTCCCACTCGACTTCGCGAATCTCGCCCTCGAGCTTGTCGATCCCGGAAAGTCGCATGCCCGGCCAGCGGCGCACCGCGCCACCAGCCACCAAGGTTAGCAGGAGCGCTGGCGGCGGCCCGGGCTCAGAGCAGGTCGACCGGAGCTCTAGAGCGCGCTGACTCGTAGACGCCCAGCACCAGCCGCAGGGCCGCCAGCCCCTCTGCCCCGTCCACGAGCGGCCCTGGCCCTCCCGCCAAGGACTCCCCAAAGTCCTCGAACTGGCGCTGGAGGTTCTCGATCGAGATCGCCATTGGGTCCGCCGCGCCGGAATCGACGCCGCTGGACAGCGGGGCGTCCTCGCCGGGATCACCCTCGACGTCCCAAGCCGTCAGCTGGTCGCCCGTGATCACAGCCGAGCCCTTTGTGCCGTGGACCTCGATGCGCTCGGGATAGCCCGGCCAGGTGGCCGTGGCGGCCTGCAGCACCCCGCCCGCGCCGCTGTCGTACTCAAGCACCGCGTTGACAAGGTCCTCCGCCTCCATTCGGTGCGCCGCGGCAAGCTGCCAATGCGCGTATGCCCGCCGCACCGGCCCGCCCAGAAACTGCATCACGTCCGCCGTGTGGATCCCCTGGTTGATCAGGGCTCCTCCGCCCTCCACATCCCAAGTGCCCTTGCCCGGCGGGTCGTAGTAGCTCTGCGGACGGTGCCACTTGACGTAGCCGTCCACCTGCAGCAAGCGGCCCAGGCGGCCTTCCTCTATGGCCCGCTTGAGGAAGATGCTGCAGTCGTCGAAGCGGTGCTGGCTGACCACCCCGAGGCGCACGCCGCGCCCGGCGCACAGATCGATCATCTTCCGGCAGTCCCCCAAAGTCAGCGCCATCGGCTTCTGGACCAGGACGTGCTTTCCGTTCCCCGCCGCGTGCCGGCAAATATCTAGGTGGGAATCCGGGAACGTGCAAACGTCGATGTAGTCTAGCCCGTCCAGTGCGCACAGGTCCCGGTAGTCCGCAACGAACCCGCAGCCGTACTGCCGCGCGAAGGCCTCCCCCTTCTCGTGCCCGCGGTTCGAGCACGCCGCCAGTTCGTAGCCGATCGCCTCGTAGCTCTCCGCGTGCTTGTGGGCGATCGCGCCCGTCCCGACCAGACCGACTCTCATGCTAGGAACCGCCCCCGTTCCCGCCCCTGAGGCCGCTGCGCCCGATGTCGGTTCGGTAGTGCGCGCCCTCGAAGCGAATCTCGCGCGTGGCCGCATAGGCCATGTTCAGCGCCTCGCGGAGGCTGCCGCCCCGCGCGGTAACCCCCAGAACGCGGCCGCCCGACGTCACGGGCACTCCCGATGCCAGGCGCGTCCCGGCATGGAACACCTTGGCCCCGAGCGCTGCGGCGTGCCGCAAGCCCGACACCGGCAGGCCGGTGGCGTACTTCCCCGGGTAGCCGCCCGAGGCGACCACGACGCACGCCGTGGAGCCCTCGGCCGCCTCCACCAAGGAGGAGTCCAGCTCGCCCCGCGCCGCGCTCGCCAACAGCTCCGTGAACCCGCCCTCCAGCCGATACAGCAGCGGCTGCGTCTCCGGATCTCCCAGGCGCACATTGAACTCCAGGACCTGAGGACCCTCGTCGCTGAGCATCAGGCCGCAGTACAGGAAGCCCCGAAATGGCGTCCCGCGCTCCCGCATGCACGCCAGCACGGGCTCGACGATCGAATCGAGAATGCGTCCGCGCGTGGCCGCGTCGATGATCCCATCGTCGCAGTAAGCCCCCATGCCTCCGGTGTTGGGGCCCTTGTCCCCGTCCAACGCGCGCTTGTGGTCCCGCGTCACCGGCAGGGCGCAGTACGCCCGGCCGTCGCTCAGCACCATGAAGCTGACCTCGTCGCCCTCCAAGAAGCGCTCCACCACGACGCGGCTGCCGGCGGCGCCCACCAGCCTCCCCGCCAGCATGTCCGCCGCCACAGCGCAAGCCTCGGGCTCGTCGCGGGCGATGACCACGCCTTTGCCCGCCGCCAGCCCGTCGGCCTTCAGGGCGACCGGGTAGCCAAACCGGCCGACCGTCGAGGGGATATCCCTCGCGTCCTCCAGCAGGGCCCACTCCGCGGTCGGCACGCCCGCTTCCCCGCAGGTTTCTTTCGCGAAAGCCTTGCTGGCCTCCAGCAGCGCCGCCGCACGCGAAGGTCCGACGATCGGCAAGCCGCGGGCCAAGAACTCGTCGGCCACGCCCGCCGCCAACGGTGCCTCGGGCCCTACCACGGTGCAATTGGACCCCAAGTACTCTGCAAGGGATGCCATCTCGGCCGGGTCTAGGATGTTCCCCGGCACGCACGCGACATCCACCGCAGCGCCGGCGTTCCCGGGAACGAGGTCTACGCGGTCCGTCCCCGTATCTCGCGCCATGCGCCACGCGATGGAGTGCTCGCGGCCGCCGCTCCCGATGACCAGAGCCCTCATCGACCGTCCCGCCCGCCGCCCCGGGCGGGCGCAAGAGCCCCTAGAATAACAGCAGCGGCGGGGGCCGCTGCGGGGCGTGGGAGCACTCGGCGAGCAGCGCTACGACATCGTCGTCGTCGGTGCCGGCCACGCGGGCTGCGAGGCCGCGGTGGCCGCCGCGCGCATGGGTGCGCGCGTCGCCCTCGTCACCCTCAACCTGGACCTCATCGCCCAAATGTCGTGCAATCCCGCCGTTGGCGGCATCGCCAAGGGCCACCTCGTGCGCGAGATCGACGCCCTCGGCGGCGTCATGGGCCAAGTCACCGACGACGTCGGGATCCAGTTCCGGCTGCTCAACACTAGCCGCGGCCCCGCCGTGTGGTCGCCCCGCGCCCAATGCGACAAGAAGGCCTACCGGGTGCGCATGCGGCAGCTGGTCGAGTGCGAGCCCAACCTGGACATCAAGCAGGCCGAGGTCGTACGCCTGCTCGTGCGAAGCGGCGCCTGCCGGGGGGTGGAGCTGCTCGACGGGCGCTCGCTGCCCGCCGGCGCTGTCATCGTCACCACCGGCACGTTCCTGAACGGGCTCGTGCACATCGGCGAGCGCACCTACCCCGCCGGCCGCAGCGGCGAGCCCGCGTCCGTGCCTCTCGGCGAGCAGCTGCGCAGGCTCGGGTTCCGCTGCAGCCGCCTGAAGACCGGCACGCCGCCAAGGCTCGACGGGCGCACGATCGACTGGCAGGCCTTCGAGCCGCAGCCCGGAGATCCCGAGCCCACGCCGTTCTCGTTCCGCACCAAGCGCATCGACCGAGAGCAGGTCCACTGCCACATCGCCCACACGACCGAGAAGACCCACCGGCTGCTGCTGGACAGCCTGCGGCGCTCGCCGCTGTACAGCGGCCAGATCGAGGGCGTCGGGCCCCGTTACTGCCCCTCCATCGAGGACAAGGTCGTCAAGTTCCCCCAGAGGCGACGCCACCAGATCTTTCTGGAGCCCGAAGGGCTCGACACCAACGAGGTCTACGTTAACGGCCTCTCCACCAGCATGCCGATCGACGTGCAGGGGCGCATGCTGGCCTCCGTACCGGGCCTAGAGCGGGCCGAAATGATCCGGCCCGGCTACGCCATCGAGTACGACTCGGTGGACGCCACCGAACTGCGCGCAACGCTCGAGACGAAGCGCGTGCGGCACCTCTACTTGGCCGGCCAGATCAACGGCACGACTGGGTACGAGGAGGCGGCCTGCCAAGGCCTGCTGGCCGGCATCAATGCTGCCGGCGCGCTCCGCGGCCGCGAACCGGTAGTGCTCGCCCGCACACAGGCCTACATCGGCATACTGATCGACGACTTGGTTACCAAGGGCACTGACGAGCCATACCGCATGTTCACGTCGCGGGCCGAGTTCCGGCTCCACCTGCGCATCGACAATGCCGACCGCAGACTCACCCCCATCGGCCGCCAGGTCGGCACGGTCGGCGGCGACCACTGGCGAGAGTTCCGGCGGGCCCGGGACGCACGCGACGCTCTGGCGCGGTTCTTGGAAGAGCACCGGCCAGCCTTGGACAGCCCGCTGTACGCCACAATCCGCCCGCCGCGGTCGCGCATCTGCCTCGGCCGCCTCCTGCGGCGCCCCGAAGTGCGCATCCCGCAGCTTCTCGGCGCAATCCCGCCTCGCCTCCTGCAGGGCCTGCAGAAGGTGGACCTGGCGGCCGTCGAGACCCACTTCAAGTACGCCGGCTACCTACAGCAGCAGCGCCGCCAGATTGAGCGCCTCAGGCGTGCCGAGTCCCGCACCATCCCGGAGCGCTTCCAGTACCGTGGCCTGCCGGGCCTCTCGAACGAGGTCGTGGAGAAGATGGAGCGCGTCCGGCCCACCACGCTGGGCCAAGCCGGCCGCATACCGGGCGTCACGCCGGCTGCCATCTCCCTGCTGGACATGCACCTCGGCGCGTGACGTTCGAGCGCGCGCTGGCCACCGCCCTGCGTGAGGCCGGCGTCGCGGCCAGCCCAGCCGCACTCGCCGCAATGCGGGGCCACTACGAGCTGCTCAGCAAGTGGGGCAGGCGCATCAACCTCACGACCGTGCTGGATCCGGTCGCGGCCGCCCGCCGCCACTACGGCGAGGCCGCCTTTCTGCACGGCGAACTGCCGCAGGCTGCCAGCGTCGTCGACGTGGGCTCCGGTGCCGGATTTCCCGGCATCCCGTTCGCCATCCTGCGGCCGGAGACCCATGTAACGCTGGTCGAGTCCAGCCACAAGAAGGCCGCCTTCCTGATGGAGGCTGCGCACCGCATCCCCAACGCGCGCGTGTGCCCTGTCCGGCTCCAAGACTGGGACGGCAGCGCCGACTGGGCGCTGCTGCGGGCCGTTTCCCCGGCCAGCGTCCTGGGAGACTTGCAAGGCCGGGTGGGCAATGTCGCCATCCTCGGCACTCGCCGGCCGCCGCCGGGGCCCTTCGCCCCGTGGCGCGGGCGGCCGCTCCCCTGGGGGCGCAGCCTTCGGCTTTGGACCGCTTCGGGTCCGGCGTCAAGCGGCGATGTTCCACGTGAAACATCGGCCGGTCGCTAGTCTCGCCCTGGCTACTTCGAGCCGGCCTGGATTGCGCAGCAGTCGCAGGCGCGGCGCGCAGCCGGGCACTTCTCGCCGCTGATCGCTCGGTGCATGGCGACGCGTTCGCAGTCGCAAACCGCCCTGCCTGCCTCTACCATCTGCGCTTGGCTGCCGAGCATCGGCTGGGCCGGCCTTGCCTAGCGCGCCTCGCCTCCCGACGTGTAATGAACCCACGCGGTCTTTGCCGCGAGGTCACGGGCCCAGAGGATGAAGAGACCCTTCGCTTCGGCGCCCGGCAGGTCCTTCAGGGCGAACAAACCGTCGAGCAGTGCGGCCGCCATGACCTGGACGGTGCCGAAGCCGAAGTGGAACAGCGGTCGGCCACGCTGCGTGCTGCGGCCTTGTCCGTCCGCAACGGACTGCACGGCTGCTGCCCAAGAACCTCAATGTTTCACGTGAAACATCGCCGGTCTGGTACGCTGGACCCCGGATCCCGCGTGCCGGCCTGGATCGCCATCGCCAATCAGAAGGGCGGCGTCGGCAAGACGACCACAGCCATTAATCTGGGCGCCTCGCTGGCCGCGGCCGACTGCCGCGTCCTGCTGGTGGACGCCGACCCGCAGTCAAATGCCACGAGCGGCCTCGGTCACGCCGCGGACGGCTCCCACCCCACGCTTTACGACGTGCTCATCGAGCGCGCGGGCATCGGGGAGGCGATCCTGTCCACCGCATTCGCCGGGCTGGACCTGCTCCCCTCCGACCGCGACCTGGCGGGTGCCAACGTCGAACTGGCGACGCTCGCCGACCGGGCACTGCGCCTCTCCCGCCAGCGGCGCTCGCTTCCGGCGGGCTACGACTTCGTCCTGGTGGACTGCCCTCCCTCCCTAGACCTGCTTACGCTGAACGCGCTCGCCGCCGCCGACACCCTCCTCGTCCCCATGCAGTGCGAGTACTTCGCAATGGAGGGAGTCTCCGCCTTGCTGCAGACCATGGACTCGGTGCGCGCAACGCTCAACCCGCGCCTGCACCTGGAAGGGCTGGTGTTCACCATGTTCGACGGTCGCACGTCGCTCTCCCGACAGGTCGCCGCCGAACTCCGGGGCCATTTCGGGAGCTCCGTCCTAGAGACAGTCGTCCCCCGCAACATCCGTCTCGCCGAGGCCGCCAGCCACGGAATCCCAGCCCTGCAGTACGACGTTCGCTGCAAGGGGGCGACCGCCTACCTCGCGCTCGCGAGGGAGATGCTCAAGCGCCGCCGCCAGCAGCTCCCCGCCCACGACCATGCCGCCTAAGCCACCCAAAGCGAAGCGTCCCGCCCTCGGGCGCGGCCTCAGCGCCATCCTGCCTCCCCCGCCCGCCCCCGAGGCCGGCTCGGAGACCGTCCTGCAGGTCAGCGTCGCAAAGATCGACCCGAATCCCGCCCAGCCCCGACAGCACTTCGGTGAGGAGTCACTGCAGCAGCTCGCCGCATCCATCCGGGCCGACGGTGTCCTGCAGCCGGTCCTAGTAAGACCAGACGGCGAACGCTACACGCTCATCGTCGGCGAGCGCCGTCTGCGCGCAGCCCGCCGCGCCGGCCTCGACAGCGTCCCGGCCATCGTGCGCGACATCGCCGCCGACCGGCTGCTCGAGGTCACGCTCATCGAGAACATTCAGCGGCAGGACCTCAACCCCATCGAGATCGCGCTGGCCCTCGAGCGCATGCTCTCCGACCTGCACCTCCTGCAGCACGAACTCGCGGAGCGTACGGGAATGAGCCGCTCCTCTGTAGCCAACCACCTGCGGCTGCTCAAGCTGCCCACCCGCGTGCTCGCCGAGGTCCGCGACGGCAACCTGCGCATGGGCCACGCTCGCGCCCTTCTGTCGCTCGACACCGACGCCCAGAAGGAGGCCCTCGCCGAGCGCGCCGTCGCCGAAGGCATGTCCGTGCGACAAGTCGAGGAGGCCGTCCGCCGCGTCCTCAAGCCGGCCAAGCCCAAGCCCAGAAAGCCCCTCGACCCCAACGTCAGCGCGGCGCTCGAAGAACTCGAGCGGGTCCTGCAGGCTCCCGTGCGCTTGCGTGGCACGCCGGAGAAGGGCCGGTTGGAGATTAGGTACCGCTCGGCCGAAGAGCTCGCCGCGATATACGACCGCGTCGTCGGGGAGTGAGGCGGCGCCCGAACCTCAGCGTCCGCTCGAGCGCTTCGCTCGGATCCGCTCCAGCAAGCCATCGGCACGGGCGCGGGCCAAGTGCAGCAGACGTTTCTGCGCCGAGATCTCCGAAAGGACCGACTCGAGCAGCTGCGGGGCCGACAAACGGTCCCTCTCCATCGCGTCCGTGGCCTTGACCAGGGCGTCGTTGACGCCGAGAGGATCGAAGCGAAGCGCCCGCTCAAGCTCCCGCAGGTGCTGCCGCGTCTCCGCCAAGCCGACGAACCAAGACGTGACCTCGCGAGCCTTCTTGACCTCGGAGTAGTCGAACTCGGCCTCGCCGACGATCCGGCCCCCCGACTCGAAGCGGAGCTTCTTGCGGCCAGTGGAAGCCACCCTCCTCGAACTCGCCAAGGGCTTCGAGAAGCGCTGCAGCCCCTCTGCCCACCCGAACACCGTGTCCGCATCCGCTTGGCCGATGTTGAATTCCGCCGGCTCTTCCCCGTCCTCGGTGTAGGTTGCGCTGCCGTCCGCCTCCAGCCGCACCTCGAAGCGCCCGGGGACGGCGCCGGGGAAGTCCCGCTCGAAATAGATCGCGTCCTGCGCGCAGACTGCCACCCCCCAGAACAGGGCAAGCGCGACGACCTTAGGAACCATCTACAGGGACCTCCTAGGCCACGCTGCCGCCGCGCGTGGAGTGGCAGTAGGCTACTGCCAAGGCGTCCGAGGCGTCAAGCGGCCTAACGTCGCCCTCGATGCCCATCACGAGCCTGACCATGCGCCGGACCTGCTTCTTGGGCGCGCCGCCGTGGCCGGTTATGCTCGCCTTGACCTGGGTCGGGCTGTAGCTCGCTACCGGGAGGCCGGCCCGCGCCACGCTCAGCATTGCGGCGCCGCGCACGTGGGCCAGCACCAGCGCCGTGCGCGGGTTCTTGGCGGTGAAGACCTCCTCGAAGGCAGCCTCGGCCGGACCGTAGCGCTCCACCACCCGCTCCAAGCCCTCCGCCACAAGCCGGAGCCGCTCTGCCAGCGAACGGCCCGCCGGAATGCGGATGGCACCGTGACCGACGGCCTGCAGCCGCCCCGGAGCGCTCTCTATCACCCCGTAGCCGGTCACGCGCGAACCGCAGTCCACCCCCAAGATTCGCACCGCGCGGTCCCCTCACGCGGTCAGCGCGGCGAATTCCTCCTCGTCGATCTCGACGTTCGAGAAGACATTCTGCACGTCGTCCTGGTCCTCCAGCTTCTCAAGCACACGCAGCACAGTCCCGGCCTGCTTTCCGCGGACCGGCACTGTCGTCTCCGGAATGCGCTGCACGCCAGCGGTGACCGGCTCGATTCGAGCCTCGGCGAGGGCTTCCATGACCGCGCCGTGATCCTCCGGCGCCGAGTCGACGACCCACAGGTCTCCCTCATCCCGCAGGTCTTCCGCGCCCGCCATCAGCGCAATGTCCATCATGTCGTCCTCGGTGGCGCTGCGCTTGTCCACGGCCACAAGGCTGCGCTTCTTGAACATCCACGCGACGCAGCCGTTCTCGCCCAAGTTCCCGCCGTTCTTGGCGAATATGTGGCGCACTTCGGCGACGGTGCGGTTGCGGTTGTCCGTGACCGTCTCCACCAGAACGGCCACGCCAGCCGGAGCGTAGCCCTCGAAGGTCACCTCGATTAGGGTGCCGCCGTCAAGCTGCCCGCTGCCGCGCTTGATCGCCCGCTTGATGTTGTGCCCGGGCATGGACTGCGCCTTGGCAGCCGCGACGGCCGCCCGCAATCTGGGGTTGGAGTCCTCGTCGGGGCCTCCGTCGCGTGCAGCCACCTGGATCTCGCGGATCAGCCGGGTGAAGATCTTTCCGCGCTTTGCGTCAGTGGCCGCCTTCTTGTGCTTGATCGTCGACCATTTCGAATGCCCGGACATGCCCCTCCCCGACGGAACCGAACCGGATCCTTCCTGCGGCCGGCCCACGTTGAGAATACCAGACGATGCGCAGCGAAACCTGTCCGCAAGCAGGCCTTGAAGAGGCGGTTCCGCACCGGACGGGACGGCTGGGGCGCACGCATGTCAGGGCGCTTCCCGGAATGGGCCATCACCCCCTTGGTCGGCCAAAGACCGGGGGTGCCGCCACGGGCGCCGATTCCCCGAACCGCTCCGCCGATAGAATGGTGCCTTGGCCTTCCCGGTCCACCGCCCTCGCCGCTTGCGCACTAGCGACGCCCTGCGATCGCTCGCGCGGGAGACGCGATTGACGCCCGAGATCTTCGTCTATCCCCTATTCGCCTGCCCCGGCGAAGGCATCCGGAAGCCCGTTCCGTCGATGCCCGGAGTCTACAACCTGTCCGTGGACCAAATCGTCGAAGAGTGCCTTGAGGTGCACGCGCTGGGAATCCCGGCCGTGATCGTGTTCGGCATTCCGGAGGGAAAGGACGCCGTCGGCTCAGGCGGCTACGACGACGATGGAATCGTCCAGCGCGCCCTCAACGCCATCCGCCAGGAAGTTCCCGGCCTGCTGCGCATCGCAGACACGTGCCTGTGCGAGTACACCGACCATGGCCATTGCGGCGTCGTCGAGAACCGGGACGTCGACAACGACCGGACGCTGGCCCTGCTCGCCCGCACGGCCGTGTCCCAAGCGAGGGCGGGAGCGGACGTGGTTGCTCCGTCAGACATGATGGACGGCCGCGTCGCGGCGATCCGCTCGGCGCTTGACGCCGGCGGTTTCGAGCGGACCCCGATCCTCTCCTATGCCGCAAAGTACTGCTCCGCCTTCTACGGGCCCTTTCGCGACGCCGCCCAGTCCGCCCCGCAGTTCGGTGACCGACGCACCTACCAGATGGACCCCGCGAACCACCGAGAGGGGATGCGGGAAATCCGGGCGGACATCCAAGAGGGCGCCGACATGGTGATGGTCAAGCCCGCCATGCCGTACCTGGACGTCCTTTGGCACGCCAAGCGGCGCTTCGGGCTGCCGACGGCCGCCTATCAGGTCAGCGGCGAGTACGCCATGCTGCACGCGGCCGCGGCCAACGGCTGGCTGGACTTCGAGCGCGCCGCCATCGAAAGCCTCACGTGCATCCGGCGCGCCGGGGCGGATTTCATACTGACCTACCTCGCCAAGGATGCCGCGCGACTGCTCGCATAGACTGGCGGCAGCAGCCAGCCTCTTGCTGCTGGCCGCCGCGACCGCGCTGCCCCAGCAGGCCCCGGCGCCGACTCTGCCAGAGCGCATCGACGCGATCCTGGCCCGCGACGCGGCCGCACGCACCCACTGGGGCGTACTGGCCGTCGAACTCGACGGCGGCACGACGCTCTACGAGCGCAACTCCGGAAAGCTGTTCTCCCCAGCCTCCAACGTCAAGCTCGTGACCACGGCGCTGGCACTGGCCCGCCTGGGCCCGGACCACCAGTTCTTCACGACCGTTGTCGCGGAGGGGCCGATCGGCGAGGGCGGTCGCCTGGCGGGCGACCTGCGGCTCGTCGGAGGCGGGGATCCAAACCTCTCCTCAAGGATCCTGCCTCAGCGCGGCAAGCCCATCTTCGGCGCGGACCGACTGGCGCCGCTGCGGGATCTGGCCCGACAGGTCCGGGAGGCCGGCGTGCTCTCGGTCGGGGGCGACGTGGTCGGCGACGACTCCCGATATGTGTGGCAGCCCTACCCGCCCGGCTGGTCCTGGAGGGACACTCTCGAGGCCTACGGCAGCCGCGCCAGCGCCTTGGCCTTCAACGACAACATGGTCGCGGTGCGCATCACCCCCGGAGAGCCCGGGGCTCCTGCGCGGGTGGCCGTCGTTCCCGACCTTGCCCACTTCCGCTTCCTGAACCGCACGCTGACCTCCCCGCAGCGTTACGTCTCGCGCACGCTCAGCGCGCGCCGAGGCCCACGGCCGCCCGAGGTCGTCCTCAGCGGCCACATTCCGGTCGCCTCGCGAGGTCGGACCCTCGAGCTGGCGGCCATCGATTCAGCCAAGTACGCCGCCGAGGCATTCCGGATGGCGCTCGAGGATCTCGGCGTAGCCGTTGAGGGGGACGCGCGGGCCCGCCACCAACTGCCGGACGGCCTGCGGAGCCTCCGCTCGGCCACTCCACGGCGGGCTAAGGCGGGCAAGGAGATCGCCCGCAGGGCCTCAGTGCCCTTGGCCGAGGCCGTGCGCGTCGTCAATAAGGAGAGCGAGAACCTGCACGCCGAGATGCTGCTCCGGGAGGTCGCGCTGCTAGAGGCTGGGCTGGGCTCGCAAGAGGCCTCCATCGCAAGCATGGCTCGCTTCATGGCGGAGGCGGGGGTGAGCACGCCGCACTTCTTCCTCAGGGACGGGTCAGGGCTGTCGCGCCACAACCTGCTCACCCCCGGCGCCATCGTTCGCCTCCTGGAGCACGTTTGGGGCTCGGAGCACCGGCAGACGTTCCTTGACAGCCTGCCGGTCGCCGGCGGCGACGGCACACTCTCGTGGCGCTTCCAGAGGTCCCGCGCCAGGGGCCGCATCCGGGCCAAGACCGGATCAATGACCCACGTCTCGGCACTCTCCGGCTACGCTTCGAGCCCAGGCGGGACGACCGTGGCCTTTTCGATATTCGCCAACCACTCCGGCCTCGCCAGCGACTCGGCGCGCCGCATCGTGGACGAGCTCGCAGGCGCGCTGGCGCAGTAGCCGCCGCGGCCGGGCCGCTATCATTGTGGGACTGCGGGGGAACCTCGGAGCGCCCATTGCCTCCCGGACGATCGAATCCACGTAACCTGCTGGGAATTGAGTCCATCCCCCGGGCTGACCTGGAGCACCTGCTGGACCGCGGGCGCTACTACAAGGCCCTGCCGCGGAACACCAAGCTGAACACTTTGGCCGGGCGGCTCGTGGTCAACCTGTTCTTCGAACCGTCGACGCGTACGCGAACCAGCTTCGAGATCGCCGCGAAGCGCCTCGGTGCGGACGCCATAGGCATCCATTCCCAGACCACGAGCCTCTCCAAGGGCGAGTCCCTGGTGGACACTCTCAACACCCTGTCCGCGATGAACCCGGACGCGATCGTGATGCGGCACTCCGCCTCCGGCGCTCCGCACTTCCTGGCCCGGTTCCTTTCCACTCCGATGATCAACGCCGGCGACGGCCGCCATGAGCACCCCACACAGGCCCTGCTGGACGCTCTGACGATCTTGGAGGTCAAGGGCTCGCTCGACGGCCTGCGCGTTGCCATCATCGGCGACATCTCGCACTCTCGGGTGGCGCGCTCGAACATCCACCTGCTGGCTAAGTTCGGAGCGCACATCGCTGCCTGCGGACCGGCAACCACGGTTCCCCGCAACCTGCCCGAACTGGCGCCCGGCGTGAGCCTGACCTACGACATGCGCGAGGCCGTGCGCGACGCCGACGTGATCATGATGCTGCGGGTGCAGCTGGAGAGACAAAACGTCGAGGTGTTCCCGAAGAACGAGTACTTCCGCTATTACGGTCTGACGCTGGAGCACGTCGCCCTAGCCCGGCCGGACGCCATCGTGCTGCACCCGGGGCCGATCAACCGTGGCCGGGAAATCTCGAGCGAGGTCGCGGACTCCCAGCGGTCGATGATCCTGAGCCAGGTCGAGAACGGGGTTGCGATCCGGATGGCCGTGCTGGAGTGGGTGTGCTCGACGGGAGGAGACGAGTGAGCCTGCTCATCAAGGGCGGCCGCGTCATCGATCCGGCCAGCGGTCTCGACGCCCGCCTGGATGTCCTCACGAAGGACGGCAAGATTGCCGCCATGGACCGCGGGCTCGAGGCACCCGGCACGCCGACCGTCGACGCATCCGGGCTGGTCGTGGCTCCGGGATTCGTGGACATCCACGTGCACCTCCGCGAGCCCGGCATCGAGCACGCGGAGACCATCGAGAGCGGCACGCGCGCGGCGGCAGCCGGCGGATTCACCGCAGTCTGCTGCATGCCGAACACCATCCCTGTCAACGACTCGGCGCAGGTCACGGGCTTCATCGTCGAACGCGCCCGGAGGACTGGGTCCGTGCGGGTGCACCCCATCGGGGCCATTTCCAAGGGCAGCGCTGGGGAACGCTTGGCGGACATCGGCGCCATGCGCGCAGCCGGCGCTGTCGCGATCAGCGACGACGGGCTGCCGGTGATGGACTCCGGGCTGATGCGCCGCGCGATGAAGTACGCCGCCTCGTTCGGCCTGACGGTCATCGACCACTGCGAGGACCTCAACCTGAGCGCCGGTGGCGACATCCATGAGGGCGTCCAGAGCATGAGGCTGGGACTTGGCGGGATCCCGGGCTGTTCCGAGGACGTGATGGTGGCACGCGACCTGATCCTCGCCGCCGACACCGGCGCTCGCGTGCACATCGCTCACATCTCCACCGCGGCCTCCATAGAGATGGTGCGCCAGGCCAAGCGCCTGGGGCTTCCCGTGACAGCAGAGGTCACGCCGCACCATTTCGCGCTTACGGACGAGCACCTGCCCGGTTACGACTCAAACTACAAGATGCGGCCCCCGCTGCGCGCAAGCGCGGACATCAAGGCGGCGATCGAGGGACTGCTGGACGGGACGATCGACTGCATCGCCACCGACCACGCCCCGCACACGGGGCACACCAAGATGCAGGAGTTTGAGCGCTGCCCCTTCGGCGTCACGGGACTTGAGACGGCGCTGGGGCTGGCGCTCAAGGTGCTCTACCATACAGGCCGAGCCAGCCTCGCCAAGCTGGTAAGCCTGTTCACGGACTCGGCCAGCCGATGCCTCGGGCTGGCCCACGGACGGATCAGCCGCGGGGGACCCGCGGATCTGACGCTCTTTTCGACGGAGCGCCCTTGGCGCTACGACGTTTCGAGGACGCTCTCGAAGAGCAGGAACTCACCGTTTGACGGCTGGGAGTTCCGAGGCGGCCCGGTCGCCACGATCGTCGGGGGCGAGGTCGTCTGGACGGCCGAGTCCGGCATCCCGTCGGGCTGACCTCGCCGCGGCCTAGCGCGTCCTACCTCGGCAGAGCCGGCCGCAGGAGCTCGCTTGCCAGGCCGCGGGTGGCCTGCGCCCGACGGTCGCCTGCGTATTCCCGGTACAGCCGCGCGAGATCCACTGCGGACGCCAAGCCCCGGTGCACGGCTAGCCGGTACTTGAGCCGAACCGCCTGGCCATCGCCGGGCAGCGCGGCCGGCTCCCGACCCGGCCAGACTGGGTTCTGCATGCTGGGCGTCTCCGCAGACCTCAGGATCCAAGACTGGGGGTGCCCGGCGGAGTCCGGGTGCACGAACACGGCAACCCCGCTCGGCTCGTTCCGAGGAGGGAAAGTGCCGGAGAAGTCGACCCAATCGCCGACCGACATGGCAACCCGGTCCGGTCGGACGGGCCCTCCCGCCGCGGTGAACTCAAGCGCGTCCAGCATCCGCACCCGCACGGAAAAGCCTCCGTAGCCCTTGTCATCCTCGGAGCCCCCGACTTTCACGTCCGGCTGGAGGGATGAGAGACGGATGTCGAAGTCAACCAGCCGCACGTCCCCGCTGGCGGGATGCGCCACCACCTCCGCCGTCTCCTCGGCGATCGGCAATGCGCCCGAAGCGAAGTCCGGCGAGTGCCACCGGTGGGTGACCCGCAGGCCGCCACGGCCATCCAGCACTTCCGCACCCGCGAGCTCCCACGAGAAGCGCCGCGCCAGCCACGGATCGCCGGCCCGCACTTCGCCGACCAAGACCTGGTGCCACGTCCAGTACACGCCGCGGTGGTGAGGATGGTCATCGGGGAAATCCTCCGTCAGGATCTCCCCGTCGAGCCCGTGCAGCGGATGGACGTAGTTAGAGCGACGGTATTCGCCGTCGCGCGAAGTGGGCTCCAGCTGGTAGAAGAGGACCGGACTGCCAGACTCCCGGAAGAGATAGCCACCGTCCGCCTGCACCACCTCCACGGCCGCCGGCGCTGGCAGTTCATCAGGTGCGGCGCAACCTCCCAAGGCCACTGCCAGCCCGGCTATGGCAACGGCTGCCGGCCACCGCCCGGCTCCCGGTGACAGGCACGCCCGTCCGACTGCCCCGAATGCGTCCATCACCGCACCAAGCACCCAAGTCTACAGGAACCTCGCGCATCCGAGAGTGCCGACCGGTAACGAATTCCCCTATGATTGACCAACGTGCGCATGCCCTTGGCCATCGCGGCAGCGGCGATCCTCGCGCTCCGTCCCGCCTGCGCCCAGACCGAGGCAGGTCAAGACGAGACTCCCGCGCCCGCGGATGCGGTCGCCACCGTCACCATCACGAACCTGACCAAGGGCCAGATCCTCACCCCGGCGGTCGTCTTCAGCCACTCCCCCGACACTCCCCCGCTATTCGTTCCCGGGGAGCCCGCCAGCCTAGAGCTGGAGCGGCTGGCGGAGCTTGGTATCACATCCGGCCTGTCCGAGAAGTTTCGAGCCGAGCCGAGCGTTCTGGACGTCACCCGCCTGAACCAGTTCATCCGTCCCGGCAGCACCGCCTCGGCGCAAATCCGATTCGACGCCAGCCACCGCCTCGTCTCGCTCGCGTCGATGATCGAGATCACGAACGACGGCTTTATCGCCGTGCGCGGAGCGAAGGTCCCGTGCGACGGGCCTGTGAGCCTGCTCGCGGGCGGCTGGGACGCCGGCTCGGAGGCCAATTCGGAGCGCTGTCCGGACGTGCCGGCAAGATGCCCGCAGCCGACCCCTCAGGGCACGTGCGCGGTCGGCCCGGCGGAGGGATTCGTTCACGTCCACGCCGGGATCCACGGATGCGCGAACTTTCCGGCGGAGGTCTACGACTGGAGGCACCCGGTTGCGCGCATCGACATCGCGCCGGATCCGGCCGCTTCGACGGAAGAAGCGCTGCAGGCCGCATGCTCTGACGCGCCCGGAGAGAGCCCCGAGGCCGCCCCTGGGAGCGAAACGACGCCCACGCCTAGTCCCGCACCGTGAGCGGGGCCTGAGGCCTCCCCATTAGGCTGCCGCGATTCGGCGCAGCTGAGCGTGGGCACAGCTCGGGCCGCGGCAATCAGTCGGGCCGGTGCGTCGCAACGAACAGATCACCCCAACAAGTGGTCATCCTGAATTGCAATCGGCGTTCACTTTGATAAGGATTTGATAAGAATCCGTAAAGAAATCGTTCGGATCCGGACATCACACAGCGGGAATCGGGCGCTTTCCCGAGGACCTAGCCGGGCCTCTGACGGTCTCCAAAACGGCGACTGGCGCCCACGCGGACGTGGGCCGACCCGAGCCCGAGCCGGCCAGCCCTCAGAGGTCGCCATCCGCTCCCGCACAAACCTGCCTGCGCAGCCAACCAAGGGCCTTGGAACGTCGAGACGAACCCCCGAAACCAGCGTTTGGGCACCCTAGTGGAGGTCCTCTTCGGGAGGGCCCAAACCAATTCCGGTGTTGGAGGAGTGGCCTGTCGCAGATGCCGCCGAGCCCAGCCGCTGCACGGGACGAGCCGCAGGCGCAACGGGCGGGAAGCCGGAGGACTTGGCGAACGCGACGGCCGCTGAAGCGTTTGCCGACCGTGCTGTTCAGTACCTTTACACCAAGTCGAGCGCTACCGCGTCAGGATTCCGTTGGGGACGGCGTACCTGAGGCGTTCCGGGACGGTGCATGGATGGTGGATTCAGGGGCAGCAGTTGTGGGAATCGCGGACTCGGATTCCCACTGGCGGATGCGCTGTCTAAGGTGGGAGTTCCGCTTCATGCGGTCCAAGGTGGGTTTGACTGTGGAGGCGGCGGAGCGGTCCACTTCGGCAAACGCGGCGGGCAGACCATCCAAGGTGCCGCACATAATCCGGACGTAGTGTTCATCGAGCAGGTTGGCAGCCAAGGCAACTTGGGCCGGCTGGTCCTGCATGTCCCGGCCCAGGTTGGCGCGCCCCACGCGTCGGCGCAGACGGCGCTTGGCTTGGGAGAAGAACTGCTCGGGAGGGTTGTTGGTGCGTTCGACGACGGCCACTATGCGGCCCGCCTCGTCGCGAGCGACGGGATGCCCGCACAGTCCGTCCTGGTAGCGCTTCAGGTACTGCAGCACGATCGCCTCGGGCACGGGAGTAGCGTCGCCCGGACGGTCCGGAAGCGCCTTGATGCGCTGGCGGAGGGCGTCGCGGTGAGCTTGCAGGCGTGCGGGCATCGACTCCAGCAAGGCTGCGGCTGTGCGCGGGCAGGCCGGCGAGGGGGCTTGGCGCCCCCGTAGCGCGTCGTGGGGCAGGCGCAGCAGGTCCCGCAGCTCTTGAAACACGCTCTGGCTGCGTTCGAGGCGCACGGCAAGGGCCGGCATGCCGAAGGCGGGGTCGAGCGCCGGTTCCAGCACGGAGGCGGCTTGGCGGAGGATGCTGCGCTCGCACCGGGGACGGGGCCAGGGGCTTTCAATGTTAAATGGATCGGGCGATGTCTGAGCGACGGTTG
>JAPPMC010000069.1 GCA_028819235.1 Bryobacterales bacterium
GCCTTGCGGGCCAGAATCTCCGGATTCCTCACAAATCCTTATGCGAATGCCATTGGCTGCGCCTCCCGGACGACAACTCGGGCGGCCGCCGCGTCTTGCACTGCCAGCCCCACGGACTTGAAGAGGGTCACTTGTGTCGCTGACGAACGTCCCTGGACCCAGCCTAGGACCAGACTCCCTAGATCGGCGTGGATGTGATCCTCGCCCAGCACACCCTCGGCAATCGGGATGAGCAGGTCTCCTGCTTCCTCAAGGGCGGACTCACGATCGTCCACCACCAAGAGGGAGCGGGCGACCGTCCCCGTGGGAATCTCGCGCTCTGTGGGCTTGAAGGAACCGATCGCGTTGATGTGTATCCCGTCCGGAACGTGCCGGTCCTCCAGCACGGGCACGACGGAAGTGGTGGCGAGGCAAGCCACGTGAGCGCCCGCAAGCGCCTCTGCGGCCGTCGCCACTGCGCGATAGCCGCCGGCAATGGGGCGAACGGCTGTGAGCTCTTGCGCCATGGCGTCCGCCGACTTCCGGTTCGGATTGAAGATCCGGACCTCTCGGATCGGCCGCACGCACTGCACCGCGCGGACCTGCGTACGGGCATGGACGCCGCTGCCGAACACCGCCAGCACGGTACTGTCAGGGCGGGCCAGCTGGTCCGTCGCGAGCCCGCATGCCGCAGCCGTCCGAATGGCCGTTAGCGCCGCGCCATCCAACAATGCCTGCGGCACGCCAGTCGCCGCGTCGATTACAAGCAGCGTGCCATGGATCGAAGGGAGGCCTCGGCGCGGATTGGCCGGGAAGACCGACACTGCCTTGACGGTGAGAATCCCGTCCCCTTCACCGTCGAGAGCCGCCGTCATCACGAGCGTCGCGCCCGAATCCTTCCCGGTCTGGACGACCGCCCTCGGTGGCGATTGGGCGCGTCCCCGGGCGTGGGCTGCGAATGCGTCACGCATTGCATCGATGGCCTGCGCCATCGGCAGCGCGCGGCGGATGTCCGCCGGCCCGAGCAGTCTCACTCGGCCCCGTCCAAGGCCCGGGCCGAGGCCGCCAGCCTGCGATTGCACATGAGGAGCACGACGACCACTACTCCGACCTGGAAGAGAACGGTTCCGACATTGAACACGTTGGCCTGGTCGAATGGCGTCAGCCAGCCGTCCGGGTTGTCCCGCCATGACTGGAATAGCAGCCAGACGGTCAGGATGACAGCTTCGAACGGCACGATCGCGCGGATCACGAAGTCCCACCAGCGGCCAATCCGAATGTCGGAATGCTCGTGGTTGAGCGTTTCCTGCCGGAAGCTGCGAGCCCCGTAGCGACCGACGGCCAGCGCAAAGAAGAGCCCAGAGAGGATCAGCGCAACCCCCCAGACCCAGTCTTGATTGTCGAATACGCTCATGCTCAGGGCCGAGGGAATACCGAGCAAGAACGCCCCGAGGGCGACCGCCCAAATCGCCTTGCGGCGGGCGAAACCGGCGTCCTCGAGTGCCCGAGTGACAACCTCCACCATTGAGACCAAGCTGGTGAAGGCCGCCATCGCCAGCGCTGCGAAGAACAGGGCCATGAAGAACCGCCCGTACGGCATCGTGCGGAAGAGTTCCGGCATCCAGACGAAGGTGATCCCCGTGTTGTTCTCGGAGAACACCGTACGCTGCATGAGATCAGCAGAAAAGGCCTCCCCATCTCTGACGGCCTGACTCAGCGATCCCAAGCCGTCCAACTGTGCCGGATCGTCCGCTGCGCGATCCAAGAGCGGCGGAACGACCGAGAAGACGGTGCAGAACACCATGATTCCCGCGAGTAGCGAGATGAGGTTGTTTCCCGCGGGGAGCACGAATGCGTTCAGTGCAGTGTCCTCGCGATCCCGCTGCCAAGCCGCGTAGCACAGCACGAGCCCCCATCCCGCACCTGTGTCCCAAGCGTTCTGGGTAAGAGCCTCGATCCAGACGCGGGCGTTCGTGAGTCCGCTCCAATCGATGCCGAAAAGGTACGCCAGTCCAGCCTCCGCGCCCGGCAGCGTGACCGCGCGCACAACCAGGATGACCACGAGCACCAACAGGGCCGGCACGAGGACACGAGCGACCCGCTCAATGGCGGTGACGCCCTTGGCGACCACCGCGGCGGTTGCGGCAATCATGCCCGCATGGCAAAGCAGCGGCCACCCGGAATTGGTGAAGGCCGCCCAGAACGAGCCGGGCGAGCCCCCCCCGAGCTCGCCGGCAACCGCGGCGACAGCGTAGCGGGCTGTCCAGCCGGCGACCACAGAGTAGTAGCACGCAATCGCCGCGGCGACCCACACCACAAACGCTCCCGTCCAAGCCCACTTGGGTCCCATCAGGCGCACCATGGCCCGCACGGGCCCGGAGCGTGTCTTGCGCGCGAGACCGAACTCGAGCAGGATCAGCGGCACGGACCAAAGCAGCAGGAAGGCAAGCCAGGCCACCAGGAACTCCCCTCCCCCGTTCTTGGCCGCAATCCTCGGAAACCGCCAGATGTTGCCAGTGCCGACAGCCATGCCCAGCATCGCCAGCATCATTCCCCAGCGGGACGCAAATCTTGCTCCTTGTGCGGACATGCTTGGCAACGGTCGGGCGCGCATGGTCGAACGCTCTTGCCGCCCTCTCAAGAGTGTGACACGCGCGTTGCTGCGACCTGCGAGCCGCCCGCAAACTGGAGCCGGTGGGCCTGCGGTGGTATAACTTCTCTGGGCGCACCGCAGCGAACATCAATGCAGTCAGCGGTCGCCCAAGACGAAAGGAGGCAAGCCGATATCGATGCGAGTACCCGTTAGCATCACGATTAACGGCCGCCAGTACAGCCGCGATGTAGAACCCAGGCTGCTGCTGGTCCACTTGATCCGAGACGTGCTGGGCCTAACCGGCACGAAGGTCGGGTGCGACACCAGCCAGTGCGGTTCCTGCACGGTCCTAATTGATGGAGTCGCCGCCAAGTCCTGCACGTGTCTGGCGGTTCAGGCGGACGGCCTATCAGTAACGACGATCGAGGGCCTGGCCGGCGATGACGGCCTGCACCCGCTGCAGGAGTCGTTCTGGAACAAACACGGCCTGCAGTGCGGCTACTGCACTCCCGGCATGATCATGGCCTCTCACGAACTGCTGCGCTGCAATCCAGACCCCTCGGACGACGAGATCCGGCACGGCCTAGAAGGCAACTTCTGCCGCTGCACCGGCTACCAGAACATTGTCCGGGCCGTGCGGGACGCTGCCGGTTCGGCCACCGGAGGTGCCCAATGAGCGCCTCGACATTCGGTTCGGGAATTCGCCGCCGGGAGGACCCGCGGCTGATCACCGGCACAGCAACTTACACGGACGACATCGTGCTGCCCGGCATGCTGCACGCAGCCATGCTCCGCAGCCCATTCGCTCACGCCCGCATTCGGAACATCGACACGTCGGCAGCCGCTGAGGCCCCAGGCGTGGTGGCGGTGTACATCGGCGCGGACACAGACGGCGAGATCGGCCCGGCGCCGTGCGCTTGGCTGCTGCCCGACTCAGGGCTCACGATCGCCGACTACCACTGCATCGCCAAGGACACAGCGCGCTACGTGGGCGACATCGTGGCGGTGGTGGTGGCGGAGAGCATCCACCAGACGTACGACGCGCTGGACCTGATCGACGTTGACTACGACATGCTTGACGCAGTCGTCGAGCCAAAGCAGTCAGCCGCGGAGGGGGCGCCCCAGTTGCACGCCGAGATCGAGGGTAATCAGGCCTTCCACTGGACGGTCACCGGTGGTGGGGACATCACAGAGGCCTTCGAGAGCGCGGACGTGGTGGTCAAGGAAACGATCGTCCAGCAGCGCCTGATCCCCAACGCGATGGAACCCCGCGCGGCGCTGGCCAGCTACACAAAAGCAACGGGCGAGCTGACATTGTGGAACACGACCCAGAACCCGCACATCGTGCGCTTCCTGGTATCGCTGGTCGCGGGGATCCCGGAGGACCGCCTGCGGGTCATCGCCCCAGAGGTCGGCGGAGGATTCGGGAGCAAGATCGCCGTCTACCCAGCCGACTTTATCACGGTCTTCTGCTCCAAGAAGCTGGGCGTGCCGGTCAAGTGGGTGGAGACGCGCAGTGAGAACTACCAAGCGACGACGCACGGCCGGGACCACGTCCAGGAAATCGAGCTCGCGGCAACCAGCGACGGCAAGATCGTCGGCCTGCGGGCTACTGTTTGGGCGGGCATGGGCGCTTACCTGTCGACTGCCGCTCCGGGGATTCCAACCATCCTCCACGGCCTGATGCTCTCGGGAGTCTATGACATCCCAGCCATCCACGAAGACGTCTACGGCCTGTACACCAACACCACGCCGGTTGAGGCGTACCGCGGCGCGGGCCGACCGGAGGCCACGTTCATGGTCGAGCGACTCGTCGACCTGCTGGCGACCAAGCTGGGCATGGACCCCGCCGAAGTGCGTCGTCGGAACTTCATCCCGAAGTTCGACGACGGTCACGACGTTGTCACGGGGCTGACCTATGACAGCGGCGACTACGACGGTGCCCTGACTAAGCTTCTCGGCGAGGCTGGCTACGATCAGCTGCGGGCGGAACAGGCCGAGGCTCGCAAAGAGGGCCGCTACATCGGTGTGGGACTCTCGACCTACGTGGAGATCTGCGGACTGGGCCCGTCGCAAGTCGCCGGGGCAATCGGATTCCAAGGGGGGCTGTGGGAGAGCGCGATCGTGCGATTCCATCCCAGCGGGAAGGTCAACGTCATGATCGGGGCCTCACCGCACGGGCAGGGCGAGGAGACAACATTCGCCCAGATCATCGCCGGGGAATTGGGCGTCTCCCCTGACGACGTCAAGGTGATCCACGGGGACACGGAGAACACGCCGATGGGCTGGGGCACTTACGGCAGCCGGACGACGGCGGTCGGCGGCGCCGCGCTGGCCCTCGCCGCCCGCAAGATCCGCGATAAGGCAATGGTGATTGCCGCGCACCTGTTGGAGGCGGCAGTCGAGGACATGGAGTACGAAGACGGGAAGTTCTTCGTCAAAGGGTCGCCCGAATCGAGCAAGACGATCCAGGACATCGCCCTTATGGCAAACGTCGCGTGGAACATGCCAGAGGGCGTCGAGGCCGGACTGGAGGCAACCACGTTCTACGACCCGCCCAATTTCGTGTTCCCCTACGGCGCGCACCTTGCGAAGGTCGAAGTTGACGCGGAGACGGGCAGTGTCACGCTGCAGCGCTACGTGGCCGTGGACGATTGCGGGCCGCAGATCAATCCGGTGATCGTCGAGGGCCAGGTCCACGGCGGCATAGTTCAAGGTATCGGGCAGGCCCTGTGGGAAGAGGGAGTGTACGACGAGGACGGCCAGCTGCTCACCGGCACGATGCTGGACTACGCCATCCCTAGGGCCGACGGGCTTCCTGACATCGAAGTGCACTCCACTGTGACGCCGTCCCCGCACCACCCTCTGGGGGTGAAGGGCATCGGCGAGGCAGGCACGATCGCCTCGACGGCGGCGGTCTACAACGCGGTGATCGATGCTCTCCAGCCTCTCGGCGTGAGCTCGGTCCGCATGCCGCTGACACCCGAGCGGGTGTGGCGCTCCATCCAGGCAGCAGAGGAGGACAACTGAGCCATGTTTGCGCCACAGTTTGACTACTACAGAGCCAGTTCCGTGGCGGAGGCCGCGGCCCTCCTAGCCGAGCATCCGGAGGCGAAGGTGCTGGCGGGGGGGCACAGCCTGATCCCGCTGCTCAAGCTGCGCTTGGCAGCTCCCTCTGCGCTGGTCGACATCGGGCGGATAGACAGCCTGCGGTCCATCCTGGAGGAGTCCGGGACGATCGAAATCGGAGCACTGACCACGCACGCCGAACTGGCGTCCTCGGAGTTGCTGCGTTCCCGCGCGACGGCCTTGGCCGAAGCGGCCGGGATGATCGGCGATCCTGCGGTGCGAAACCGCGGAACGATTGGCGGCAACGTCGCCCACGCAGACCCGGCATCCGACCTCCCGGCGGTGCTGGCATGCCTTGGCGCGGAGTTTCGTGTCACGGGGGGCGACGGTGATCGGAGCGTCCGTGCCTCGGACTTCTTCGAAGGGCTCATGTCGACGGCGATCGGCGAAGGCGAGATCCTCACCTCGATCGGCGTCCCGACGGTCGATTCGGCCTGTGGTTCCGCCTATGCAAAATTCGCCCATCCGGCCTCGCGATACGCTGTGATCGGGGCGGCGGCCGCATTGGTGGTCGATGAGGACGGCTCGTGCACCTGCGCCAGCGTTACGCTCGGCGGCCTTGTGCCGGCCCCGGTGCGCGCGACCGCGGTGGAGGAGGCACTGGTGGGAACGCGGCTGGATGCCGCCGCCATTGCCAGCGCTTCGGGCCTGACGGGCGAAGCGCTGGACACGGACGATGTCTTGGGGGATGTGTACGCATCGGCCGAGTATCGACGGTCCGTGGCCCAAGTGTGGGTTCAGAGGGCGCTGTCGTCGGCGGCCGCACGCTGCGGCTGAGATCGTCCCAGGCACAGTCCAGGTCACATGGATGATCCCGGGCTGGGCCTCGGTTCGATAGACCAACTGCAGGCCAAGCTCGCGGAGCAGGGATACATCTGCGACCGTGCGCTCGGCACGTCCGCCTACCTCTCACTGCGGCTGCAGCGGCCCTTGCTGCTGGAAGGCGAAGCGGGTGTCGGCAAGACCGCTGTTGGTACTGCGCTCGCCAGTGCGCTGGGCCGCGAACTCATACGTCTGCAGTGCTACGAGGGCTTGGACATCGGGCACGCCGTCTACGAGTGGGACTACCGCCGGCAAGTGCTCGAGATCCAGCTTATGGGCAGTCGGGAGCGGGCCGACCGCCAGAAGGCGGCCGGCCTTCTCTTCCGTCGGGAATTCCTGCTCGAGCGCCCGCTCCTAAGGGCGATCGAGCATCCCGGTCCACCCCCGGTCCTGCTGATCGACGAACTCGATCGGGCCGATGTGGAGTTTGAGGGCTACCTGCTAGAGCTGCTTTCTGAATTCCAGGTGACGATTCCCGAACTGGGAACGATCCGGGCCAGCGACCCGCCGATAGTGGTGATCACGTCGAACCGTACGAGAGAGCTGCACGATGCGCTCAAGCGGCGGTGCCTATATTGCTGGATCGACTACCCGGACTTCGAGAAGGAGCTGAGCATAGTCGAGGCAAAGGTTCCAGAGGCTCGTGGAGCACTGGGCGAAGAAGCGACCGCCTTCGTCCAGGAGCTGCGCCAAGCGGAGCTCTATAAGACCGCCGGAGTCTCGGAGACGCTGGACTGGGTCGCGGCGCTCGTCGCGCTTGACGAAGGACGGCTGGCCCCGGAGAGGATCGACGAGACGCTGGGAATCCTCCTCAAGAACCAAGATGACATCAGGGCAGTCCGAGGCGACCCGGTTCGCGCAATGCTCGACCGGGCCCGGCACCGGGGTGTGCGGTCCAGCCACGCCGGCAAGCGTCCCGTTTGGCCATGAGCTGCCTGCTGGACAACCTCGTCCAGTTCGCGCGTCTGCTGCGATCCGCCGGGCTGGCGGTCCCGGGCGGGGGAACCATCGACGCGGCCAGAGCGGCCCAGTTGGTGGGCATGCGGCGGCGAGACGATCTGCGGTTCGCGCTGCGGAGCGTGCTGGTCCGCCGGCCTGAAGACCTTGAAGTCTTCGACCAAGCGTTCCGCAAGTTTTTCGGAGCGCCCTCCGGCACGGCGACGAAGCTTGACCTGCGCCCCCTGGGTGCCGAACGACGCTTCGGCGATCCGAGCGTCGAGATGGAGTCACTGAGATCCGACGGAGGAGGTTCGGAGAGCCGAGGAGAGCGCACACCCGAGACGGTCCGAATCGCAACCTACAGCGACCGCGAGGTACTGCGGGAGAAGGACTTCAAGGCGCTTACCGGAGAGGAAACCGAACAAGCCGTCAGATTGCTTCGAGATCTGAAGTGGCGCCCGGCGCCAAGAAAGACTAAGCGCTGGACGCCGGGAAACGGCGTAGCACCCGACCCCCGCAAGCTGCTGGCAAACATCGCGAGGCGGCCATTGGTCCCGGACCTGCCACCGACCCGCCAGAGAAAGTTCGCCCCGCGACGGCTCATCCTCCTGTGCGACATTAGCGGCTCGATGGAGCGGTACACGCGAATGCTGCTCTGGTTTGCGTGCTGCCTCAGCGGAACGCTCGCCAGAGTCGAGGTGTTCCTCTTTGCCACCCGGCTCACGCGAATCACCCACAAGGTCAGCGGGCGGCGGGCCGCGAACCCCATGCGAGAGATAGCGGAGATCGTTCCGGACTGGTCAGGAGGGACACGTATCGGGGCGGCGATTCGAACCTTCAACGTTGATTGGGCCAGAAGGGTGCTGGGTCACGGGGCCGTGCTGATGATTGTTTCGGACGGCTGGGACCGTGGCGACCCAAAGGTGCTGGAGCAGGAAGTGTCGAGGCTGCAGCGTTCCTGCCATCGACTCATGTGGCTGAGCCCGCTTCTGGGAGACCCGCGGTACAGGCCGCTCACGCGCGGCCTGCAGGCGGCCTTGCCCTACGTGGACGACTTCCTCCCGGTGCACAATCTAGCGAGCATTGAAAGGCTGGCGGAGCGCCTTAACACGCTCGCGGCGCCGGTTGCAGACCGGAATCGGCGCACGGCGAGAGGCCGGCGCGGTTTCTGCTAGCCTTGCCAAGGTACAACCTCAATGCAGTTCCAGTCCCGATACAGTTTCGATGCGGATCCCGGCCGCGTGTTTGACGCGATGACCGACCCGGCGACGGTGGCAAAGTGCCTGCCGGGTTGCGAGCGGCTCGAGGCAATCGGGGAGAACCGCTACCGGGCCCAGATGACGATCGGCGTCGCGGCGATCAAGGGCCGCTTCAAGGGCACGGTAGAGCTCCGGGACCTAGATCGCCCGAACTGCTATTCGATGAGGGTGGACGGCCGTGGCCCGGCGGGCTACGCGAAGGGAGAATCGCGCGTCACAATTGCGCCAAGCGACGCCGGGAGCTCGGTGTCGGTCACGGCGAAGGCCCAGATTGGCGGAGCCGTGGCGCGGGTGGGCCAACGACTCTTGGCAGGAACGGCAAAGATGGTGGCCGACAGATTCTTTGCCTGCCTTCGAAGCCGCGTTGCAGAGCGCGAAGCTGGGTAGGGTTGCCCGTGCGAACGGGCGTCAGTCCTCGGGAAAGCACACTTCCGGGAACCTGTGGTCGGGGTAATCCGGCTCCGGCGTCAATGCATGCAACTCGGCGGGACTCGCACTAGGCTCCGAGACTCGTCGATCTGCACCGCTGCGGGATTCAAGCAGCTGCCCACAGACAGCAATCCATCATCGCAAGGCCGTCGAGTCCGCACCATCGAAAAGGTACACAGGTTGCCCGCTGCGTCATGCCGCCTAGTGCCTGAATCAGGACGCGCAGGTCATCGAGATGGGGATTGTACACGAGAGTGGCGAAGCCACTACATCTTGCGATTGCGCTTGGCGGCAATGACGCAGCGGATTCTCACTGGCTTCAGACAGACTGCGACCGTTTCCTCGAACGTCGCATCCACGCGCAGGTCTTCCTCCAACTCCACCTTCGACGGCTGGTAGCTTGGATGGATCAACTTGATCTCACGAGGCTCAGACTGATTCGTCACGGGTCACTTCTGCTCATAGCGATACGTGAAGCCGCCAATTGCGCACGTGATGCTCAGGAGATCCCGACCGGTATATGTAGTGGTTCTCCCAGTCTCGCAATACAATCCGCAATGCAATCCCAACAGAGGGTCGCGTATCGTTCCGGGCAGCCAGGCCAGGCGGCCAATCGTGTTCGATTCTCCGAAATCTCAACGTCTTGCGCACGATTCTGCGATGCATTGCAGGGGGTGACGAGCGTGCGGGGCGTCCGGCCAACCGGAGTCCCGCAGCTCGCGGGGGATACTCCCGCAAGGGGCGCCTCACGGCACGTTGCCGCCAGCTCGCCGAACCCGGACGGACGCCTCAGTCGTAGTACTCAAGGCCCAGATGGGTGATCATTTGCTCGCAGGCCATCCAGCGAAGCGTGTTCTTCAGCTTCATGAGCTGGATGAAGATGTCGTGCTCTGGATACAGGTCCGGGCCCACCATAGGCGACTTGAAGTAAAAGGAGAGCCACTCCTGGATGCCGCCCAGTCCCGCCCGCTGGGCGAGGTCGAGGAACAGGGCCAGGTCCAGCACCAGCGGCGCTGCGAGGATCGAGTCGCGGCACAGGAAGTTCACCTTGAGCTGCATTGGGTAGCCGAGCCAGCCCGTCAGGTCGATGTTGTCCCAACCCTCCTTGTTGTCGCCCCGCGGCGGGTAGTAGTTGATCCGAACCATATGGGAAAAATCGCTGTAGAGGTCGGGATACTGGTCAGGCGGGAGGATCACCTCCAATGCTCCGAGCTTGCTCGCTTCCTTGGTACGGAAGGATTCCGGCTCCTCGAGCACGATGCCGTCGCGATTGCCGAGGATGTTGGTCGAGAACCAGCCGTCGACGCCCAGCAGGCGGGTCTTTAGGCCGGGCGCGATGAGGGTCTTCATGAACGTCTGTCCGGTCTTGAAGTCCTTGCCGCAGACGGGAGTCCCTGACTCTTTCGCCAGCTGCTCGAGGGCCGGGAAATCGACCGTCAGGTTGGGAGCCCCGTTTGCGAATGGCACGCCGCACCGGATCGCTGCGTAGGCGTAGATCTGGGACGGCGCGATGTCCGGGGAGTCGTTGAGCAAGCCGGTCTCGAACGACTCCAGGGACTCATGCACCTCCGAGGCTCGCTGGTGAATCTCCGTGGACCCGCACCAGACCATCGCGACGCGCTGCAGCCCGTTGTCGCGCTTGAAGTCCTCGATGTCTCGCATGAGCGACTCGGCCAGCGCCATCTTGTTGGTGGCCTGCTTCACGTGGTCGCCGCTCAGGCGCGGCACGAACTGATGCTCGAAGACCGCCGGCATCGGCCGCACGGCGCGGAGCTCGGGCTCCGCCTGCGCCAAGAGCCCCGGCTCGATGACTGCGGCTTCGCGGGCCGAGTCAAAGCAGTCGATGTTGCGTATGTCCCATCCGCCGAATACCAGTTCTCCTAGGTCCTGGAGTGCTATCAGTTCGCTGATCAGCGGGTTGCGGTCGTCCGTGCGCTTGCCGAGCCGGATCCTTCCCATCTGCGTCAGCGAGCCGATCGGCTTCCCGAGCCCCTTGCGCACCAGTGCTACGCCGCCGATCGCAGTCGTGGCCACGGCCCCGAGGCCCGGCAGCAAGACACCAAGGCGACCCACTGGAGGCTGAATCCTTGGCGGGGCCTTGCGCGACAGGAAGCGCTCCTCGAAACCGGCCTTCTCGGCCGCGACCTGCCTGCCGTTGCCGGTCAGGAGGCTCTCCTGACGGCTGTCCGCGACGAAGCTGCCGTCCTCGATGCACTGGCGCAGCTCCCACAGAGGAATGCCGAGCACGTCCGAAATCTGGGCGGCGTCGCTGAACTTCAGATCCCGCTGGCGCCGGACCAGTCCCAGATAGAGCTGCTGGTAGCCGATGCGCGTACGCTGGGCGAGCACCTTGAGGTTGATCGAATAGGTCATTCTGTGATCCTGATGATAATTTTAAGAGCACTGGATTATCTGTGCGTTAATCTATTTCGCAATTCGGCCCACGATGGCGATTCAGGAGGATTCTTGCGGAAGATTCTATGAATCTGCGATCTGCCGCATACGTACTACTCATGCCCGCGAGAGCTTCGCCGATTCCGCGTCGGGACTTTCTGGTACGCTCTGCCGAATCTGGCACGAAGCACGGATCTCGAGCTTGATGCCCATGAGTGAGTGCGCAAGCGACACCCGCTTCCGCGACGGAGCAGATTCACACGCCTCGACCCGCAGAGCGTCAGATGACCTCGCGGGCCATACTGGCGGGCTGCCTGCTGCGAGGCGTTGTCTCCTGCATGAACATCTACATGGGCCGCGAGATCGGCTGGTCGTTCGGCTGGTCGCTGATCGCCGCCATTCTGGGCTTCGGGCTGTTGACGACCAGCATTGACCCGTGACGAATCACCCTGAGTCTCGTGAGATCAAGTTGACCCATACGAGCTACCAGCCGTCGATGGCGGGTTTGGAGGAAGACTTGCGTGTGGATGCGACGTTCGAGGATACGGTCGCAGTGTGCCTGAAGCCAGCGGGCATCGGCTACGTCATGCCCGCCAAGCGCGAGATGTAGTGGCTAAGCCCCTCTCGTATACGAACAATCAAGGTAGCCATTCCAGGAGGGCGACCGAACCCCCGTAAGGGTCTCACGGTCAACTCGTCGCGGGGGCGAACCGAACGGTGGGTGCCGCGTGGTTCCTTCACGGCGTTACCACCGCCATCGCCGTCAACGCCGTCGTCATAGGCCTCGACACGTCGGTCACGCTGGCCGCGCGGTTCGGCGGTAGCTTCGATCTGGCCAGCAAGGTGTTCCTCGCCATCGTTGTCGGCGAGGCCCTGATCAAGATGGCGGCGGTGTGGCCCCGGCCGCGGGACTACTTCGCCAACCCCTGGAACATGTTTGACTTCGCACTTATTGCCGTCAGTCTGGTCCCGAGCACGGGCGGGCCGGCGACCCTCGCCCGGCTCGTCCGAATATTCCGGGTGTTGCGACTCATGTCCGTCCTGTCGGATCTGCAGCTCATCGTCTCCACGCTAGTCCGCTCCGTTCCCGGGATCTTCAACGTGCTTGCATTAATGTCGATCGTCTTCTGCGTCGAACGGGGTAGCCGGATACCGCCTGTTCCGCGAGTTCGACCCCACCCACTGGCGCACGCTCGGCATGTCGCCGCTGTCGCTGATCCGTATCGCCACTTTGGAAGACTGGACCGACATCATGTACGCCGCGTACGCCGCGCTCGAACAGCACTGGTGGCCTGGGCGTACTTTGCGGGTTTCGTGGTCGTGGAGACCCTCGTGATCCTCAACCTGTTTGTCGCCGTGGTGCTTGACAGCCTGGACGAGGACAAGCACGCCAGGCTGTAGGAGATCGCGACGCCCCCGACGCACGCCGAACTGGTGGCGGAACTGTCCCGGGCAAGGGAGGCACGCGAGCGGCTGCAGGAGCGTGTAGAACGGGACTGACGCATACCAATTTGCCAGAGCCGACTGCACTGGCCAATGCTGCGTCCTGGACGCGAGCGTCGCTCGGCCACGGTGTAGGTGGTCAGAGTCTACTTGGGTGGGAAGGCGAAGGGAGTGCGCAGGCGGTCACTCAAGAAACAGGCCTGGTCGCCATCGCGGTACGGGAGTCCACCTAGTGGTTGTTCTCAAGCGATAGCGGATCCGTCCTAGAATCGATTCCCAACCAGACCCCGAACCTGTCCTCTCTTCAACCTGTCCCACGCCTTCGAGGATCGGCTCGGCGTCAGCACGCCATCTGAGGGCACGGCTCCCGACACGGGAGCGGCGTCAGAGTCGATCGTCAGAGGTGGTGGAGGAGACCAGTGCCGCCACATTCCGTGCCAGCAGCCGTAGGCAAGATCAGAGGACTCCCCGTCGCATCGGAGCAGCCCGGACCCGCTCCGTAGCGATTTGCCCCATCAAGTACAATCTGACCGTCTATGCTCACCCGCCGGGAATTCGGAATATCAGCTGCCGCGATCGCGGCAGCCTGCGGCACGTCCACTCCGCCAGAGCCGGAACGGGCCACGCCAGCAGAGCCGCTGTACTTTGACCTGCACATCGATACGCCGTCCCGGCTGGTCAGCGAGCGGCTGAACCTTGCCGAAAGCCCGGAGTACAGCCAGGTCGATATACCGAAGATGCGGCAAGGCGGAATGCACGCTGGCTTCTTCGCAGTGTTCAGTCCGGCGCGCCGCAAGGCCCCAGTGGAATCCGTCAAAGACGCCCTGAGCATCACGGACGTGATCGTTGAGACGGTCAAGAAGCACCCGGAACACCTCTTCCTCGGAACGACATCGGCGGACGCCACTCGTGCCCGTGCGGAAGGAAAGATCGCCGTCTTCCTAGGAGTGGAGGGCGGCCACATGATTGACTCCAGCGTCGAAGTGCTGCGACAGCTGTACCGCTTGGGCACACGGTACTTGGGTTTGACGCACAGCGGCAACACGCCTTGGGTGGGCGCGGCGGAATACGATGACGGGCCAGAGGGCCTCACTGATCTTGGTCGCGAGATCGTCAGGGAGATGAATGCGTTGGGCATGATGCCGGACCTCTCCCACGCATCCGACCGGGCATTCTTCGACACGGTGGAGACCTCGAGCCTTCCCATCCTCAACACTCATGCGGCGTGCAGAGTCGTGGCCAACCACCCTCGGAACCTGAGCGACGAAATGCTTAAGGCGCTAGCCCAAAACGGGGGCGTCCTGGGCGTGGCGTATTACGCCGGAATGCTAGATGACGAGTATCGGTCCCAGTTCCCGAAGTTGGCCGAGATCGGGCGTCGACGGTCACAAGTCCGGCAAGAGTTCGCCAGCGACACGAAGCGGCTCTCGGAAGAGCTGTGGAAACTCAACCTTGCGGAGGTCGATCTGATCGGTGCACCGCCCCTGAGCCGGCTAGTCGACCACATCGAGCACGCGGCCACGGTTGCCGGCATCGACCACGTCGGCTTGGGCTCGGACTTCGACAGTGTCGGGCTGCGGCTGCCGCAAGGGCTGGAGCACATCGGGAAGACCCCGAACCTGATCGAGGCAATGAAAGACCGCGGCTTCTCCGACCCCGATGTCGAGAAGGTGCTGGGCGGCAATGTTATGCGGGTCATGCAAGCGACGGAGAACGCGGCGGCCTGAAGGCACCCGACCTTGCTAGCGGGTGGCGTCGGCGCCGGGTTCGCCGGGTCGCCCATGCAGCCACAGCCGTAGCCTTCGCGGTCCCGCCGAACCGCCGACGGCACGAACCGTCCTCGCAGCCGTCCCGACTATTCGGATGTCTGCGTTACGCTACGTCGGACGACTGTGGTGGGCGGGGAGGAAAGGCACAAGAGCTGTGATCTCCGCTCGAGTCGGGCGCCCAGCCCGTACCAGCAGGGCTGCGGGTTCGGCCCTACTTGTTGGACTTTGGGAACATCCCAGCCGTAGCCACAATTGTCAGCAGTACGGCTGTTGCAGCCACGAGGGCTGGAAGGGCTTGCCCCACCGTCGACGGCAAGGTCTCGCGCGGCATGTCGGGGCGCCAGAAGAACTGGTCCAGCAGCCAGACACCGAGCCCGCATAGCACTGCTGACCGAGCTGTCCTTATAGGTCCTACGTCCCATTCCCTGCGGCCGCGGCGAACTTGCACTAGGAGAATGCAGGCGAGTGCAATGGCCGATCCGACGAGGGCTACGCTGCCCACCAAGAATGCGATGGCCCACATGTCTGGCCGAACAAATGGGCTGGCTCGCTGAGGCGGCGACAGGGGTGCGCCGTCAAGGCCCGCAAGGATCGAACGCGCAATTGGTTCGGCCCTCCCAGCATCCAGATTGGTCAGCACTGCCACACCCGTCCGGCGGCGAGGAGCAAGCACGACGGCTGTGTTGGCGCCCCAGATGTCGCCAGTGTGCTCAAGAACCAGTTCCCCTTCCAGCCAGTCAGGCTCATCCACCGACCAGCCAAGGTCATACGGAGGCTCGAGACCGGTCCACCACTCAGCGCTCAGGGTCGGCAGCCTGCTCGATGAACCGGCTGGATCCAGCATCGCGGCCAAGTAGCGGCCCATGTCCCTGGCTGTCGCCTTGACCAGAGAGCTGCCGTACCAGCCCAAGAATGGGGCCCGGCTTACGCGGACCCGACCCCAGTGCCACTCGTGTCGGGAAGACGCGCTCCAGTCTTGGGCCTGGCGCGGGTCCAGGGTCGTCCGGCGCAGACCTAGCGCAGGAAAGACCCGTCTCTCCATGAAGCGCTCGAATGGCATCCCGGAGAAGCGCTCCACAATTGCGGCAAGGAGAACAAAGTTGCTGTTCGCGTACGAGAAGTGCTGTGCTGCATTCGCTGCCGGTTCCGCACGCGTCAGCCGCTCGACCGCAACCTGCAAGTCCCGGTCTCCCGGCGATCCGCAGCACGGAACAAGAAAGTCGTGCTCTCGGCGGAGCCCGCTGCGATGCCGCAAGAGATCCCTGATGGTAATGGACTGCCAGTGTCCGGAGTCAAGCTCGGGAAGGACCGTGCTGATGCCTGTGTCCAAGGTCAGCGCCCCGGACCGTTCGACCTCCAGCATGGCAAGCGCTGTGAAGGACTTGCTCAGCGAGGCCAGTTCCGCCGGAGTGTCCACAGTCATCGGACTCTGCTCCAAGATGTTGCGGGTTCCGTAGGCCCGTACAACTGGACTTGCGCCAAAATCCACGATCGACACTGCGACGCCCGGAATGCCGTTCAGGTGCATCTCCAATTCGACGTAGTGGTCAATGCGGTCGGAGGCATCCAAGACACCGCCGGCCACCTGAGCCAGCATGCCAGCGATCGCCGCAGTCCGCCGCACTCGCCCGATTCTAGCCCCGAGCGCGAAAAAGGCTGGGGCTCGCTCCCTCGTGAGGCCGGACAATGCCACATCCCCGGCCAGTCGCATTCGTAGGGAATGGAGCGACCCCGAGTGGGGGTGCTTGGCACATGATCATTGAGGCGAGAACGGTGGATCGGTTCGGATCATTCGCGAGCAGCCGCACGCTTGTCCTTGTCCGGGACGGTCCCTGTAACGGGAAGGCGAGAAGCGACCGGCTACGGCGGGGCTCTGCCATTCGTCGGGTTGCCGACCTGCGCAGGGGTTCGACGCGCGGGTCAGAAGCCGGAATCCAGGTCAGTGCCATCTCTGAGATGCAGCTCGGACCCTTTACGCTTGTGGCCTGACGAGCCAATCACACGGCCGAACTTGTCACTTGGCCCGACCCTGAGCGAAACTAGAACCTCCACACGGGCAGGCTCGCTGATGGTTCGGCACTCTTTCGGCATATTGATCTTCACCATCGCCATGTCGGCCGGCTGGCTCCGCGGCGCGGCCACCGACGGTGCCGATGGCAGGGTTCACAGCGGCGTCCTTGCGCTGTATGACTTTGCGGCCGCCGAGAACAGCTTCGTGCAGGACTCCGCCGGACGCAGCGAAGACTCAACCCTGAGGATCGCAAGTTCGGACGCGGTGCAGTTGCTGCCGGACGGGCTGGAACTACTCGCGGGAGGCAAGCTCAGATCCAAATCCCGGCCGGCCAAGATCTCCGACATGGTCCGCACCAGCGGAGAGCTGACCGTTGAAGCTTGGATTCGCTCTAGCGGGACCGACCAATGGGGTCCCGCCACGATCCTCAGAATGTCCAACGGCACGGATCAGCGCAACTTTCTGCTCGGTCAGAAAGGCGACCGGTACGTTGCTAGCTTCAGAACGTCAAGGACAGACATGGAGGCCAAGCCGGGGCTCTCCACCGCACCGGGCACTGCCACGACCGAGACTACCCACCTCGTGTTCACCAGAGACCGCACTGGACGGTGCAGAATCTTCGTCGACGGCGAGCTGGCGGTCGAGGGAGCGATCCGTGGAGGAGTTGAAGACTGGGAGAAGACATCGCTGACGCTTGGCTACGAGGTGAGCGTAGGGCGGCCTTGGACGGGGACGTACCATCTCGTCGCCATCTATGGGCGGGATCTCTCTCCTCGCGAGGTCTCCCGCAACTATCATGCGGGCCACGGCTCCAGCGTGCCCGCCCTTTCGCAGCACCAAGGTTCGGCGCGTCTGTTCGAAACGACAATTGCCCCTCTTCTGGCCCGCCGTTGCCTCGGATGTCACGACTCCGGAGCGAGGCAGGGGGGGCTTGACCTGTCGAGCAGGAGCTCCGCTCTTGCGGGAGGCATCAGCGGGAATGCCATCAATCCGGGCAGCGCCCGAACAAGCCTCGTTTGGCTCAAGACCGATGCCGAAACCATGCCTAAGGGTCTCGCTCCCCTCACCCAAGAGGAGAAGGCGATGCTTCGCGACTGGATCGACGCCGGCGCGGCTTGGACCTACGAAGAGTTGGACCGCGCCGTTCACGGGGGAGGCAACCGGGCGATTGGGAACTGGGTGCCAAGGCTGACCGTGTCGGAATACATCGAGAGCGTGCGGGCCTCACTCGGCGTCGATGTATCGGCAGAGGCCCGGGAAATCCTGCCGCCGGAATTGCGCGCAGACGGCTTCACGAACACGGCGTACAACCTCAACGTGGACCTTCGGCACGTCGAGGCCTACGCTCGGCTGGCGGAGACGGTGGCCGGCCGACTGGATGTTGGAAAGGTCTTCGACGGGGAGGCAGTCACAGAGGAATGGGTTCTCGGTCTTGGCCAGAGGCTGCTGCGCGGCGTGCTCACCGAGCATGAGCTCTTGCTGTTCTTGGGGCTGGCGACGTCTGTCACAGAAGCCGGCGGTAGCGTCGAGGAGGCAGCGCGATACGTCGTCGAGGCAATGCTTCAGTCGCCCAGATTCCTCTATAGGGTGGAGCTTCAGCGGGGCGACGGAAGAGCCTGGCCAATCGACCCGCACGAACTGGCGTCGCGAATCAGCTACATGGTTTGGGGCGCTCCGCCGGACGACGAGCTGCTTGCGAAGGCTCGGTCTGGGACCCTCGACGACCAGAAGGAACTTTCCCGGCAAGTCGACCGCATGCTCGGCGATCCCAGGGCAATCGCACAGTCCAGGCAGTTCGTCGAGCAGTGGCTGGACCTACACCGCCTCGCCAACCTGCGTCCGAGCCCGGAGAGGTTCCCCCACTGGGAGCCATCGCTAGGGTCCGACATGCGCGCCGAGACGCTTGCCTTCTTCGAGGATTTGGTCTGGGAACAGCGGCGGCCACTTGCCCACCTGATGAACGCCCAGTTCACGTACTTGACGCCGCGCTTGGCGAACCATTACGGACTCGTTTCAGATCGGCCCGGCCTGGCCCGATTCGAGCTGTCCTCGACCGCGAGCCGGGGCGGATTGCTGACCCACGGCAGCCTGCTGACGATGGGCGGCGATGATGCCTCGATGGTCACTCGGGGGCTCTTCATCTTGCGGGATGTCCTTTTCAGCGAAGTCGGCGATCCCCCGCCGGGACTCGACACGAGCCCAGTTCCGGCCGAACCGGGCCGGTCCCGCCGGGCCATCGCCACGGAGCGCGTCGAGAGCAGCGCCTGTGGCGGCTGCCACGCGCGCTTCGAACCGCTCGCGTTCGGTTTGGAGAAGTTCGACGGGCTCGGGACCCATCACGAGGTCGATGAGCACGGCAACCGACTCCGAGAAGACGGCGAGATCCTGATCCCGGGCGACAGTGAGCCTTTGTCCTACGAGTCGATCGCCGACATGATGGACATCCTTGCTCTCAGCGATCGCGTCCAGCGGAACATAACCAGGAAGTTCGCACAGTTCGCGCTGGGGCGACCGCTCGTCGCGAGCGACAAGCCGTCAATCGACGACATTCACCGCTCCTCAATTGCCGGCGGTGGGACGTATCAGAGCTTGGTCAAGGCGGTGGCGATGAGCAACCTGACGCGGACCATCCAGACCGAGCATTGAGCCGCGCGGGAGCTTGGTGGCCGCCGAGCCTGAAGCACCAACGTCTGTCCAACAGGCCTGCCAATCCGGCCTCCGCCGAGACGGAGTTCGCCAAGGTGCCGCATTCCCTCCGACGCATAGGGGGAGTTCGCAGGCCACGAACGAGTTGATTGCCCCGTATCGGCCGACCGAGGGCCGATACGGGAAGTACCGTGCCTGGCGACCGTCGCCCGGCAGCCTCTTCGCGCCCGTGCGTCAGCCCACGGTCAAGGGAGGGATCCCGGTAGGGCCGACCTGCACGTTGGCGGGTCGCAATTGCCTGTCGGGGGCTAGCGCGAAACGGACCAAGCGCAAAGCGCGGATCTCAGACCCGGATCTGGTCCGCGCGCGTCACTGCTCGATCGGCGGGTCCGAGGCGATCGGTCGCACCCATCGCGTCAAGCATCGTGTTGTAGAGATCGATGCCCTCGACATGGAGGTCCATGATCTCTCCGGTCTTGAAACGGCCACCCGCACCGGAAATGGCGTGGAAAACGCCTGACAACTCCCGCTTGACGTCAGAGTGACGGCCATCGCCGGATTCGGTCGAGACGGTGACCATTGAGTTCTCCAAGGCACTCTTTCCATTGGGGTCACGAACCTTGTCGAGCTGTTCCAGAAAATATGCTGTCTCGCGGATGTGCATGTGCGCATGCGCCCGAAGCTGCTCATTGCGGGCCTCGGGATCGAAATCGTGCCACCATTCGTGGCTGCACGCCTTCGCACCCGTGGCGTCGCGCTGTTTCGCATCGTCGAAGCGGAAGAGGCGGCGGCCCGCATAGGCGTAGTCACCCTTGATGCGAAGGCGCTCGCCGGCCGCGAGGAACGTCACCGAGCCGAAGCGGACTCGGTCAAGCTCCACGGCCAAGGCATACAGATCTGAGACCAGCCTCCATTCCTCCGTCAGGTCATCCAGGGCCATGTCAATGCCCTCCCCCCCGGGATCGGCGTAGCCGCCGTGTGCAATGCGGGAACGGGGCGGCAGGGGCGGCTCGCCCCCATCGTCAGTCTTGGACTCGAATGCACGGATCTCGAACTCCCTGATCCGGTCCAAGTGATCGGCGAGACGCGCTCGGGACTGCGCACCGAGAGGAGAGTTTGAACCGGTGAAGTACTGGTACTGGCTGACGAGCGCGTCCAAGATGCTGCGGCGCAGTCGTTCCCGTCGCTGGTCCGGCTCGGCATCTGACAACGAGAGCTTGCCGAAGACGCGGTCGAAGAGATCCCGCGGCTTCTCCTGCATCGCAGCAGCGACTGTCCCGTCAAAGCTGTAGCTGTGGACATACCGGCTTACGCGGCTCCGGCGGAAGTATGTGCCGGCGATGAGGGTTGGCACGACTCCAGGAGGTTGGCCATTCGGGTAGTGCTCCCTGCGGACGACCTGATCGATCGACGGCCCACCGGAGCGCGCCTCCCCATTCGGCGGCTCTCCGGTGAATGCCCCGCTTGCGCCGTCAAAGTGGGCGTTGATCCCGGCCTCGTCGCAGCGCACCTGATCCACGCCGCGTACGATCAGCAGCTTGTCGCTGAGTGGCCGCAGAGGCTCGAGCACACCATCGAATCCCTCGGACTGCAACGGGGCGGGCACGCCCAACCCGAAGAACACGTTGAAGGCTCGCACGGGCACCGTCGCAGAGGCCTGCATTTCCTCCAGCAGGGGTAAGCCGACGGCTACACCCCCAGCCCCCCGAAGCACCGTTCTGCGGCTGATTCCGCGCCCTTTCATTGCTCTGAGAGCATGGTAGCAAGTCGGCGAACCGACGGGATCCGCTAACTGCTCCGCCGATTCCTTCAACGTGCGGTTCAAGTATCGCGGACCCGCGTTAAGGGCGTCCCTAGGGGCCAAAGGCATGCGACGCGGTTTCCGAGGTCCCCAAGTGTCCGCCAGCGCTGTGTGGGTCGTCGGCGTATTCCGAGATTGCCCAGCGACCGTGCTACTCACGCCTGAAGCCGACAGTCCTTGCCGGAGACGCAGTGGCCGGTCGGCGTCGTCCCCAGGTGCACGGCCGAGTGGCCCACCCAGGCTTGCGGCCGGTCGACCCACATCCTTGCGCAGGACGGTTGCTCGCTGGGCCGGCTGGGAGAGAGACGTGGGGCGCCCTCTACGTCTGCGGATGCGCTGTGGGAGCCGCGGCCCGGGCAGTCGCAGTAGCCTTCTTTGCGAGAAGCGGCCAGCATTGGGCAGTTGTCACGCCACGTCCGGTGGTCGGGTGGCGGCGCAGACGGGGCAGCCGGGAATGACCGCGACCCAGCGCGCACCGAGAGCCACTAACCGAGAGCCACTATTGGGGACCGAGCGACTTCAGGTCGATGAACGGAACGCCAGCGCCGGCGACCTGCGGCAATCGCCCGTCCCACTTCTCGATCGCCCGGAGCTGCAGCAGCGAATCGGTGATCGTCTCACGCTGCAATCGCTGCGACTCAGCTTCCGCCTGCGCTGCCGTGATCTTCTGCTCAGCCTCGATCTTGATTCGCTCGAGGTCGCGCTGAGCCTTCAGCGCCTCCTGCTCGGCCCTCTGCTTGTCCTCGATGGCTGAATTGAACACATTGGAGAAGTTGAAGTCGACGATATTGAACTCATCGACGATCACGTGGCGCGGCATGAGCCGGGCTGAGAGCATCTCCTTGATCTGGTTCGAGACCTCCGCCCTTCTCGTAATCAGCTCCTCCGCCGTGAACTGCGCCGAGGTCGCCTTGACCGACTCTTGGACAAGCGGATCGATGAGGCGCTCCTCATACGACATTCCAACCTCTTGGTAAATCTTCCAAGCGTTGCTGGGATCGATGTGATAGTTGAGCGCAATCCGAGAGGCCACGGTCTGGAGGTCCTTCGACGACGCCGAAGCATCCGTCTCAGACTTGTGGATCTTGACGTCGAGCGGAATGATCGAATGGATGAACGGGATCTTAGGCTGCAGCCCCTCCCCTCGGACGCCAGGCTGCACGCCTCCGAACTTCGAGAACACGACGCCGCGCTCTCCAGCGCCGATCACCGTGAAGGAATTGACGGCCAAGAACACAGCGGCGATTGCCCCTAGCGCTGCGGAGACTCGCCCGCCGAACGTCCGCCGAATGATGTCGCGGACGGATGTGGTACCGTACGTGTCGTACATATGTCACCTCGTGAATGATTGTTGGATGCATGAGAACATTGTTCTCGGGATGGATACGCTCATTATAGAAGGTTCTTACACTTTGTGCAACGACAGAGTCAGGTGTCCCCTCCCGCTGCGATTGCCCTGCGGCGCGTCCATCAAGTCGAGCAGATCTGGCGGCGTAGCAAGAATGTGCGGTGATCAACAGTCCACGAGGCTGTCGGACGCACCCAGCCAGCAGGACCTCCACGGCATGCAATTCGTCTGCGCACGCGCTCTCCTGAGCGCGTTCACTCGGCCAAGTCCGCTGTCGCGCTGGGGACTCGAGGGGGCATTGAGCTTCGAGTCCGGCTAGCAACGCCAAGTCGCTTGCCCACAACAGTCTGCACGACCGAGAGGGAACATGCCCAAGTCCGCCTCGGGAACGGATTGCCCCAAGCGGGTGTGCGGCTATGGTGGAATACGGTGAGTCGGGAGAGCCGGACGATGAATAGAAGACAACTCCTCGCGATAATCGGAGCCGCGGCTCATGCGGGCACCGCCCGCTCGGAGGACCGACGTGTCGGACCAGTTATCACATTCGGCAAGCACCTTCAGTGGCTGTCCTTCGACGAGGTTGCGGCCTTCCTAGAGGAGCACGATTTCGACGGCATCGAAGCGACTGTCCGCAAGGGAGGCCAGGTGGAGCCCGACCGTGTGGAACAAGACTTGCCCCGACTAGTCGAGGCACTGGGCAAGCGCAATAAGAAAGTCGTTGTAATGGCGACGGATGTCAACAGCGCCGAAGACGCGCTCACCAGACGAGTGATTTCTACCGCGGACAGCCTAGAAATACCCTTCTTCCGGATGGCCTATTACCGGTACGACCTTCAGCAACCCATCCTCGCGCAGCTCGAATCCCACCGTGAGACAGCGCTGCGCTTGGGTGAATTCCTTGAGGACTTCCGTATCAGGGGCCTGTACCAGAACCATGCGGGACCTGCATTGGTCGGCGCGTCCGTCTGGGACCAGCACCGGCTGCTGGAGGGAATTCCGGAACAGCGGATCACGGCTGCCTTCGACGTCCGTCACGCTACCGTTGAAGGCGGCCGATCCTGGCCGTTGCTCTGGCGGCTCTTGCGAGACCGGGTCGGGTGCATTTACGTGAAGGACTTCCGCTGGAACGGACGGCAGGCGGTCAATGTCCCACTGGGGAAGGGACAGGTCGATCCCGACCTGCTTCGGATGGTGAGCGCCGAGGTCGCACCCGGAACGCCCCTCTCACTGCATATGGAGTACGTCGATCACCGGGATCCCGGGAAGAAGGACGAGAACATGCGAGCCATCGCCGCCGACCGCGTGGCACTTAGGCAGCTGATGGACCTCTGAAAGGTAGCGGTCACGGTAGTTGAGATGGGCTCCTAACCAAACGACGACCTTCCCAGCGTAGTGCGATCCGTGATGTTCGCCAAGCGGCCCCAAGCGTACCCGCGCTCGCAGCGACAAAATGCCTTGGAGCCCAACAAGCTTGGGCGTGCGGCCTTGTCGCTGTCGACGATCCCGATCTCGGAGTCTGACGAGCAAGCGGGTCGGACGCCCTAGGCAAAGGCAGCTCTCAGATCAGCACGCGGTGGCCCAATGGTACGTGTTAATGGGGTCGTCGCTGCGCTCGTTCGTAAGGCACCAGTTTCTACGGCCCAACGGCAGCGACATAGGACTCCGCCGCCCAATGACGAGCCAGACGCGTCGGGAGAATCGCGGATTCGGACAAGACAACCGGAGCGCGAGCTTCACCAGACAAGCAAATCGACCGCCGTTCCGGCCGCCATCACTGGCTGTCTGAACTGGCGATTTAGCTGAGTCGAGGAAGGCGGCCCAGACTGAGCGGCTTCCCAAGGGCTAAGGGCCCAAGCGGAACACCATCACGGAGGGGCCGGCCGCCGACGCAACATGCTGGCGCCCCTGAAACCGATATGTGACGGCTGGGGCCCGCACTGGACCACCAGTCTGCAGCCGCCAGAGCGGCTTTCCACTGCGCGCATCCAGCGCCATGAAGTAGCCCTCCATCGTGCCGGCGAAGAGCAAGCCACCCCCGGTCGACAGCATCCCGCTCGACGGCGGGCTGACCAGGGGGAACCTCCAGCGCGTGTCACCGTTTGTGGGATCGACCGCGATGATCGAGCCCTCGCGAGGCTCGCCGCTGACGTTTTCCATCGCACTGCCGAGATAGTACTCGCCCTCGACGAACTCCTGAGGCGCACCGTGGTAAATCTGGCAGCCATCCCCGGAGTTGAAGTAGTACAGGCCAGTGAGAGGACTGTACGACGTCGCATGCCAGTTATGCCCGCCGCCCATTCCCGGGCAGGTCAGTGTGCCTTCGTCGGTCGGCTCGTGGCCCGGAATCAGAATTGGGCGACCGTCCGGGCTAATGCCGTCTGTCCAGTTCACCTCCGTGTACGCGCGAGCGAATAGAAACTCGCCGCTCGTGCGGTCCAAGGCATAGAAGTGGCCGTTTCGGTTCGCCTGAACGAGAGCCTTGCGAGGCTCGCCGGCCACTTCCATGTCGATCAGCACCGGGTCCGCAACCGCGTCCCAGTCATGGACGTCGTGGGGCGTGAACTGGAAATACCACTTGAGCTGTCCGGTGTCCGCGTCGAGAGCGACCATCGAGTCGCTGTAGAGGTTGTCGCCGGGCCGGGGAGAGCCATCCAGGTCGGGGCCGGGATTTCCCGTCCCCCAATAGATCAGGTCCAGCTCCGGATCGTAGCTTCCCGTGATCCAAGTCGACGCGCCGCCGCGCTTCCAAGAGTCCCCGCCCCATGTCTCGTTGCCGGGCTCGCCGGGTCCGGGAACGGTCCAGAACCTCCACAGCCGCTCTCCTGTCTCGGCGTCATAGGCGTCAATGAAGTCCCTCGTGCCGAATTCGGCTCCGGCGATGCCGATCACCACCATGTCCTTCACAATCAGAGGGGCCACCGTGTTCGAGTAGCCCACTCGGTAGTCGGCCGACTCCACCTCCCAAATCACACCGCCGGTCTGTGCGTCGATCGCGACCAGCGTGGCCTGCATGTTGACCTTGTAGAGCCGATCGCCCAGTATTGCGAAACCCCGATTCGGCTTGCCGCAGCACAGTGGCAGGTCTTCCGGTACGGGCTCGGAGTAATGCCAGAGCTGGCGACCAGTCTTCAGGTCCAGCGCCCACGCATGGTTCGATGGGCCGGTGACGTACATAACACCGTCGTGCACGAGCGGGGTGGTCTGGAATTTTCCGGCCACGCCGGACTGGAAAATCCAGGCGGGCACCAAGCCCGTCACGTTCTCTGTGTTGATCTCATCCAGCGGCGAGTAGCGCCACGCCGAGTAGTTTCGGCCGTACATTAGCCACGATTCGTTGTCCTCTTGCGAACGCGCCAGCGCGCCCAGATCAACCTGACCGGCCGAGGTGGCCACAATGGCCAGCAGCGCACCCGCCATCACGTATGGTTTGCTCATTCCGCCTCCCGGCCTCGCAGGCCCTTCATGTACGCCAACAGGTCCAGCTGCTCGTCCGCCGTGAGGCTCTCACCATACCCGGAAGGCATCAGGGACGTGTATTCCCGTTCGAGGGAGCGAACCTCCTCGCGAAGGAATGAGTGCAGCTTTCCGGTCGAGTCCCGCAGTTGAGCCGAGAAGTCGTCGAATGCCACTCCGATGCCGGTGGTCGTGCGACCGTCACGGTGTACGGCTCTCACGACAAAATAGCCGGGCGGCAGGTCGTCGTCCGGGTCCAAGAGCGATGCACGGAGATGCTCTACACTGCGCGATCGCCCTATGCGCGTCAGGTCGGGACCATATGCGCCACCCTTTCTGCCAACCCTGTGGCAGGCTCCGCAGCCTCCCTTGGACCAGAAGATCTGCTCCCCGACCTGCGCATCACCCTGGACGTCCTCTTCGGGCGCCGGCTCAAACGTGCGCAGGTAGGACACGATCCTCCAAATGTTCTCCTCCGTGCTGCGGGCCCCATAGGCCGGCATCTCTGTTCCTGGCACGCCCCTCTCGATGATCCGGTAAATGTCAAGGTCCGTGTCCCCTGCCTCGAACTTGCCGCGGTTGAGCGCAGGGCCCCGGCCCCCACCTGCGTGGATTCCGTGACAGGCCGAGCAGCGCAGCCTGTACGCCGCCCGGCCCGCACCGATGGACTCCTTGTCGCCGTTGAAGGGGCTGCTCTGCAGCTGCTGAGCCGCGGCACAGACCGAGAAGGCCGATGCGAGCGCCAAAATACGAGCGGTCACGTTACGCAGGTTAGGCGTTCTCGGCCACTCAGGTCAACCCCTCCGGCCCGCGGAGCCTCACGATTCGCCAGCGGCATAGAATGTGGGCACGATGATCACGCCATGCCTCAGAGCTGCGTCGGTCTTGGCATCCTTCGCCGCAGCTGCCGCCGGCCTAGCCCAAGACATCCCCGTGCGAGCGGTCAACATCGAGTTTGGTGTCAAGGACCACGAGCCAACTGTTTGGGACGGCTCGCTGGTGATGGACAAGGGCGAGGTCGTATCCCTGCGCGGCTATCGATTCAAGGAGGGAGAGGCAATCGGCCCAGGGAATTCATGGGTCGCGCGGACCGACCCTTGGCCGAGGCCGACGGGAGGCATGCACCCCCACGAACTGCCGTTTCCGCACGTAATGCGCGTCCAGAACGTAGGCGTGACGCTCCACTACCGAGCACCGGACGACGCCACTGTCTCGGTCAAGACGGCAAACGGGGACTTCTCGTTCAAGCTGCGGGACTTACCGGCCTCGGATCCGATGCACATCCTGTCAACGAGGGTCGAACTGCGCCGGGTCCCAATCGTGGAGTCAATCAGCACTGACGAATACGAGGACGACTACCCGGTGATGGCCCTGTCGCCGGGGGGATCGCTAGCGGTGTCCTGGATTGGCTACCGAAATGAGACCGACCAAGTCTTCGTTCGGGAGAGAGAGCGAGACAAGTGGGGCACGATCACGCCTGTGGACGGCGCTACAGGAGACCTGCAGGGGCTCGCGGCCGCCCATGACGGCCAGGGCTCGCTGCACCTAGTCTGGTCCCGGAGAACCGGCGAGGCCTGGGAACTGCTCCACGCGGTGCGCTCGGACACGGCGTGGAGCGCGCCGCGGTCGGTGCCGGCCGACGTCGGCAACAACCTCTTCCCGGTGCTCGCGGCCGACCGATTCGGCCGACTGCACCTCGTGTGGCAGTCTGCCCGGATGGGGTTCTCCGGCATCCATTACAGTTCGTTCGACGGCTCCGAGTGGTCAACCGAGCTCCCTCTGACTGACCCCTCTGCGGGTGCCAACGAGTGGTATCCGGACGTAGCCACAGACACCAACGGTACGGCCTGGGTCGTGTGGGACAGCTATCAGGGAGGCAGCTACAACATCCGCATGCGCCCGGTCACGGCCGGGCGGGCCGGATCTCTGGTCAAGGTCACCGACTCGCCACGCTACCACGGCACGCCGAGCATCGCCGTGGATCTTGAGGACCGCGTCTGGATCTCTTACGACGAGTCCGAGGAGAACTGGGGCAAGGACACGGGATTCCTGCTGCGCGGCGGTGCGGGCATTTACCAGTCGCGCACCAACCGGGTGGTCGTGTGGGACGGCAAGGAATGGCTGGCTCCTCTCGACGATCTAAACCGGCGCTTCCGCCCGAGCGTGCGCCGATACGTCCAAACGCCCAAGCTGGTTCCGGACAGCATTGGCCGCATGTGGATGCTGGTCAGGCCCAGAGTGCGATCCACTAAGCCGGAGTCTCTGTGGGCCGCAGGGGGCAAGTGGGAAGTCATGGCCACCTACTACTCCGGCGACCGGTGGGCCGAGCCGGTCCCGTTACCGGACAGCATCGGCCGCAACGAGGGGCCAGTGGACGCCGTTGCGGGGAGCAACGGTAAGATCTACGCCTCTTGGACCACTGACCAGAGACTCTGGGGCGGTCCGGACTTTGGGCACTATCCCCGCGACAACCAGATCGGGTTCGCCGAACTCTCGGACCAGTTCCGTGACGAGAACTTCCGGCGGCCAGTACTGGCGCCGCGCGGGACCGAGGCGCCCGCAATGCTTCCCTCCGAGCCCCACGAGGCGCAGCAAGTCGCCGCGATCCGTAACTACACAATCCGCACCGCTGGCAGGCGTTACAAGATCTACCGGGGCGACATGCACCGGCACACCGACATCTCGCTCGACGGAACGGGCGACGGATCGCTCTACGACTCTTTCCGCTACATGATGGACGCCGCCGCCATGGATTTCTACGTGGTGACGGACCACAAGGGCGGCAACGACACCGAGTACGACTGGTGGCGCACGGAGAAGGCAGAGGACATGTTCCATGTTCCCGGCCGCTTCGTGACGCTCTTCGGGTACGAGCGGAGCCTCCCGTACCCGAACGGTCACCGCAACATCATCCTGCCGACGCGCGGCCACCGTCCGATCCGCATAACGCGCGAGGAGCGCGACTCCAGCACGGGGCCCTTCCTGTACGAGGCTCTCCGTGCACAAGGTGGGATCGCCACGTCGCACACTCCGCACACCTCCATGGGCACGGATTGGCGGGACAATGATCCGGACTTGGAGCCGATCGTGGAGATCTTCCAAGGCGCCCGGACATCCGCCGAGCACGAGGCCGCCCCGCTCGCGTCCTCGGCCGCCCGGTCAGACCTGTGGGCTGGCAGCTACCGCCCCAAGGGCTTTGTCTGGCTGGCGTGGGAAAAGGGCTACAAGCTGGGCGTGCAGGCGAGTTCGGACCACGTCTCCACACACAGCTCGTACGCGATGGTGATCACCGACGACTTTAGCCGTCAGGGCCTAGTGGATGCCATGCGCCAGCGCCACACCTATGCGGCCACCAGCAACATAATCCTGGACTTCCGAATGGTCGCAGGGGACGGAGAGTGGCTCCAAGGCGACGAATTCGCGACATCTGACCGTGCCATCGTCAAGGCCGTGATACGCGGAACGAACAACATCAAAGAAGTCGCCGTCGTGCGCGACAACACCTATGTCGCCACCGAGGCCGGCGATGGGCCGCAGATGGAGTTTGAGTTCGCGGAGATGGACCTGCCACCCGGCGAGCACTACTACTACGTGCGCATGGAGCAGGAGGATGGCCACGTCGCCTGGTCGAGCCCGATCTGGGTGACAAAGCGGTAGTAGGAAGGGGCCGGCGGCGGGGGCGTCCAGACGCGCGCCCTCGGCGCGCGCCGCATGGTCTCTGTCATGTCCGCCGCGCCGGGTGCGGCCCCGCGTGACACGTTGTGGCCCGCCGCACGGGCCCAAAGCACGGACAGGGCGGGAACTGCCAGGCAGATCCCGCCCCGAGGTCGGCAGGCCCGTCCGAATTGACCGGACGGACCCGGGTTCCGGCAAGTGGCCGGTCGGTTAGATGTCGTAGTACAGAGAGAACTCGTACGGATGTGGACGCTGGCGAACCTCGTCGACCTCCGCTGAGCGCTTGTAGTCGATATAGCTGCTGATCAGCTCTTCCGTGAACACGTCATTCTGCGTCAGGAAGTCGTGGTCGCGCTCAAGCGCCTGCAGGGCCCCCGCCAGATTCTCCGGAAGCGCGGGCACGTTGCTGAGCTCCTCCGGCGACAGGTCGTAGATGTCCTTGTCGAGGGCCTCGCCCGGATCGATCCGGTTCTGGATTCCGTCAAGACCGGCCATCAGGCTAGCGGAGAATGCCAGATAGGGGTTGCAGGACGGGTCGGGATAGCGCAGTTCGACGCGCTTGCTCTTCGGGTTGGCAGAGTACATCGGGATGCGGCAGGCAGCCGAGCGGTTCCGGCGCGAGTACGCCAGGCTCACAGGCGCCTCGAATCCGGGAACGAGCCTCTTGTAGCTGTTGGTCGTGGGCGCGACGATGGCCGCCAGCGCTGGCGAGTGCTTGAGGAGTCCGCCGATGTAGTGCAGGGCCGTCTCGCTGAGGCCCGCATATCCGTCTCCCGCGAAGGTTGGCTCGCCGTCCTTCCAGATCGACTGGTGCGTGTGCATTCCTGAACCGTTGTCGTTCCACAGCGGCTTCGGCATGAAGGTGGCCGTCTTGCCGTTCTGGTACGCAACCTGGCGGACGATGTATTTGTACAGCATCATGTTGTCCGCCGACAGAACCAATGTGTCGAAGCGCTGGTCGATCTCGGCCTGCCCACCGGTGGCGACCTCATGGTGGTGGCACTCCACCTGAATGCCGCAATCCATCATTACCTGGGACATCTCGGTGCGGATGTCCTGGAGGTGATCCGTTGGAGGGACCGGGAAGTAGCCTTCCTTGTAGCGGGGCCGGTAGCCCAAGTTATTCTCGGTGCGGCCGGAGTTCCAGCGGCCTTCCTCGGAGTCGAGCTTATAGAAGCCAAAGTTGTAGGAAGAGTCGTAGCTGACGTTGTCGAACACGAAGAACTCGGCCTCGGCGCCAAAGTAGGCGACGTCACCAGCACCGGTGTACTGCAAGAACTTCTCCGCCTTCTGCGCGATCCAGCGCGGGTCGCGCTCGTAGTGCTGGCGCGTGATCGGATCGAGAATCGTGCAGACGATGCACAGCGTCGGGACCTCGAAGAACGGGTCGATGAACGCGGTGTTCGGATCGGGGACGATCAGCATGTCAGACTCGCTGATCGCCTGCCAACCACGGATCGACGATCCGTCGAAGCCGAATCCATCCTCGAAACTCTCCTCGGTGAGTTCGCTGATCGGATACGAGACGTGCTGCCAGATTCCCGGAAGGTCCGCGAATCGCAGGTCGAGGAACTTGACGTCGTTTTCTCTTGCATACGCCATGACCTCGGATGGTGTTCTACGTACAGCCATTGGCTCCTCCTAGTTGCCGCTGTGGGGGGGTGGACAGAATTGTGACGTGTGCGCTCGGCACAGCGCCTTGACTTGTAACCGTTGATGCTATCACAGCCCCGGACGCGTGGATCTGGTGCTCACGCCCATAAGAAATTTCTATCGGCCCCTCGGCCCGCGAGGCAATGCTCTGGCCCAATGCCTGACCAAGGGCCTTTCTGCGTCCGGAACGGCAAGGCCGCAATCGCCCAGCATCGAGTTTTGGGCGTGGCCAACAGGCGAATCTCTGTAATCGCGAGAAGTGCCCCGGCTACTTCTCGAGGGGGCGGGCATCCGGGTTGTCCGGGCCAAAGTGCTTGAGCATCACCAGATTCTCGTCGGCACTGGCATTGGTGATCCGGACACCGGCGGCAGCGGCCGAGGCGGTGACGAAGTACTCGTCGGCGGTCAGTTCCCCGAAGCGGATCATGGCCGGTGTGTGGGCATCCCAGACGCCAACGTTGCCCCTCCCCTGGGTCAGGATCAGCCCATAGGCCGCTGCATCCCGGATCGTGACGGTGCGACCCGGCAACACCGTCAATTCCTTGGCCGAGTAGTCGGCCGTTGAGTATGTCACCCACACTTCCCGGTATCCGTCCTCGGCCATCTCCTCCACCGACCGCACCGGCAGCGGCTCGAAGAACCGATTCTTCATGAAATACGGATCGACGTTCTTGCCCCAGTCGAGCATGCCAATGATGTACTCGAAGTCTTGGTGGTGCTCTGGCGGAACGTCCTTGACCAGCAGGTCCCACGGGACGGCACGGCCCTCGACCATGGACTGGAACATGCCGAACACGTCGGAATTCACCTGAGGCTCGTAGGTGACGGCCGACCCGGGAGCATGGAGCACTCCCGCCGGAATCTGCCAGCCTGTGCCCGGCTTCAGCTTGTAAGCCTTCGAGTGGTACAGAATGCCGTTGTCGCCCTCATTCCAGCGCTCCAGGCACCGCCAAACGTCGTCCTTGGTGGTTCCCGGCTCCAATCCCATAAACGTGTACGCGAAGTTGTTCTCCTTGTAGTTGTACTGGGGCGGAAAGTAGTACGCCTCAGGCTTTCCCCGACGCCCGACGCGCTTCGCGGCCACCTCGTCCTGGTGCATGTGGTGCGGGATCGGCCCCAGATTGTCGAAGAACTTGCAAAGCACGTTCCAGCCGCCGTGCTGGCGCATTACCTCCTTGCCGAGAATCTCATCCCCGAGATCCTCGACTGCGCGCTTTAGGAGGATCTTGGCAGGCGAGTCTCCGCCGTTGGGAATGACCACGTAGCTCAGGCCCTCGTCGTCGGGCGTCCCGGGGCCATTGTCGGCATTTGTTGTGGACGAGAACCAACGTTCATCGATGCCCCCCCTGTGAGCCCCCAGCGCGTAGATGTCCCCCGGGTGCAGTTTCAACCTGCCACCCGGCATGAGGAACGATCGCGGCACCCAGCACGGGGCGAGGCGAAGGACACCCTCACCGGCGGCCAAAGCCGTTCTCAGGAGGTCCGTGGATTGCGACATTTGGCCCATGATATCGAACATGCGGGGATTCCCATGACTCGTTCGTCCGGGCTTGGGCCCGCCCCGACGCGTGCCGTGCGGATCGGCTAGGATGAGTTCTCCGAGGAATCTTGCCCTGGCGGGCGGGTGAGCCGCTCCGCGGCCCCGGCCCTTCGCGGCGCAGCGGGCGAACGTGGCGGAATTGGCAGACGCGCTAGATTTAGGTTCTAGTGGGGCAACCCGTGGGAGTTCGAGTCTCCCCGTTCGCACCAATGCGTCGCGAGGGTCCGTCCTTGTATGTCGGCACGAACGCTGACGGTTCGGAAGCGTTCGCTACTCGCCGATCGCATGCAGGGCCACCCTGCGCCGGTGCGGATGCCTCCTGTGCTCGAACAGGTAGATGCCCTGCCAAACTCCAAGCGCCGGCCGGCCCCTGAGCACCGGGATCGCGAGGTGGGTCTGCGTGAGCGCGGAGCGGATGTGGGCCGGCATGTCATCGGGGCCTTCCGACGTGTGGCGGTAGAGCCGCCGGTCTTCAGGCACAAGGCGTGCGAAGAACCGCTCAAGGTCGGTCTGCACATCCGGGTCGGCGTTCTCCTGGATGGTGAGCGACGCGGACGTGTGGCGGATGTACACGGTCAGCATCCCCGTCTCGATGGTCAGGCCGGATACCCAACCTACGATTTGGCCGGTGATCTCGGTCAGACCCTTCCCGTAAGTGGCGACTGTCAGGTTTCGGACAAACTGTTGCATGTCTTGTACTGCGGTTGACTGCTGAACGCGCCGGGCCACGAGCGGCCAGCAGTCCCGTCGCGGCTGTCAGCGCCGAGCGGCCACAACGGGCCACGGCGCGCGAGCGATACGATAGCAGGCCGGACAGGCTTCGGCAGGATTAAGTGCCAGGGACCCTGTGGTCCGACCGGTTCGGGGCGCTCCCGACGACGGTTCGCGAGTGCGCTGCGAACCACTGTCGCGACATCTCTCTCCGGACTGCCCCGGAATCGGTCTACCGGACAGCGCGCGCGCATCGGAAGCCGATGTTTGGGCTTCGCTCCGCAGGGCGGGCGAAGCTGCGGTGCCCGCAGGTCAGGAACTTGGGTACATCGGACCAGGACCCTCCGCGCAGAACCTTGTACCGGCCCGTGGCCGCACCCGGGGGAGTGCGGGAAGGTGAGCCAGCGTAGTAGTCCTTCGCGTAGATGTCTGCAGTCCATTCCCACGTGTTTCCCGCCATGTCGCACAGCCCGTATCCGTTGCGCTCAAAGCTGCAAACAGGCACTGGCCCCTTGACCGAGTCGTAGTGCGCCAAGGTCTTGTCGATCTCGGCGTCCCCCCACGGATACTTGCGGGCCGGAAGGCCGCCACGGCATGCCTTCTCCCACTCCGCCTCGGTCGGTAGGCGCATTCCTCGCCATGCGCAATAGTCTCGTGCGTCGTGCCACGTCACGTTCGCGACAGGTTCGTCCAAGCGCTCTCTTGGTGGCTGCGATCCACGCCAGTAGAAGGGAGGGCCTACTTCCCCGCCGGACCTCTCAACGTACTCGGCGTACTGGCGATTGGTCACCTCGTGAACGTCGATCTCGAACTCCGGCAGCCAGACCGAATGGACGGGCCGGTCGTCGCGCAACGTGTGGGGAACCCACTCGAGCCCGTCATCCGGCAGAGTGTAGGACCGCCCCATCTCGAATGTTCCTTCCGGGATGACCGCCACCGGCCCTGTTTGGGCCGGCAGGCATGCTGCTGTCGCGATGGCTAGGACCGCAGCCCTAGCCATACAAGGAGCTGATCTCGTCAGTCGGGATCCAACCCGGGGCCCCCAGCTCGTCGACATACGCGTACGTCCGCCTCGACGGCGTGTCATGGATCTTCTTGGACCAGTCGATGCCCAGCGCAGAATAGATCGTCGAAACCACATTCTCGATTCGTGGCTGCTCGTTCCGGTGCCATCCGGTCCGGACGCACTGGGCCCCGTCCTTGTCCGTTTCCCCAAGAATGACGCCGGGACGCACGCCGGCCCCCGCGAACAGCGCGGGGAACACCTTGTTGTAGTGGTCACGGCCTTCAAGGTTGTTGAGCGCCCCGGGCGTGCGACCGAATTCGCTCATCGCGACAACCAAAGTATCGTCGAGCACGCTCCTAGAGGGATCTCCCGCTGACGGCGTGCCGGCGAGGTCCGCGACCAGTGCTGAGAAGGCGCGATCGAACTCCGCACAGAGCTTGTAGTGGTTTGTCTCCTTCGAAGCGTCCCAAATGTACTTGTGGTGGTCCCAGCCGGGGTGGCAGATGTGCACGTAGCGCGTCCCGGCGTCCGCCGCGAGAACGTTGCGGGCCAAGATGCAGGAAGTGCCCACGTCTGTCTCTCCGTAGCGCTCCCGGTCTTGGCCATTGATCTTGAAGGCCCGTGCCCAGCGATGGTCCGACACCAGGCGGTGGGCTGCATCGTAGAAGCTCTCGTAGCTGGCCATGCGACGCTCGAATCCGTCGAGACGATCCCGTTGCGCGTTGCGCAGCTTCTCGAGCAGGCGCCAGCGCTCCTCCACCAGCCGAATCGCCGGCTCGTCTAAGGACACCCCTTGGCCGGCCAATTCCGGGTTGATGTCGACCACGGAGAATCGAGGGTCGAGAAAGCCGGTCGAGAGGGCCCCCGGGAACGCTTTCTCGAGGTTAAAGGACATATAGGTGGGGAATGTGTCCGCGTCTCGCCGGCTCGGTTCCAGCTCCATCGCAACCACCGAGCCGATTGCGGGTATCTCGCTGGCGAAGGCCAAGTTCAGAGGTCGGCCCGTTTGCACGTAGGTCTGACCCCTGAAGTGGACCTCTTCGTGGCTCAGCAGGGTCCGGAGGATCGCGAAATGGTCGATCTGCTCCCTGAAGCGCGGGAACAGCTTCTCGGAGAGGTACAGACCCTTAAGGTGCTCCGTGACCCGCAGGTCCGGAGGGGTGCCGGGGTTCTCCTTGAAGTCCCACGACTCCAGATGGCTGATGGCCCCGTTGATCTCGTAGAAGAGCACGTTTCTGGCCGTTCCGCGGGGTGTCACCCTCGGGGCGCCAGAAACGCGCCTCGGCAACAGCCCGTCGACCGCGGCCGACGCAAGCCCGATTCCCCCAAGGCGCAGGGCGTCCCGTCGCGTGCCGAACGCTTCTGCAACCGTCCTCATGTGCCTCCTCCTAGATTCGTTAGCCGGTTCAGTGGTTGAAGAAAAACTCCACGTTGTTGATCAGGGCCCACTGCAGATTCTCCGCACCTCGGACACGGTCACGCGAAAGCTCCTCAAGCGCCACCGCCATTTCCCCAGATGAGGGCGGCCGGGCCAGTGTCGCCAGGAAGATCTCGCCGACGACCCTGTCGTCATCTTCATAGCTGGCCAGCAGCCTCTGCACCAGGCTGTCCTTCTCAGCCTTGACACGCTCGCTCACCACTGGGGACTCCATCAGCGCCAGCGGCTGCCGAACCGAACCGTTCCAAGGCTTCGGCGGGTTTCTGCGCGTTGATTGTCCGAAGGTCCGCAGCAGGTACTTCAGTTCTGGGGCTCCCTGAGGCTCGCTCAGCTTCATGGCCATTCCGACCGTGTCGCCGCCAAACCGGAACCGGCCCGGCCGACTGGTCGCCACTGCGACCGCGTCGTGGAGCTCCTCCGCTGTCAGCATCCGCACGAACTTGCGCGCAAAGAGTCGACGGTAGGAAGGATGCCATTCGCCCGGATAGCTCGCAGAAAGCTGGTAGGCGCTGGAATTGCAGATCCGCCGCATCAAATGCTTCACGCTGTGCCCGGACTGGCGGAAATCCGCAGCAAGGTCATCAAGCAGTTCCGGATGCGTCGGCTGAAGCTGCCACCCGTCGGGGACGTTGGCCGGATCCTGGCGGGCTAGGTCGAATTCGTCGTACGGCTCAACGATGCCGTAGCCCATCAGCTGCTTCCAAAACAGGTTCGCGGTGGCCTTGGCAAACTGCGGATGGGCCGTCAACATGCGCGCCAGCCCGTCCCGAGGGTTCTCGCCAGACAGGGGCGACTCGTCGGTCAGCAGGAATTTCGGCGACGCGTCTCCGCCCCAGCGGGCAATCCTGAGCATGCTCGGCCCGAGGGTGTCGTAGCCAGGCGCAAGGTCGTCGATCAAGAACTCGTTGGCCTTGACATCGCCGTCCTCCCAATACATGAGGTAGCGAGTGTTGCCCAGGAATGCCGCTTGTCGGTGAAAGTCGTTCCTGGTGCGCCCCGCCAGGTAGACGTTGACCTCCTCAAGGTGGCTCGCGCCGTCGTGGCAAGAGATGCACGACAGGTTGATGCCTAGGAACACCCTGCCGTACAAGATTGTCAGCTCATCGTGCGTATCGAGCTGATGAACCATGCCCCAGTCATGGCCGTCGTCCGGCTGCGCCTTTCCCTGGACGTGCTCGCGGGCGATCACGTTGGACGCCGCCAATACATTGCTGCTCTTGCCGGCGGATGCGATCATGGCCCGCACCCATTCGTCGTACGGCCGGTCGGATCTCAGGTTCTCCTTGAGCCAATAGTGAAAAAGTTCCCTGCCCCGGCCCATTTTTCCGTTCGCCCGGAACAAGTCCATGTAGAAGTAGGCCCACTTTTCGCTGAACTCCTCGCGCTCCAGCAGCCTGTCTATGGTTGCGGCGCGCTTGTCGGGATCCGCGTCCGCGAGAAAGCTCCTGATCTCCCCAGGCGTCGGAATGCGGCCGATCAGGTCAAGGTAGACGCGGCGGAGGAACTCACCGTCTTCCGCCGAAGGGGCGTGGGAGATGCCGACTCTTTCGATTTCCCCGAAGATGTGCTCATCCACGAAGCTGCGGCGGACGACGGCTTCGGTCCCGTCGGCGGGAATGCGGCGGGCAACCTTGTCCGTGACCGCAGCAACCTGGTCGGACGGATCCCGTGAGGAGGTCAGCGATGCGTGCGCCGCCCGGAACTGTTCCGGCGTCAGGGCTTCCTCGGCCATCCGTTCCTCGTTGGCTGGCTGCTGTGCGGCAGCCGCCACCACGATCGCCATAGCCGCCAGACCGAGTCCAAGAATGCTCATCAAGCCCCCTCCCGGCCACATTATTCCACATTCCCGGCAGGCACAGACCCGAAACCCGAGGCCCAAACCAGCCCGTTGCCACCTAGGAACCGCACCGCACATGCCGTGGTCGGCTGCGCAGGCCGGAAACCCTCCGACGGTCTTCCGCGGCTCCGCATAGCCGCGATGCCTCCGCACGTCCGCCGACCTCTAGCACTCGGGCGTGCCCCGAATGTCGCGCTGCCCGACAGCGTGGCATGGTAATACCGAATGAGGGCCCGCTTGTGCCCTCTACGGCGTGCGCCCGCCTGCAGCGGCGGCCGACCTCCAGGCAGAGGCTAGAGTCCGTTGTGGTCAGATGGTCACCGTCCGGACCTAACGAGAAGGTGTCGGCTCGTCTACGTCCCGCATGAGCTGAGGCGACCGGATGAAGGAACAAAAGGAAACGACAGCCGACCCGCAGGGGCTGTTCAATGCCTACCAAGGCTTGCCGCGCCTCGATCGCGACCTGACTGAGGTGCTGGCCGTGCTGTACGAGCCAGCCTCAATCAGCCTCGCTCATCAACTGCTGAAGCTGGCCGGAACGCCGTTTGGAAGCAGCAAACACGGCGACCGTGCGGAGACCGCACTCAAGCGAGCTGCAAGCGCTCTAGTCAAGAAGAAGATTCTGACAAAAAACGACCACCGATTTGAATGCAATTCTCAGGTTGTGGAGTTAATAGCCCGGCATGCGGCGGGCAAGGGCAGGTTTGAGACATGGGTAAATGTCATTGACAAGTCTGGGTATCGCAACTACACTCATGGTTCTGTTTATGTGTACTTTTATGATAAACAGGAAGCGATTTCTATCGCAAGATGGGCTGTTTATCTTGACGATCCTGCGACCTATTCGAGAGTTATAGGATCATATGTATGGCACGACCAAAAAACGCAGTATTCACAGATGGACTTCGTGCACGCAGTCTTCGATAGTCCTTTCGATTCAGAATGGATGTTCTCAAGAGACCCAGATATCCGAAATCCCACTCTCGGCACACTCCTAGCGATTCGGACTTCAATGCTCCTTGAAGCAGATGATATTATGGAGGTCTGGAACCGCATCATAACTGAATCCTCCACTACCGGTCTGGACTTGTCACTGATGGCGGACTATAGTCTACTTCGAGGCAATCTATCCCCATCACGCAATGCGCTTGAACACATAGACCTAGCCGATCGTTACGCATTTAGCGGCAGGATTTTGTGCATGCAAGGTGACTACACGGGCTCACTTAGTGCCTTCAGGGAGTCGGTCAAGCGGCGAAAGAAAGAACTTCGAAGACGCAAGGTGCTGATCCACCGGAAGTGCGAGTTATACTATCTTGTGTCCTGTTTCAGTATCGGTAGCAAATTGTCGATCAAAGAAGGACTTGAGTACTTAGACAGGGCGCTTAAGGACCGACCTTGGAAAGAGATAGTATACTCCACTCTCCAGTGCGTCGGCATGATGGTTGGGGGCAGAATACAGGAATCGCGGAACTTGTACGCAAGAATCGCCAAAAGGCGCGATTCGCAATTGGTTGATCCCCAAGAGCTACTCATTGCATTTCTCGCGGTGTGCTGGGTCGACTGGAAGGCAAGTCCGGCCCACATGAAGTCCATTGAAATCATGCTTCTGCACAGCAGCGAAGCCAAGTATCGATGGCTGTCGGCTGAGTTCGACAGCGTATTCAGACACCTTGGTGACAACCAGAATGCCCACCCAGACGTTGCGAGCCATACCGACCTTGGCTGTTCTCCGCTTATTACGGCCATAGATCTACATTCCGCTTGGGAGCGCAGTTTGGAGGCACTTGAGCGATTGGGCATCGAATCAACAGAGAATAATAGCGGGACTAACATGCCTCGATTGACTTGGCGGGTGTCGTACAAGAAAAAGGCAGCGACTGTTGCTCCTTTCTTGCAGAAACGTCTCAAGTCTGGCCGCTGGTCAAAGGGCCGTAAGGTTGCGCTGAAACATTTGGCTAGTGATGACAAGCCAGAATACGTCAAGCCGGACGATGTCAGGGTATGCGGGGCTATCAAGTCTTGGGGTCCGTCGGATTACTTCATCGATCCTGAGGATGCAATAGTGAGGCTAGCTGGGCATCCTCTGGTATTTCGAGAGAGCAATCCCGGTGAACCGATGGAAGTGAGCAAAGATGAGCCTCAACTGAAGGTTACTTCACGGCAAGGTAAGGTGAAGATTAGGCTCGTTCCAAGACTCCCCACGAAAGGAAATGTTGTCATAACCCAACCAAATTCTGGAAAGATAATCGTTACTGTTTTTGAGGAAAAGCATAGACAACTCATGAACGCGCTTGGCGGGGGAGCCTTGACTGTCCCGGTATCGTCAAGAGAGAGAGTTAACAAGGCTGTCGCAGCAGTCAGTGGTCTGTTATCAGTCCAATCTGACATTGGCGGAGATGGGGCAGATGTAGTAAAAGAGCCAGCAGATCCGACTCCGAGAATCCACTTGACTCCACATGGGAAAGGCCTACAGGCAGAAGCTCTCGTCGTCCCGCTATCGAAGGGCGGGCCAAGTTACTTTCCCGGCAGAGGATCCCGGGTGGTGTTCTCAGTCGTCGACCAGAAGCGCGTCAAGGTAAGCAGGAATCTGAAGCTTGAGGCACGGAAGTTGCGTGAGATTGTGAAACGGTGTCCCGTGCTGCGAGATGCCGAGCGCGACGGCGATGTTTGGTTGGTTGCTGATCCGCTAGATTGCCTTGAGCTGCTTGAGCAACTGTGGCAGATCGGCGATGGCGTGATCGTGGGCTGGCCGAAGGGGAAGCCTTTGCGGATCCTCGGAATTGCGGGAATTGATCGCCTAGCCCTGAAGATTCGGAAGGCCCGAGACTGGTTCGGCATCGATGGGGCGATCGAACTGGATAAAGGCCTCGTGCTCAGCCTGCGCGAGCTCATCGAGCGGTCCAAGAGCGCAACAGGGAGATTCCTCCAGATCGGCGAACGGGAATTCGTCGCGCTCACGTCAGCCCTTCAGAAGAGGATTGACGACCTTGCCGGGTACGCGGAGCGGCACGGCAAGAAGGGCCTGCGCTTTCGGCCGATCCGAGCGCACGCGATAGAGGGGATCGCCGACGAGGCTGGCAAGTTGGATGCGGACGAGTCTTGGTCTCGGCAGCTCCGGCGCTTCCGCGACGCGGAGCAGTTGACGCCGACACTGCCGACCACCTTGCAGGCCCAGCTGCGGGACTATCAGGTGGACGGGTTCCGGTGGGCGTCCCGATTGGCGGCATGGGGCGCGGGAGCGTGCCTTGCGGATGACATGGGCCTCGGAAAGACGATCCAAGCTCTCTCCGTCTCGCTTGCGAGGGCGCCACATGGACCCACTCTCGTGGTCGCCCCCACATCGGTCTGCGCGAACTGGATCGACGAGGCCCGCCGATTCACTCCGGCACTCAGCGCACTTGAGTTCCGATCGAAGAACCGAGCTCAGCTGCTCAAGGACCTAGGGCCGTTCGACGTGCTGGTATGCAGTTACGGCCTGCTGCATCAAGAGTCCGACCTGCTGTCCACGCAGCAGTGGGAGACCGTCATACTCGACGAAGCCCAGGCCATCAAGAATCGGGAAACGATGCGGTCGAAGGCCGCGATGCGCCTTCGCGGAAAGTTCCGCATGATTACGACCGGGACTCCGATCGAGAACCACCTCGGAGAGATTTGGAACCTGTTCAACTTCATCAATCCCGGCCTGCTGGGCTCTCTGGAGTCCTTCTCCGCCAACTTCGCGGTGCCGATTCACCGGGACAAGGATTCCCAGGTCCGCCGCCGCCTTAAAGGCCTGCTCCAGCCGTTCATTCTTCGGCGCACAAAAGCGGCTGTGCTCGACGAACTCCCTCCCCGCACCGAGATCACCCAACGAATCGAGATGAGCAAGGAAGAGCGGGCCCTCTACGAAGCCGTGCGTCTGACGGCAATCGCCTCCATAGAGTCCGGGGACAGCGAAAAGGGCGGCAAGCAGTTGCGGATCTTTGCGGAGCTCACGAAGCTCCGGCTAGCATGCTGTCACCCTCGGCTGGCCATGTCCGAGACATCAATCTCAGGCTCCAAGCTGGCTGCGTTCCTGAGAATCGTCGGCGATCTCAAGGACGGCGGCCACAAGGCGCTGGTGTTCAGCCAGTTCGTCTCCCATCTGGCCATCGTCCGCGAGAGCCTTGACAAGGCGGGCATCACCTACCGCTATCTGGACGGCAGTACGCCCAAGGCCGCTCGCAAGAGGGAGGTCGCGAAGTTCCAGGCGGGCGCTTCGGACCTCTTCCTGATCAGCCTTCGCGCGGGGGGCCACGGGCTGAACCTCACGGCAGCCGACTATGTGATTCACCTTGACCCGTGGTGGAACCCTGCTGTGGAGGATCAGGCCTCGGACCGCGCCCACAGAATCGGCCAGACCCGGCCGGTAACGGTGTACCGGCTGGTCATGAGAGATTCCATTGAGGAGAAGATCGTTGATTTGCACACGACCAAACGCGACTTGGCCGACAGTCTCCTCGAAGGCGCCGACATGAGCGGAAAGCTCTCGGCCGACGAACTGCTTGGCCTCATACGGAAGGCGTGATCGCTTCCCGTGCGATCCCCGGTCGGCGAATGGGGACTTGAGGGGTCGTTAAGCCAAGACCTGTTCCAAGGGACCGGAGCTGTCCGCAAAACCCTCGACCGGCAAGCCGAGACTGCCGAGGATGGTGACGAACAGGTTCGCCATCGGGGCGTCGTCCCCAAAGCGCAGGTAACGGCCATGCCCGAAGCCCAAGCCCCTCCCACCGGCGAGCACCAGCGGATAGTTCAGGTTGACGTGTGTTTGGCTGTTGCTGCTGCCGTACAAGACCACCGTTCGATCCAGCAACGTCCCATCCCCTTCCGGGGTGTTCTTCAATCGATCCAGGAAGTACGCGAACTGCCGGGTTAGGAAGGTGTCCCACCGCCCCAAGGGCTCGGCACCAGCGTCACCCTTGCGCGCGTCGTGCGCTAGCTTGTGCATGTTGTCCGACAGGCCAAGAAGCTGCGGGAACTTTCCGGCGATCGAAGTCGCGCCGTTCATGTTGCCAATCTGGTATGTAGCAAGGCGCGTCGAATCTGTCCGGAAGGCCAGGTAGATCAGGTCGTACATCGTCCTGATCAGCTCGGCGGGCGTCGTGTCATCCGCCTCCAAGCGCAGCCCGGAGGCGCTCACCGACGGCTTTGGGACCTCCAGCCACCGTCTTGACCGCTCGACGCGGCGCTCGATTTGCCGGACAGACTCCAGATACTCATCAAGCTTGACCTTGTCGTGGTTCGCCAGCCCGCTGCGCAGGCTATGGGAATGGCCCAGAACTAGGTCCAACATGCTCCGCGAACGGTCCAAACTAACGCGACGCGCCTCCAATGACCGGTCGTCCAGGCCGAAGAGCCGCTCGAAGACCGGCCCTGGCCGGTTGTCAGCCGGGACGGGCTGGCCGGTGCGAGTGAAGGAGAGGGTGCTGGCCCGCGTCGGCTCGCCCACTCCGCCGTCGCTGGAAAGCACAAGTGATGGATAGCGCGTCTCTTCCCCGATGTGCAGCGCGGCCAGCTGGTCCACAGAAACTGTGTTGTCCAAATGGCCTTCCTTGAGCTCCGCTGCGGTGAGCCAAGTGTCCGCGGTGTCGTGGCCGCCCATATTGCGGCCCTTCGGATGGGACAGCCCGCCGAGTACGGTCAGATCGGACCGCAGAGCCTCGAGAGGAGCCAAGCTGCGATTGAATTGGTAGTTGCGGCCGGGGCTGCTCGGGAACCAGTTCCATTCCGCCGCAGGAGTTCCAGGCTGCCGATCGACGATTCCGTACGGGAAGTACACTGCGCAGAATCTCCTGGGCAAGGGACTCTGCCTTCCTTCCGCCAGGGATTCCAGCCAGGGAAGGGCCAGCGCAACGCCGGTGCCACGCAAGAACGCCCGACGTTGGAAGCGCTGGGTTGTGAATGGCATGGCCTGACCGGGCTCAACCCTGGCGGAAGAGCTCGCTGGTAACGATGATGGCACAAAGGTCGCTCAATCGGTATCCGGCCCGCTCAAAGCGCCCTGTCATTTCGTCTATGGCCGGACTGTCGGGAGGCTGGATGTCTCGCCCCAGGGCATACGAGAGCATTCGCGAGACCAGCGCCCTTGCAAAGCGCCTTCGCTGCTCCGTGGCCAGATAGGCGGAGAGTTCGTTGATTCCGTCGACTTCCACGCCTCCCGGCAGCGTCGTCTTGGCATCCACCGGGTGGGTCTCGACGCGGTTCCCGGAACGGCGTGTAACGGCCTCCCGGCGCAAGCCCACCGCGTCGAAACCCTCTAGCGGGATGCCCCACGGATCGATGTCCTTGTGGCAGTGGGCGCATGCGGGACTGTCCCGATGCATCTCCAGCTGCTCCTGGACGGGAAGCAGCTCGCTGTCCGCTCCGCCCTGCGCAAGGTTCGGGACTGCGGGTGGAGGAGGCGGCGGCGGGTCGCCCAACAGCGCAGTACGTACCCAGACGCCCCTCTCGACAGGGTGCGAGTCCTCTCCTGTGGAGTTGGACAGCAGAACGCTGCCATGACCCAGCAGTCCCCCTACACGCCCGCTTCCCGACAGCTCTACCCGCTTGAATGCGCCGCCTCTCGGCCCCTCCACGCCGTAGTGGCGGGCCAGCCGTTGGTTCAGCATCGTGAAGTCGGACTTCAGGAAGTTCAAGGCACTTAGACGGTCCCTCAGCACGGCCTTGACGAAGTGCCGCGTTTCTTCAACCATGTCGGCCTTAAGGGTGGGGTCGAAGTCCGGATAGTAGTTCGGATTGATCGCTACCCTGTGCACGCCCTGCAAGTCGAGCCACTGGTCTGTGAATTGCGCGACAAACTGCTGCGAGCGGGGAGAGTCCAGCATCCGGCTCACCTCCCCGCGCAGCACAGCCGCGCGCCCTAGCGCACCTCGGTCTGCAAGGCGCAGCAGCCGGTCGTCGGGCATCGTGCTCCACAGGAAGTACGAGAGACGAGAGGCGATCTGGTGATCCGTCAGCCGTTGGCCCTGCCTCGACGACTCGACGCGGTACAGGAAGCTGGGTGAGACGAGAGCAACGGCAAGGGCTTCCCGAGCGGCTTCGGCGAAATCGGCGACTGCCGGACGGACAGCGTCGAAGTGGCTCATTACCGGCGCCAGGTCTCTCTGGCCAACCGGTCGGCGGTAGGCGCGGCGCATGAAGTGGCGAGCGGCCTGCTTAAGGCAGTCGCGCTCGTCGGACGGGGTTCCCGGCTTGCAAGGGAGGATGCTCAAGTGGTGGGCTGGAGGCCAAGACTCGAACACGGGCGCCTTGAAGGAGACCTCTTCTATGACGATTGACGGGAAGTCCTGGTCGACTGGCCAAACCCAATGGTCCCTCCCTGCGCCGTTCGCACTCACCCTCGTTCCAGCAGGGGCGGCCTTCCCGTCGCTGTAGAAGTTCGAGATCCAAATCAGCAGCCCGGGGTACTTGCTCTGAGTGCGGCTTTGCAGCGGGTACTCCTCAATCCGTCCGCGAAACTCGAAGTGCTGCACGCCGGTGTCCGTCACGTCAACTTCGGCCACTGTCCGGGACGGGGTTTGGGTATCCGCTCGGTAGCCCATCACAACCCGCATCCGCGGGTAGGGATCTCCCTCGGGCATGGTCGCCCGTGCGCGGATCCGGATGACAAACTCCCCTTCGTCGGGAAACTCCGGAACACGCGCCACGAAGGTCCCTGTTCGTCCGAGCCGGCTGGACCAATGCATGTTCTTGAGCTTGTCCACAACAGTCTCTGAGGCTGTGTGCTCGTGGACCGGTGGCGGCGGACCTGTCACGATCGCCCTTCGCAAGCCATCGCGGGCAGCGCGAAGGTAGTGCTCCAAGTGCTGTGCCGACACCCTCAGGGCGGCGCCGTTGTTGCGGAATCCGGCCCGGCTGGCCTGGTCTGGCGGCAGGTGCCGGACATAGTCGATGTCTAGGCCAAGCAGGTCGCGCATGGTGTTCTGGTACTCGGCCCGGTTGAGCCGGCGCATTACCACCACGGGCCGTGCGTCGGTCCGGGCTGCGACGCGGCCTTCCGCGAGCAGCGACCGCACTGAAGTCAGGAGAGCATCCAAGTCCACCGCCTCAAGCGGCGGCGCACCCTCAGGCGGCATCTCGCCTCGGCCCACGACGTTTAAGACGTCCTGCCAGATTTCGGCCGCACGCCGGTCCCCGCCGAATTGGGCTGGGAGGCTGTCAAGGCGCAGATCCGCGTTCTGAACAGCGGGGCCGTGGCAGGCCACACAGTGTCTTTCCAGAATCCCAGAAAGGCGCTCTTCGTCGACCGCTGCCGCTGGCAACGCGGCAAAGCAGACCATAGCAGCCGCCTTCCACTCCCGGGCTACCGGCCACGGGCCCCGAGCGAGGGCCCTTCTCCATCGGGACGCCATTCCGTAGAATCCAATTCTAGCGACGGCGGTCAAGCGCTGGGGGATGGTGCAGGGCTATTCCAGAGTCACCTCTTCCAGAGCGCGATTGCCCCTGCGATCGGACGATCCGCCACCAACGGCCAGATCCGGTCGTTGGTGATCCCAGTCCGCGTTGGATGCCGCGCTGGGCCATGCTCTCGGTAATGTCGAGTAGGAGCCGCGACTGTCGGCCGACCGGCAGCCGTCCCGAAGAGAACGGGCATCCTGCACGGCGTCTCCCAGACGGGGCGCTACACCGTGCAGGATGCGGACGCTGCTGTTCCCGGCACGTTCGGTTGCCGACTGTCTGCTCCACACTGGCCGCACTGGCCTCCAAGCGCCGAGTGGCAGGGGACGTTGCAGTGCTCATCTCTCCGCAGAACGTGGCGGCACGTGCGACCTGGGATTCGCACCCCGACGTCCTGCCGCTTCGGAACTGCAGCAGTGGTTGCACTCAGCACTGGAGACGGTCGGATGAGAGATCACAAGCTCTCCAACCACTTGAGGGTGTCCGCACAACAACAAGGATGGGCAGCAACGATCCCAGGGCATTTTCGCGAGCGAGACCTGGCGAGACAGGGCCCGGTGCAGGCCGGGCAAGTTCCAAGGCAGGCCTGACGTAGCGTCGGGAAGATCCGTACCGGCGATTGCCGGCGGAAGCAAAGAGGAGTGGTCGCACTAAACCTGCTTTGGCGGACTCACATGAATGGGCGGGCTGGGCCTCTTCGAGGTAGGAACGCCGGTTGCCCGAGGTCCCCGAAAAACCCAGCGTGCGCAATTGATGCACTTGGCCGTTCGCAGGGCAGATTCACGCTTCTCGCTCCGGACGGCCATTGTTGGCGGTTCCGCTGACGGCTTGCCGGGGCCCTACTTGTTCCCCTGCCGTTTCCTCTCGAACGTCCTGCTCTTGCGCCGCGCCCCTTGCCTCGGACCGGCCCCAGCGGCCCCCGCCTGTGGTCCCCAGTACGTTGGAGGCGCCATGACTCCCTGCGCTGCAGAGTCGAGGACGGGTGCCCTCGCCGTAACGTGAGAGAGTAGAAGCTCGCTGACATCTGTGGTGTGCGTTAACTGCGACTGGTCAGTGCCTCCGTCTCTCGCATTGCCACGTTTCCTCTCCCGGCCCGTCGAACCGAACATGCGAATCTCCACGCACCCGACTCTCATCTGAGATCATTCCTCTCGCCCACGCTTCGGTATCCTGTCGTCCGTCCGAGCCGTTGGCGCTCCCTGACGGGAGCCGATGAAAGCAGCGCATCACGTGGGACCGCTCGTGTGTGGGCCCGCACGAGTCCCGAGACGACACGAAGGGCCACGGAGCTCTGTGCGTCACCGGCCCGAATGAACCCTTCCCATCGCACGAGCCGAGCGTTCCCAGCTGGAGCACCGAATGGGCTCAGCGCCAAGAGGCCTTGTCAGGTAGGAAAGCCGACTAGGATCGCTCGATGAGCCCAAGGACGGGTACTGACGGACGCCTCGGCCAAACTAACTGGCTCCAGCATCCCCGCTGGCTTGCCGCTACCCTACGACTTAACTGCTTAACTGCCAGTACACTCTAGCCGGCCCCTCGTGCCGGCGATGGCGAACTCATGCCACTCAAACACACGGCTCGCAGCCGACACATGCAATCGATTGAGGTGTCGGCGGGGATTCGGCTGACCCCCCTCGATGTGGCCGACGCTGACGCGCTGTTCGACCTGACCGACGCTAACCGCAGGCACCTGCGAATTTGGCTGCCGTGGGTCGATGCCGCCCGCTGCGCCGAGGACACCCGCGCGTGGATCCGGACCAGCAAGATGCAGGCGTCGCGGAACGAGGGTGTGCAGTTCGCCGTCCGGGTCGACAGCGCCATCGCCGGCGTTATCGGTCACCACCGGATCGACTGGCCCAACCGCTGCGCGTCGCTCGGCTACTGGCTCGGCGAGGCGTACCAAGGGCGCGGCCTAGCCACCGCAGCCTGCCGATCGCTCGTCGCGCACGCGTTCGATGTCCTGCAACTCAACAGGGTGGAGATCCGGTGTGCGGTCGGGAACCGGCGCAGTTGCGCCATCCCGCGGCGGCTAGATTTTCGCGAGGAGGGAGTGCTGCGCGAGGCCCAGTGGCTCTACGATCATTTCGTCGATCATGTTGTCTATGGGATGCTCGCCAGCGACTGGCGGCGTGCCAATTTGGGAGTCTAGCGGGAGCGCAGGTCCTGTGGCTCGCGACGGGTGGGACCCCTCATGGGTGAGGCGTTGAAGCACTGCGACGCCTCCGACCGGCGGATCGAAGAGCTTGAGGAGCGCTTGGAGGCCGCCCTGGCAGACCACCGGTGGCAGTTGAACCTGCTGGAGACGACCACCCATCAGCCGCACCAGCGCCCACGCGATTCTGGCGGAGTACCAGTACTAGCTGGCAGCCCGCGCTGCGGTCTCCGGTACGGGGGCGGCACGACCGTCACCAAGCACTTTGTCGAGCACGGGAATCTTCCGTTCCTGTGGGAGTCAGCCGCAATTCTTCGTTCGGGCGCGCCCGGACCGTGCTCACCCTTCGGCTACTGACTAGCGGTCTACCCGGCGCAGTGAGCCGGCCGTTCCGACGAATGGTTCGGATTGCACGGCAGGGCGAGCAGCGTCTCGGAATGGGTCTGGTGCCGACGGCAGGTAACTGCAACGCAGCGCCAAGTGACCGGTGGGCCCGTACCAAGGAGCCTCAACGAATCTTGTGCTGTCGGCTAGGACGAAGACGGGCCGGAAAGGTTGCGCAAGTCCGGAGGAGACAGCCCCTTGGTGTCGCCAGCGGTGACCAACAACTCCCGACACGACGCGAGTTGAAAGGCATTCCGACTCAACCGAGAGAACGTTTCTAGAAACGGTATCCGATCCCCACTTCGAGGCACCGGGAGGCGGCAGTATCGAAGTAGCCCAGAACGTGCGAGTAACCCCCTCGCAGTACAACACGGGGAGCGAGGCTCACCAAAACGCCGGCGCGAAGGATAAAGGGCGTTACCGATACCGTATCCTTGGACTCGACAAACTCTTCGGAGCGAACAAGCACGCTGCTTCCATCAGGGTTCTCATGCGGAAGAGCGGGTTGGTACCGGATGAACTGGCTCTGCCGCTCCAACCCGAGACCGCCACCAGCATAGAAAGAGAATCGATCCATCCTCCACAGCCTGACGACAGACGGAAGGATCGCAATCAGCCTTTGCGTCGTAAGGTCGTTGTTCTGAACCCCGGGATTCTCTCTGTAGAACTCAGAGAACGAATGGTCGTCATATGGGCCGTGTGGCCCCTCATTGACCTCCAAGTGACTGGTTACTCCGTCGATCATCGCTGCCCACCGCGACCCGAAAGGAACCAAGATACCCCCGGCGAACTGCGGATTCCATTCCCCACCCTTCAACACGTTTGACTTGTTTCCGAAGTAGTACCCTCCGGTCAGCCCGTAGATCTCCACTGCGGGATCGCGCTGCTGTGCGCAGAGCGGCCCCGAAACGAAGACTTGGGCAATTGTCCCAACGATGATTGCGTACGAACGGGCAGAACGCCACTTCTCCCCTTTCGGATTGATTGATGCGCGCAATTTACGCAAGCCCCCTTGGTTTCATGACTCGATGCGGCAATGTGGTAGCATCCGCATCAATTCGAAGGGGACACCAGTGGACACGCCATTAGTCAATCTGCTTGCTTGGAATCGCGACCGCGTTCTGTCGACGGCGGTGAAGCTGCTCAGGCTCCTGCGGCCAGTGTACCAGAAGTTTGTTGACCGCTCCCGCTGCTGACTCTGACAGCCCGAATGAGCGAGAAAATCTCCCGCTGCGAGCACTAGCAGTCTTGGTGCACCCTCAGCACTTCTGCAATCGAATGCAAAGCGACCCTCGCGTTGCCCATTACGAACTTCTTTCCAAGCAAGGAGTTCGCTCCTCTAGCTTCCGGTCGGGACGATCCAGACCCTCTTCTACGGGAAAGGGACGGTGGTCAGAATCGCCCTCCGCAATTAGCACGAAACGTGCTACGTCGGCATCGACGCCTTCCTCGCGGATAGATTGCCACATCTTCCGGTTGTTGTGCGTCACGACCTAGCTGCAAGGGCACGAGACCCGCGCCACCTATTTGCGACCGGCCAAGCCCTGGTGCAGTGCGACCAGCGCCCATGCGCAGTGTCGCACTTGGCGGCGTTCGCCAGCGATAGCCGCACGGAACTCTTCGTACCGTTCCGTGGGTTGCACGCGGGCCAGCTGAGAGTGTGGCCGGTGCCTGCACGTCTTGCTTCCGTGCGTGCCGGTTGCCACACCGAGCCAAACCAAGCCAAACCAAGTCGACTCACCCCGCCCTAGGACATGCGGCCCAATCCGGCCGCGGGCCCCACAGCCAGAGGTGCGTGAATTGGAGCCCTGGTCCGAGAGGCCGCACCAACAATCCCCGTGCGCGACACTGATTGCTGATGAAGGCTCTCGTACTCAACGAATACAAGCGTCTGGACCTTCAGGACATGCCGCGGCCCGCCATCGGACCTGATGACGTGCTTGTCCGCGTCCGTTCCTGCGGCATCTGTGGCAGCGACGTGCACGGCTTCGACGGAAGCTCCGGACGCCGGATCCCGCCGCTGATCATGGGCCACGAGGCAGCGGGCGAGGTGGCGGAGACGGGCACCGCAGTGGACGGATTCCGCGAGGGCGACCGCGTTACATTCGACTCCATGATCAGCTGCCGGAACTGTATCTTCTGCCGAAGAGGCCGCCCAAACCTGTGTGACAACCGACGGGTGCTGGGGGTCTCGTGCGGGAACTACCGACGCCATGGAGCCTTCGCCGAATTCGTCGCAGTTCCGCAGCACATCGTCTTCCACGTCCCAGACGGCGTAGCGTTTGACCATGCGGCAATGGTCGAACCCGTATCGGTAGCGGTCCACGCGGTCAACCGCACCTCGCCGCGCCTTGGCGACACGGCGGTTGTGATCGGTACGGGAATGATAGGGCTGTTGACCATCCAAGCCCTAAGAGCAGCCGGCTGCGGCCGCATCATCGCAGCGGACCTCGCGGAGGACAGGCTCCTGCTGGCGCGGGCACTCGGGGCAGACGAGACCATCAAGTCCGGCCCCGGCACGGACGTTCCCAGCCTGGTCAGACAGGCCACCGGAGAGCTCGGGGCCGACGTGGCGATGGAGGCCGTCGGTGCCGACGCGACAGTGGCAATGTGCATCTCAAGCGTGAGAAAGGGCGGGCGGGTCACCCTTATCGGCAATGTTACGCCAACCGTCTCGCTGGCCCTACAAGAAGTCGTGACGCGGGAGATCGACGTGCTGGGGACGTGCGCTTCGTCGAACGACTACCCTGCCTGCCTAGAACTGATGCGACGCGGCGCGATGCGGGTCGGCCCGATCCTGAGCGCGTCCGTGCCGCTGCAGCGCGGACCGGAAATGTTCGATCGGCTCTACAACCGGGAGCCGGGCCTGACAAAGGTTGTCCTGAGACCTTGACCCGCAAGTCCGAGAAACCAAGCCGCACGGTCCTGGCGCTTGTGCAGATGGCCTGCGGGCCTGATCCGGACCGCAATCTGCAATCGGCCCTGGCGGGGGTCGGCCGCGCGGCGGCGCGGGGGGCCCAAGTGATCTGCCTGCCTGAGCTGTTCCGCACGCAATACTTCTGCCAAGAAGCGGACGCGGACAACTTTGACTTGGCAGAGACCATCCCCGGCCCGACCACGTCGGCCCTGTCGGCAGCGGCTCGCGAACACGGCGCGGTGATCGTCGCAGGAATCTTTGAGCGCCGCGCCTCCGGGGTCTTCCACAACACTGCCGTTGTTCTTGACGCGGACGGGAGCCTTATCGGGACCTACCGCAAGATGCACATCCCGGACGATCCCCTCTACTGCGAGAAGTTCTACTTCACGCCGGGCGACTTGGGTTTCCGGGTATTCCGCACCCGTTTCGGCAGGATCGCCCCCCTGATCTGCTGGGACCAGTGGTTCCCCGAGGCGGCCCGCCTAGCCACGCTCGCGGGGGCCGAATTCCTGATCTATCCGACCACCATCGGATGGCATCCGAGCGAGGTGGAGAGCCAAGGGGCCGTTCAGCGCGAAGCTTGGTCGGTCGTGCAGCGAGCCCACGCGATCGCTAACGGCGTCTTTGTCGCTGCCATCAACAGAGTGGGAGCCGAGCGGACCCTAGACGCGTCCGAGAGCCGCCCGGCCAACTATCAGGGCCTGCGATTCTGGGGCCACTCTTTCGTGTGCGATCCGCTTGGGGCCGTAATCGGGACAGCAGGTGAACGGGAGGAACTGGTCGTGGCGGTGTGCGACAGGGCTGAGATCGAGCGCACGAGGCGGGACTGGCCATTCCTCAGGGACCGACGAATCGATTCCTACAACCAGATGACAGAACGGTCCCTCGAGTGATCCCGAACACAGAGGCCGGCTTGCGGATGCCGGCCGAATGGGAGCCGCACGACTGCACATGGCTGGCCTATCCGCGGCTTGCAAGCGACTGGCCGGGCAAGCTCTGGCCGGTCCGTTGGGCGCTGGTCGAATTCGCGCGGAAGCTTGCCGGCAGTGAACGCGTCGAGCTGATCGTCCAAGACCCTCGGGAGCGCCGCCTCGCAATGGGCGCGCTGCGGCGGGCCGGTGCGGACACCACGCGGGTCCGATGCCACCAGTTGCCCACCGACCGCTCTTGGCTGAGAGACTCTGGCCCGACCTTCGTGCTGCAGGGACAGCGCCTGCGGGCCGTCTGCTGGGGATTCAACGCGTGGGGGCGATACGCGAATTGGCAGGCGGACAGGCAGGTCGCGCCGTTCATCGCACAGCACGCCGAGGCCCGCCCGATCGAGCCCCGCGCGCTCGGGCGACGGGTGATCATGGAGGGCGGGGCAATCGACTCGAACGGGGGCGGATCGATCCTCTCCACCGAGCAGTGCCTGCTGGCGACGGGCCGGCATGCCCGCAATCCGGGGCTGACGAGGGACGAGATTGAGGCTGTCCTGGCCCAAGCGGTGGGCGCAACCAATGTTCTGTGGCTGACCGGCGGAATCGCAGGCGACGACACGGGAGGCCACGTGGACACCGTGGCTCGATTCGCAGGTCCGAGTCTGGTCGTGGCCGCCGTCGAGACCGACCGCCGCGACCCAAACCACCGGCCGCTTGCCGAGAACCTCAAGCGGCTGCGGTCGATGCGAGACGAGCGCGGCCGACAGATGGACATCGCGGAGCTTCCAATGCCCGAGCGGCTCGAATTCGACGGCTGGCGGCTTCCCGCCAGCTACGCGAACTTCTACATCGCCAACGGAGCGGTCCTCGTGCCCACTTTCAACGACCCGAACGACCGCGTCGCTCTGCGTGTCCTAGAGGAGTGCTTCCCGGGGCGCGAGGTGTGCGGTATCCACTGCGTGGACCTCGTGCTCGGCCAAGGGACGCTCCACTGCCTAGCCCAGCAGCAGCCAGCCAGTCGTCTCGCTCTGAAGGATCCGGCGACCAAGCCAACCCATGACCCTGCCGATGGCCATAATGTTGGGGTGGGCAGTGTCAACGTTTTGCCAGATTGCCCCGTCTAATCGAGTATGCAGCTACCATCCGCACCCCTCAAGCGAATCAGGATCCTTCCGGCCCTGCTGGTGTTCAGCACTCTCATGGCCGGCGTGTTCATCGGCACGCTGATCTCGCGGTCCGTCGACGCAGCCCCCGAGGCAGACGAGCCAGTCTCTGACGCCACTCCGCTGACGGTACCGCCGGCCGATCCCGTCGAGAACCAATTCTCCGAGATTGCGCGCAGCGCACGGCCGTCAGTGGTCAGCATTTTCATACCGGCCGCGCGGGAGCAAGAGCCAGACGCCGGAGACCGGGAATTCAACTCGCCTGAAGACATGTTCCGCCGGTTCTTCGGCATGCCTCCCGGAGCGACGCCGCCCCAAAGGCGCGGCCCGGGCCAAGGATCGGGAGTGATCGTCGATCCCAAAGGCTACATCATCACGAACAACCATGTCGTCGAGAACGCCGAGCGCATCCAGGTCACATTCGTGGACGACGAGGAGGAATACGACGCCAAGCTGATCGGAGTCGACCCCGAGACAGACCTGGCTGTGCTGCATGTCGAGGGCAAGGACGGCCTCAAGGCGGCAAGGATCGGCAACTCGGACGCGGCGAACGTCGGGGACTGGGCCATTGCGGTGGGATCGCCGTTCGGCTATCGCGAGACCGTGACGGTCGGCATCATCAGCGCCAAGTCCCGTGAAGTGGGCTCCGCCGAGCGGAATCGGCCGTTCCAGAAGTTCCTGCAGACGGACGCCGCCATAAACCCCGGCAACAGCGGGGGGCCGTTGCTCAACATCCGCGGCGAAGTCATCGGCATCAACACGGCAATCATCTCGCGCACAGGGGGTTACGACGGCATTGGATTCGCGCTCGCATCCAACATCGCGGTCGAGACCTACAACCAGATCATCCGGCACGGGCGCGTGTCGCGCGGCTCCATCGGAGTGCAGTTCAGCAGCGAGCAGAGCCCGTCGCTCAGCCGCTCGTACGGCGCCAAGGGCGGAGTCTTCGTGATGAAGGTGATCAGGGGTGGGCCCGCCGAAGAGGCCGGCATGAAGGCAGAGGACATCATCCTCAACGTCGACGGTGTCGACATCGTCGATGGCGAGAAGCTGATCGAGGTCGTAGCCAGCATCCGCGTCGGAGTGACCGTCCCTATCGAGGTCTTCCGGGATGGAAAAACGGTGACGCTGGACGTGAAGATCGCCGATCGCGAGAAGCTTTACCCCGAGCAGGCCGAGGTGCGCATCGACGAGCGCGAGTCGGACGAGGTGGCGGTCCGGTTTGGCATCACCGTACAGGAGATCAGCCCTGCCCAGGCTGAGCAGATGCGGCTGGAAGACGACGAAGGCGTGTTGGTCACGCGCGTCGAAGCCGGCTCGTTTGGGGAGGATGTCGGCCTGCGCCCGCGGGACGTCCTAGTGGCCGTGAACCGCAGATCCGTCTCCTCCATCAGATCCCTGCGGGAAATCCAGCGGTCGCTGGAGCCCGGGATGGATGTGGCTTTCAAGATCTTGCGGTTTGAAGGACAGGGCTGGGAGACGCGCTACTTGGCAGACGTCCTTCCGGACTAGCGGCGGCCCCGCGGGCGCACAGACCCGGTCCCCAGCGCCTTCCCTGCCCGCGGAGGCTGCAGTTGCCTCCCGTGGCTGCCTTATCGCCCGGTCAGGCGCAGTGTTGCGCGCCGGACGGAGCACAGCGCCGCTCGCCGCCCGTATCCCTCCAGACGCACCCGTAGCGTGCGAATTTACGCTTCTCCGGTGCGAGCGCCCACCCGGCGTCGGCACCGGACTTCGTCATCTGCGGCACAAAGATGGGCGAACTGGCGGTCGGTACTGGTCAGGGCTGGCGCGCAGGCTTCTCCCTGTAGAACGGGTTCGGGTCACGGGGTTCGACCGCGTTCGTCGCCCTGCGCCATTCAACGAGTTCCTGATGCAGCTCGCGGGCCTTACCGGGAACCGTGTCCGCCAAGTTCCTCGATTCGCCAATGTCGCTCGCTAGGTTGTAAAGCTCCTTACGGCCGTCCTCGAAGTACTCGATCAGCTTCCAGTCGCCCTTGCGAATTGCGCTGGCCGGAGTTGCGCGACCTGTCAAGTACAGCGGGTAGTGCCAGAAGATCGCACGGCCCTGCAGAGCCGTCCTTCCCTTCAGGATCGGGAGGAAGCTCTCCCCATCAACCGGCTGGCTGGCTGGCAAGGCGATGCCAGCCAGATCCGCGAACGTCGGCAGAAAGTCGACGCTCGTGATCGGGGTAGCGGAGGTGCTCCGGGGCTCAATGACGCCGGTCCACCTCATGCACGTCGGCACACGGATCCCGCCTTCGTAGAGCGAGCCCTTCACGCCCCGGAGGGGCCGATTGATCGAGACCCGGGCTCCCCCATTGTCGGACGAGAATATGACTAGTGCTCCGTCAATCCTACATTTTTGGCTGATTATGTTCTACTGGGCATGAGG
>JAPPMC010000085.1 GCA_028819235.1 Bryobacterales bacterium
CGGTGGCCGCGGCCCTGGCCGAGCCGAACGTGGCGGCTCGTGTGGGCGGACGCGAACTGCGCAAGCAGCTCTATGTCCCCGGTCGCATGATCACCCTGGTGGTGTAGATGGCCCTCGGCCGAGCATTGGCAGCCGTGGGTGCCCGTACGGGAGTTCTGGGCTGCCGGTCCTGCGGGAACCGGTTGTAGGCGGCGAGGGCGGGCATTGCGGCGGCTGTCCATATCGCAAGCCCGTCGGATGGCGCTCGCGGCTCAGGGCTTCACCGACCCCGCGCCGGCGGGACGGGTGGACCGCCGCCATCTGCGCCGGGTCATGGGCCGCATCAAGCTGCTGCAGCTCGACTCGGTGCCGGTGGTCGTCCGGACCCAGTACCTGCCGCCCTTCTCGCGCCTGGGCCACTACGACCGCGCTCTGCTGGACAGGGTCGCCTACCGCGACGACGAGTGGTTCGAAGCCTGGGCCCACGAGGCTTCCTTGCTCCCGGTGACGGACGAGCCCCTGTTGCGCTGGCAGAAGCAACGCGCCGAGGAGGGCGACACCTGGAAGAACCTGGCCGAGCTGGCCCGAAGCGAGCCCGGCTACGTGGCCGAGGTGCTGGCCCAGGTAGAGGAACGCCCGCTGACCGCAGGCGAGCTGGTCGATCCTCGCCGCCGCGACGGTGAATGGTGGGGGAGCCGGTCGCTGGGCTCGATCGCTCTCGACTGGCTCTTCCGCATCGGAGAGGTCGGCATCCGGCGCCGGGGCAACTTCACCAAGGAGTTCGACCTGCTGGAGCGGATCGTCCCGGCCGAGGTTCTGGCCCGCCCCACGCCCACGGCCGAAGAGGCCCAGCGCGAGCTCCTCGTCCGCTCCGCAGCGGCCCTCGGGGTGGGCACGGCGGGCGATCTCATCGACTACTACCGGCTCCCTGTGCGCGAGGGCCGGATCAGGCTGGGCGAGGTGGTCGAGGCGGGCGGGCTCTCCGCCGCGGAGGTCGAGGGCTGGCCCGAGCCCGCCTATCTGCACCCCGCGGCGAGGCTCCCGAGGTCGGCGGACACGCTGACGGTGCTGTCGCCGTTCGACCCGATCGTGTGGAACCGCGCCCGGGCGGCCCGGCTGTGGGGCTTCGACTACCGGATCGAGATCTACGTCCCCGCGGCCGAGCGGGTCTACGGCTACTACGTGCTGCCAGTGCTCGACGGCGAGCGGCTGGCAGCCCGCCTCGACGTCAAGACCGACCGGCCCGCCGGAGCGCTGCAGGTGCAGGGCGCGTTCGCGGAGCCCGGCGTTGACTCTGCGGCCCTGGCCGAGCGCCTTCGCTCCCACCTGCACGACCTCGCCCGTTTCGTCGGCGTGGACGACGTACGCTACGGCGTCCAGGGCGACCTCATGCCCGCCCTGGGGGGCCGCAGGCCCTAGCGGCCGTCAGTCGCCGTCGGCGCCGTACAACGCGACGCGCCCCGTTCGTGCGGCCCAGGACAGATGGCGATCCGCCGTCTCGAAGGGGCCGTCCCAGAATCCTTCGAACTGGAAAACAATCCTCGGATGCCTCGGCGCCACCTCCTCGGAAGCGAGGCCCAGATCGTCGCGGCTGATCTGCGCTCATTTGTCGATAAGGCGGCGGTGCTTGGCCAGGCCCGCTTGAAGGAGAATCTGAGCGTCGCGGGCACCGATGTCGAGAAAGCCGTTGGGCCAGTCCTCGCTCAATCCGCCCAGTGGGTTGATGTCAGAGGGGCGGAAGGAAGTGTGGCCCTCGGCATCGCGCTCTGCGAAGACGATCCGGACCAAGTCGCCGACAGCGTTGGAGGAGTCCTCGGCGACGCGGCGTCGGAGTCGGTTGACTAGATGCTCGCTGTGCGTCTCGACGATGATCTGTCGCCCGCTTTCGACGCACGCGAGCAGGAAGTCGGCCAGATGCATCTGGAGAGCTGGGTGCAGGTGAAGTTCAGGCTGTTCCAACAGCACGATGTTGCCCGGCTCGGCCAACAAGCAGACCGCCAGAACAGGCAGCACCTGGCTGACGCCGACACCGACCGATGTGAGATCGATCTGGCGATTGAGGTAGGGGGGACGGACCTCGACACTGACGCCGGCGCGACCTCTGGCCTCCACGGTCACATTCTCGACTATCCCCAACTCTCGCATCCAATGCTCCAAGCCGTCCACCAGATCCGCCTGTCCGAAACCCGGAACATCGACCGTCGTCGTGCCGTACCATTGCAGTGTCCATGCAAGATTCTCGCCGGCCGCGCCGACATCGGGATGGATCATCTCGCGGAAGTCGGAGAACACCCTCGGTGCTTGTCTGAGCGGCCCCAAGTATCGAACACGGTCCTGAAGCAGTGCCGTCACCGCTGGCCTCAGCTTTGATCTCAAGGCACGCTTCGCTTGCCGCTTCAGGACGGGATCCTTGGCCCAACCATCGTCGTTGCACTCCTGAACGAACAGTCGGGCAACCTCGGAAATGTCAGTTCTGGGCCAAAAGTCGGGCAAGTCGGGGTCTGCATCGTCCTGCTTCCGTTCTTCAACAAAACGAAGACCCCCGACTTCGATCATCGACAGTCCCAGGGAAGCGATTTCAGCAGTGGAATAGCGCTTTGTCCGGTCCTTGCTCAGGTTGATAACTCGCTGAATGCTGGCCGAATCCAAGTTCTTTGGAGTGCTGTGCAAGTCGGACACCGCATCCATTTGAGCGTCCCGCCCTCGATAGTAGGCACGAATGAAGTAATCTTCCCCCTGACTGGAGTCAGGAGAGTCAAGCTGGGATTCAACGAGGTGAGTGACCATTTCAGGTCCGATGAGTTTCTCGAGAATGCGGCTCGCCTCATCAGTCAGCGCAGAACTGGCTGACGGTATTCCACGCATAGCAAGGAAAAACCGTAAGAGTTCCATTCGGACGGCCTCATCGTCGTCCATCTCAGTAATGGAGTGGAACATACCCTGTAGAAACTCGATATAGGTCGAAAGATCCGCACCGATGAAGGCTCGGTCGAATGCCCGGCGAATGTCGTTCGCACCGGCGAAAATGAGAGACTTGCCCTCGAGGTTGTCAACTTCAGCTTCGAATTGTAGCCGCAGTTCATGCAACAGTTCATCCTTGTATTCCTCAGAGTCCTCGAACATATAGTCAGAACAGCGATCCCAGACAGACATCCAAACAAGCTCTACTCGAAACCAGATTGCCCTCAGCCATTGCTCTGCACAGAACAGAATCGGCGTGCCCGACACTTCAATCTTGTTGACACCGATCTTCGCATGGCCGCGATCTGGTCTAATGTCAGGCTCCGTGACTCCAAGTGTCAGATGGATGCCGTCATCCGCCATGACGCTGTCCGGATCGCCATGCCTTTCAGCCGTCAACTCTGCATGGAACGCGATAGGACCGTCGGCACCGTCGGTTCGGGCATCGTCGAAGGTACCGAGCCTGACCTTGGTGCCGTTGAGCGGGACCTCGGTCCCGGGCTTGCCGGCTGCCGCCGTCTGGGACAGGAACCGTACGGCCTCAAGCAACGAACTCTTGCCGGAACTGTTCATCCCGACCATTACGGTCAGCGGCCTGAACTCGATCTCGCCCTCAGCGATCGACTTGAAGTTCTTGACCGCCAAGGATCGAAGCGGACAGGCGCGCATGGTTCAGGCGGCCTCCGTGGGTGCTCCAACGCCGCAGCGCGAGAGCGCCCTGTCCAGTGCCGGCTGTAGTGCAGCGAATGCGGCCATCCCGGCGTCGCGGCCGAGACGTTCTGCCCAGATGTCCGGGTCGAAGGTCTCGGTGTCCAGATCGTGGAACTCGACCGTGGCGTTGCGGGTGGCTAGGAGGTGGACGGTCTCCTCCATCCGCAGATGGTCCCGCGGCGGGTTCGCCGGGTCGGATGCTTGCCCATAGGTGTGGGGCTGCAGCCGCTCGGGCTCGAGTTGCCACGGGTCGTCGCCTTCGAGCAACGCATAGGCGCAGTCGTCCGTAAGGGCACTCCATTCAAGGACCTCGTCCTCCTTGAAACGCCAGCGTGGGTCGGCGGGCCCCGCGAGCGTCACGCCCGCCTGCGCGCCCTCCGCATCGGGTCGGCCGTCGACGACGGCTGCTCCGATGGCATCGAGGACGGACTCGGGAAGGAAGCCGACCCGCTCGCGGACCTGAAGCAGCCATACCGGGCCCCGCACGTAGCACTCCACCACCAGCGGGTGGGGCAGGCCCGAGGTGTCGCTCCCGACCACCGCGTCGGTGTCGGTGGCGAGTTCGGGCCAGGCATGGGCGAGCATCATGTCCGCGCTGTCGTGGTCGGCGTCTACTCTCCGCACGATCGCCAGCCGGCGATGACCCTCCAGCCACGGCAGCGGCTCGATCACCCGAACGTCGCCCCGGGCGACAGGCTGGTGTGCCACGTTCTCAGGCGCGTCGGCGGTGCCGCCGCTGGTGCTCCCCTTTGCGCTTGGGCTGTCCGGGATCGTTGAGTTGGCGGTCGCGGGCTCAGGTTGCGTCAGGCTGCGGGACGCATCGGCCGCAGCCACCGCTCGCTTCACCGCCTCGAGTCCCGTGCGAGGGTCGCTGGCGGGGGTTTCGTCGGCATCCGGTGAGGCTGTCATTCCAGGGACTCCCCGAGTCGGTCGCTGGCGAGTTCCAGTAGGTGGGCGGCGGCCTCGTCGTGCAGCGGTTCAGGCACGCGGGCCAATGTGGCGTCGGTACGGCTGAGGACGGCCTCCTTGCGGTCAGCGACCCAGGGGCGCGAGCGCCCCAACCGCTCGGCGACGGACTGATCGGACAAGCCTTGCGTCTTGCATACGAGCACCGTCAGGTCGTTGACGGTCATCGACTCCACCAAGTCTCGCATTGCCGTTTCCATGTCCTGTCGGTCGATCCCGTCGTTGGCGGGCCGGACGCCCGCGGTCGTGTCGGCCAAGTCGTCGCTCTCGACTGATACAAGGGACGCTGGGAGCCATGCTGTCAGCAGAATCCTGAGAATCCTTGCCAGGTCGTTCTCGAAGACGCCGCCGGTCACGCCGATCACAGCGTGCAGCAGTTCTCTCAGCGCGGCCGGCGCATACACCATCGAGGCCCGCTCGGCGTCCTCGCGTTCGATCAGCCTCGGCGCTCTGTGGGCAGCGGCTGAGGCGGCGCGGAGTTCGGCGTCGTTCAAGGCTCGAGGCGTGCCGGGCTCCTCGACGAGCGTGATCCACCGCTGTCCCGCTTCGGACTGCAGCCTGAACGGCGGCTGCGATGCCGTCCGGCGAACGCGCCCCATCAGGCGATCGACGACGGTCTCGGAGTGTCGGCGCCAAAGGGCTCGCTTCACGTTGCGAACAAGCAGCCGCCGGACATCCTCGGTGCTGTCGGCTACCGTGAAGATGTAGTCGATCTGCCTCTCGCCTATGAGCAGTTCAACAGCCGTCTCCTGTGCCAACTCCTCGACCGAGGCGTCGTCCCACGCGGCACCCCGGTTGTACGCAGCGGGCCGATAGCGCCGCCCGACCATCCCGGCCAACTCGACGGTCAGCGTCCAGATGAGCGGGCCGATGGTCATGGCCTCGTACTCCCGGCGCAGCTTGTCGAAGCCGTCTTCACGGCGCGGAGTCGTCACGGTCGCAACGCCTTGCGAAGTTCGTCGAGCAGCGGCGAGTCCTCAGGCTCCTCGCACGAGTAGGTCTTTTCGTTCAGGTCGTCGGTGTCCACCGTAACGGGGACGGCCAGTACCACCCAGCCGGGCCTTTTGATAGCGCACGGCCCCGGCGGATCGTGGCTATGGGCGGCGTGCTCGAAGCTGTTTCCGCTTCGCTTGGTCGAGCGGGGGTAGAGAACAGCGTCAGGTCGCAGGTCCGTGGCCAGGATCACCGGACGAACCTTGCCGCCTCCGAAAGGTGTGCCTCGCTTGGCGCCGGCGCCGCGGCTCGGGATGGCCCGGAACCACGAGCCCGGCGGGTACTCGAAGCCGAGAAGCGCTCGGAGAGTGTCGAACCCTCTCAATGCGGCCGAACCCTACCGTTCCAGCGGTTGGAGTCCCTTGAGTATCTTGTCGGACAGGGCCTGCGCTGAGCGGTGCAGCGGGACCGGGTCTCGGGATGCGCGGTCCTCCGCGGGCAGGCCGTCGGTGGTGTCGCTGATGGCCGCAGGCAGTCCAGCCCGACCGGGGTGCCCAGCAGGTCCACTGGCCGTGCGCTGGGCGCT
>JAPPMC010000200.1 GCA_028819235.1 Bryobacterales bacterium
CCAGGACGACCCGCTTGCCGCCCTGATTCTCCGCCAACGCTTCCCAGTATGTGCCGTCGGCACCGGCATCCCCGCCGCTGGTTGCCTTGCCCGTGAAGCCGAAGTCCTTGAGGTGGGTGATGAAGTAGTGCTGACCGCAGGTCGTGCAGGTGGTGACCGGGAAATGAGCGATCCCATGGCCCTCGCCACCGTCCATCTGTTCGGCGGCGAGCCAGAGCCGAGGGCTTTGCGGATCACCCGGGAACGATACGACAGCGCCGCTGATCCCGCGCACGAAGGCATGAACGACCGGACGCAACAACGGCCGGCTGTCCCGTCGCGAGGCCGCGCCCAGCGTCAGCCAGGCGAGCACTTCGGCCTCCGATACGGGCCGACCTACGAATTGCTCCAACGCCGTCGGGAGTTCCCCTAGCGGTCGCGGACCGGCCAGCTCTTCGTTCAGCCGAAAGACGATCTCGTTGCTTGCCAGTGCGTCGTACAGAGCAGATTGCCAAGGTCCATCACCGAGGTCCGCTTGGCACAGTGATCGATAGACGTTGCGGATTAGGTCTCCATCCGGCTCCTCGTCCTCTACAGCCTGGACGCTCTGGTCCAGGATGGCGACGGGGTCATCGTGGGGCATCGGTGGAACGGTGCGTGGTTCCGTCCATACCTCGCGTTCGTAGTCTTCCCCTATGGTGGCGACGGTACTTGCGTCCACGCCGAAGAACCGGGCCGCGAAGTTCCGGGCGGCCTCGGGGTCTGCGCGGTCAACGATCGTGGCGGATGTCGCCACGCAACGGGTTGCAGCCGGATCCACATTGCAGATCGCGCGAAGGCGTCGGATCAGCACGGCTGTTTCCGCGCCCAGAGCGCCGGTGAAGGTGTGCGCTTCGTCGAATACGAGATAATCCAGCCGGGCATCGGCGAACAGTTCGATGTCCTGTTGCCGCGTGAGCAGCAGCTCAAGCTGCTTCACGTTCGTCAGCAGGATCCGGGGTTGTCGTCCCGGCGTCCGCATGATCTCGCGGGAGCAGACCTCCTCGGCAGGATAGATGGTCTCGCCAGTACTCTCCTGTCGGGCACGCGTCAGTCGAGCTTGGTAGTGGGCCCGTGACGAACCGGGAGGAAGCTGGTCGCCGACAACCTGTGTCTGCCGCTCAGGTGTCCGCCCCGTGTAGATACCGAACGGGATGCCGGTCCCGGCCAACAAGCCGCGCAGTCGCATGAGCTGATCTTCGGCTAGCGCGTTCATGGGATAGACAATGACGGCGCTGATTCCTGGCGGCGCGTCTTCGTCGCGTAGGCGCAATGCTTGGCTGACGATCGGGTAGAGGAAGCACTCCGTCTTCCCAGAGCCCGTGCCGGTCGAAATGAGAGTCGTCTTGCCCTCCGCAATGGCCTCGATGGCACGCTGCTGGTGGCTGTAGAGGTGAGAGATGTCGTCTGGAATCCGTTCGCGCAGCAGGGGGTGGACAAGGCCTTGGTTTACCAGGGTTTCGACCGCAGCACCTTCGCGGAATGGCCGCGACAGGCTGACGTAGGGACCTTCGAGCAGCGGTGATTGGCGCGTGTGATCCAACGACAGCAGATCGCGCATCTGGGCGTGCAGACCCGGGTCGGCGAACGGGTAGGCGGTAAGTTGGTAACGCAGGAAGCTGCGGACGACGTTCTCGGTGTAGGCGATGGGGTTCAGGGCCATTGTTCTGCCCACATCCACAGCTTCGGCGACGGTGCAAGCACCTCGGTTGGGGTGGTCGGTTCATCCTCGCAGAGAGCGTGCGAGGGGTCGGAAACCCGAGCGGCTCCCAACGTTGTTCGTGTCCTGCCAACCACCGACGTGCTAGCGACGGTCGCGTCTGGGCCGTGATCCTGATTGACTCTCGCGGGATGGCGGCGCAGGTCCCGGCCCCGTCTACGACTGGCTTGCGGCTGGACGCCACTCGTCCTGGACTCGTTGACGGTCGAAGTCATCAATGAACCCAAGATTGTGTAGGTGCCACAATGTAGCAGCGAACCCGGTGCGAAGCCGGAACGAGATGGTGGCCACGGCGCTCGCCGAGACAATCGGTTCGTTCAGGCCGACGACGGCGTCCCTCACCACGTCTGCGGGCATCAGGAACATCGCTGCGAATGCATTGGCCCGTTGCTCGATGCCTAGCGGTGCCCACCGCCCGCTGACAACCGCAAGGCGTTTGCCGACGTCGCGGTCGAAGAGGATGTGGCAGAGCTCGTGCGCCGCTGTGAATCGTTGGCCCTCCGGGTTTTCGTTGAACGGACAAGACGAGTTCCAGGCGATGCCCGGCCGGTGGTGCGGCCCGGCAAAGGCAACGCCGCGTATGGACGTGTCGGCCAGTTCGATCTGGATTGTCTCGATACCCAGTTCGTCCAACGCAGTATCGATTTGGAGAGTGGGCGCATCACCCAAACGGTCGCGGACATCTTGGGCGAGCTCGTATCCTTGGGCCCAAGGCCGGTCGCCGGTTTCCAGGGGAACGGCGCGGCAGACTGCTGCCAGCTCGTCGGAGTCACCGTCGTTGGAGTGCAGGTCGATCATGGTGCGGGCCAGCGTCAGCATGTCCTGCTTGGTAATGGACGGCGAAACGCTTCCGTACATGAGCGCCGCATGGCAAGACCCCTCGACGACGAGTGGGGTACTGCTCTGCGTCGACAGCAACGCACTGTTCTGCACCGGCGGCAACTCCGAGAACCACCGCTTTGCCCGTTGCCATCCGCGTTGAATCGAGCGGTCGTCGATGCCCGCCCCAGCGAGCCACCTCAGTCTGCCATCCACACGCGGCGTGGCAACACCACGAATCGCTCGGTTGAGGTCTCTCACCCGGGCAGAGTCAGGCGACACCCGGGAGAGATAGTCGGCGCTCGCCTTGACGACTTCGTAAAGGGGCTCTGCCACGTCCTTTGGTTTCAAACGAACCGCTTCGGGACCGTTAGCCAGGAACGATACGTGCTCGGGTATGCCTACTGGGCGGCAGTGCCCCCACGAGATCTCGACCAAGTCACGGAAGCGTCGAAAAACCACATCGGGGAAAAGGCCTCCTTCGCTGGCGGCGGCAATCGCATGCCGCGACCACCACTGCTGCCAGTCGGCTTCCCATGTTTCTTCCGTCCGCTCGTCGAGCGCCGGACTCGGGAGCGCGTTTCTCCTGAGCCCTGACCAACCATCGGTTGCGTTGTTCGAGCAAGGCAGCCGTTCCTCGTGCAGCATGGGATCCCAGGATCGGGCGATCCATTCGAGAAGCGGCAGCAAGTACCAGTGCGAGGACTCGACGGTCTCCCCTTCCTCTAGATGCGCGCAGAGGTTCGTTCCTTGGACCCAGATCTGGAATGAGCCCCAAGAAACGCAGAGATCGGTATCGACTGCGTGACCGTCGTCCGGGTCGTCCATGAAGCCGACCTTGACCGCGAAGACGTCCGTGTCGCCGGCCAGCCGTTCCCACCGCGTAGGCATGGTGTCTTCAGTCCCAGCGCTGCCTGATGTCGCGGCTTTTCACCCGACCACTGCGGCGCCAATCGCGACGCAACCCGTGGGGAACGTGTTTCCAGCCTATCGGGTACCCATGCCAAACGTCAGAGGGACTGCCGTGTGCGCGGTAGGCGACTCCATTGTGAGTGGCGTAGCGCTTCGATCCGACCAGTACGCTTTCGTCCAATAGCTGTTGTGCCAAAGGGCGTACGTCCGGCGGGCATAGCGTGCCCCGGCGTCCTCGTTGCCACGGCTCGGAGTGCTTCGGATTGGACTCGTAACGCATACGAACCGAGCATAGCAGAACCACCAATCAGGCCGTTGGCCCGCCGCTGACGGCACAGGTACCCCATCTGACGGCTTGTCGACCACCGAGAACCGGACGCTCCTTGAATGCCGACGACGTGGATGAGGCCACTGTGGGGGATCTTGCCGAGGTGGCGCGGGCTCGCGCTATCTTCGAAGTAGTGGTTCAAGAGCGTCTGGGGCGGCGTCTTCCACACCCCGGTGTAGCCCTACGGGCCTCGAAGCCGCACACGCTACGCAAGCAAGTTGACTGAACTGCTCGTCTTGCCACAATGGTCAACCTTTTGCGTAAAGACCCCTTAACGCTCGTTTCGTTCGTCGGTCTCCGGACCCCGGCCTCCCGTCGCTAATCGACCTGTTGAGCAACGAGCGGATCGATGCCGCTCGCATTCTCTCCGCGATTGATTGCGCCCGGGTCCTGACAGAGGATGCCGAACACCGTCGAGGCAATCGGGAAGAACGGCTACGGGAGTTGGGGTTCGAGAAGCCGACCCCAAGTTGGCGGCGGGAGACGCTGGCACGGAACGTCGGGTTGCTGGACTGGCCCAAGGGCTAGAGGGTTCTCTGGCCCTGCGGTCGCCGGACGCAATCGACTGGAACACGCCAAGCCCAAGTGTCGTAGAGTATGTCGCACCCTGATCACGGTGGCGGGCCGCACTCTGGGCTTGTGAGTCGAGTACCCGTCGAGCACCGCCGCCAGGTCCGCGTCCCAGCGCCAGACTGTCGCGTTGGGTGTGGCCGACAGATAGCTGAGGTTGTAATGACCGTCGCGATGTCGCAAACACCGGGTGGAGAAGACCAAGGTGCCGAAACGTCTAGACAGCCCATCGGTGCCGTGGACGTGTTCTGCGGGATCGGCGGCCTGACCCGCGGCCTGAGGGACGCGGGCATCGCGGTTGGGGCCGGCGTAGACATCGATCCCACCTGTCGCTACGCCTACAAGTCCAACAACTCGGGCACGGCATTCATCGAGGCCGACATCCGCGATATCGCGTTCGATGATCTCGACTCATACTACGCGGAAGCGGACTACAAGGCTCTGGTCGGATGTGCTCCGTGCCAACCGTTCTCTGCCCACACGAGACGCAGCCAGGCCTCAGAGGACTGTTCGCTAGTTGACGAGTTCGCTCGTCTGATCCAAGAGGGGTTGCCGGAGTTCGTTTCAATGGAGAACGTCCCCGGCCTCGCCAAGCACCCCTCATTCGAGAGCCTGCTAGAGATTCTGGATGATCTGAAGTACCACCACGACCACAGGGTGCTGAACTTCTGCGACTTCGGCGTTCCGCAACGGCGTCGTCGGCTTGTCATGGTCGCTTCAAGAGGCGGGCCTATCGCATTGCCGGAGGGAAACAGGCACCGAGAGGCGAAGGTCGCCGACTACATCCGTGGATTGCCGCCAATCCGCGCAGGACAGACGGCGTCAGATGACCCCGCGCACACGACACTCGAGTTGACGCCCACCAACTTGGCCCGTATTCGTCAATCTAAGCCCGGAGGCACGTGGAAGGACTGGGACAAAGAGCTGGTGAGCCCTTGCCACACGCGCACGCACTACCCCGCTCCATACGGCCGGATGGTCTGGGACGAACCGGCACCGACCATCACCACGCAGTTCTGCTACTACAGCACTGGCCGCTTTGGTCACCCCGTGCAGGATCGCTCGGTTTCCGTGCGGGAAGCCGCGCTGCTTCAACCCTTCCCGACCGACTATCTCCTTGTGGACCCTGACGAGCCCCTGCCGCTCTGTAGATTGGCCCGCCACGTGGGTAACGCGGTGGCAGTCAAGATCGGGGAACTCATCGGGAACTCGTTAGCCAAGGCGGCAGCCAATGCCTGACGCCGACGCCAAGTACTTCATGACGATCAGCCTCAACGTGCTCAACCACATGGGGCTCAACCTCTACAGCAACACGCCCGCCGTCGTTGCCGAGGTCATCGCAAACTCGTGGGATGCTGACGCGACCAGCGTCGATGTCGACTTCGACATCGACAACAAGACCATCAAGGTCACCGATGACGGCTGCGGCATGAGCCTCGAAGACGTCAACGGGAAGTATCTCTACGTCGGCTACCAGAAGCGCCCTGAAGGCAAGGAGGACGAGTACCTCACGCCCCTGCACCACCGTCGTCCCATGGGGCGAAAAGGCATCGGCAAGCTCTCACTGTTCTCGATCGCGAACACTTTCCGTGTGTACACGCGGATGGAAGGGGCGGACTCGGAAGCCTTCCTGATGGACGCTGACAAGATCCGAGAGGCGATCGATGCGGAAAACCCGTCGGCAATCGGCAAGTACGAGCCGGAATCCATCCAGACCAACGGGCAAGTCCCCAACGGGCACGGCACTAGT
>JAPPMC010000264.1 GCA_028819235.1 Bryobacterales bacterium
ACCAGCTCAATCGACGCGCCGCGTTAAACCGCATCAAACATTGAATCTGCCTGCTTGCGATGGGACGGCTCCCGCCACCGCGCTTGTATGCTGGGAAGCTAGGGAGCTTGCGCTAGGCTGGCTCCCATATCTCAGGGATGGCGGGCTCGACCGGACACCCGGCAGTGGCCGCGCCGATTCCCGAAGCGGTGGCGAGCGATCCCGACGCGGTCGAGTACCCGGAAGGGCATTGGGTCGCGCAAAGCGTCTGGCACGGGGTGTCTGTCAGGCTGGCCACGGACGCCTTGGTGCACCATTTCCGGGGCCGCGAGGACGTGCTCGTGGCCATGGAGTTGGTGGTGTATTACGAGCGCGGCGACGAGATAGCCAAGCTGCAGCCGGACGTGCAAGTGGTGTTCGGCGTGGGGCGTGGGTGGAACCGCAGCACGTTCAAGGTTTGGCAGGAAGGCAAGGCGCCGGACTTTGTCCTGGAGGTGGCGTCGCCATCGACGGCGAACAACGACGCGCGGGACAAGGCGATCGAGTACATCGACCTCGGCGTCCGTGAGTACTGGCGGCTTGACCCGGAAGGGACGATGATGAGCGCGCCGTTGGAGGGCTACCGTGCCAAGTGGGGCCGCTATGAAAGGGTGGAGTCGGTCCAACGCACGGGCGGGGTAGAGTACCTGCGGAGCAGCGTCCTGGGATTGGACCTGCGCACCGAGAGGCGGGAGGGGGCGACGGTGCTGATGATTCGCGACCCACGGACGGGCGAAGAGTTCGCCGGTGGGCTTGAGGAATCGGACCGTCAGCGGAGGCTTGCGGAGAATCGGGTTAGGGCCGCAGAGGATCGGGCAATCGCTGCGGAGGATCGGGCAAGCGCTGCGGAGACGAGGAATCGGCTATTGGAGCAGCGACTCCGAGACCTTACGGCTCAACCCGGTCCGATGGACCGAGATTCGTAGTGTTGAGCGCCTTTGCCCAAAGAAGCCGTTAAGTGATCGGAGCGAAAAGGAAATCACCACCCAGCTCACTATTGCTCACTCGTGGGAACCTGTCGAACTGTTTGTCGCCACGAATTGTACTGAAGAAATACTAAAGCCGCGACGGTTGGCTCATCAGCACGAAGCGTCAAGTGGTCCTTGTGCTGCACCCTACAATTCGCAGCGGGTCCGTTGGCGAGGGCGGTCGGCTAAGGGGACTGTCCCGCCGATCCGCTGCTAAGCTGCGCCACGGCTCGCCGTTCCGAGCGCGTTGTGCACAGCCGGCGTGCACGAATCGCTGCCCGAGGCAATGCGCCCGTCCTGCAATGCGAAAACCGGAGCGATACGAGCTGCCCATGCCCCTACCCTTTGGTCTCGCCACCATCAGAGCTGGGCTGACAGCCGAAAGTGCGACATCGCTCGTTAGCCCCTATCAGAGCCGCCCCCGGGCCGTGCCCGGATCCTTCAGACTGAAACACAGGGCTGCGCCTGCTAGTCTGTTCGGCGGGCGGCGGCTCCAGCAGTCATGCCCCCTTCGACATTGGCGCTTTCATTGCCCCGATATCAGCTTGGGTCCAGGCCCGCGATCATTCACTAGCGAGGTTTCTTCGGAAGCACTCCTCTAGGCCAGACTCCACATCAAGGGCTAGGCCACCACCCAGGGCCGGAACCGCCGCCCTCAGCGCTGCTCGGCAGCACAGGTGTAGCACTGCGATCCGCAGGCGCCCGCTGTGTGTGGGGATTTGTGTCCGCACCCCTCCATTGTTTCGAGCCAGGAACTGTGCAAGCTGCCTTCCAAGCGAGACTGGAAACACGGCATTCGGATAGTTGGGCATGGGGGTGCCTTCCGTGCACGATTGAACAGCCTCACCACGCCTACCAGCCCAGCTTCGCTGAACTGCAGGCGGAAATGAGCATGATCGCTTCCTTCGGGGAGTTGGCGATGGCTGTTCTCTAGGGTTGGCCAACAGCGGGCTGCCCTCTTGCCTCAGTTGTAGTGAATGGCCCGATCCGGTAGGATCGAGCCGTGTCCGGGGAACTGATCGCCATTCTCGGCGTGGGCGCATCCTTAGCCGCGCTCCTGCTGGGATTGTTCGCTTGGCTGCGGGCCGACCTTGCGCGTCTGGAGGGTCGGATTACGCGGCTGGACGGGCGTGTTGCCGAGCACGGTGACCGCCTCGCCCGGATTGAAGTCTTGCTCGAAGGGCTGGGGCTCCGGGGCCTCAAGAATTCGGCGTTGCGAACCTAGCCCGTCGGGTCCGCTGCCAATCAGTGCAGTAGGCGAAATCCTGAGTGCATTGCCGTAGCTGATTGTCCATCCGGGAGGGACCTACGATTGGCGCTGCGACGCCTGTCGCGGGCCGCGGGAATTGCGTCTCATTGGTCTTCGGACTTCCTTGTGCGGTGAGTCTGAAGCATTATTGGTGACCCTCGCGCGGGCTCTTCGCCCGGCGCAGAAGAGGCACGGCGAACCTTCCTCTCGACGCCTTGCTGTCTGGTCTGGGCTGGCCACGACCTGTCCGCGCGCGCTGAAGATCGGCCGCACTGATCCCGACGCCCATCCCGCTGTCTCCCCTTTCCGTCCGGCGGAGAGCGCCGAAGCCGCGCTGCGGCCTCCCGCAGCGGAACGGTCATCAACCGCGAGGCTAGAAGATGAACTTCAATCCCAGTTGGAACTGTCGGGCACGCCGCTGCGTTGCCGTCACGACACCGAAGTTGCTTCGACTCAGATTCTGTACCGGGATTGCGAAGTCCGCATGGTTGAATGCGTTGAACGCCTCGGCCCGGAACTGGAGCTTCATGCCTTCCCTTCCAGGCAGGGGAAAGTCTCGGAACAGGGACAGGTCGAAGTTCGTCACCCCGTCGGAGCGCAAGGCGTGTCGGCCGGAGTTGCCAAACGTGAACGGCGCCGGCGCTTCGAACGCGTCTGTATTGAACCAGCGCGACGGAGTGGGATTGCTCAGGTGAGGCTCCCCGACCTGGTCAGCCCGCATGTAGCCGTTCCGATTGCGCGTGTTGGCGATGTCGCCGCTGACGTTGATGTGGTAGGGCCGCCCGGAATAGAGATTGGCGATGCCGTTGATCTGCCAGTTCCCGACGATGTAGTCGGCAACCTTGCTGCCGGTCGACTTCATTCCGGGCCCGATCGGGATCCGGTAGACCCAGTTGAAATTGAACATGTGCGTCAGGTCGTGACCCGCCACGCCCTTGTCACGGACGTGGTCGTAGGGCGTCTGAGTGGAGCACCCCTCGACGTTGTACCAGCCGTCGCAGGCAAGGTTGATCGTCTTGGACCACGTGTAGTTCACCATGTACGTGAATCCTCGCGAGCGCTTCGTCAACTGGAATTGGAAGGCGTTGTAGCTTGCCCTTCCAACGCTGCGTTGCCAGAACGTCGGAACGATAAACGGGTACGGACTACGGTCAGCAGGATCCCCGGGCCCGGGTGTCAGCGCCGTGTTGTAGAAGTGGTCGAGCGGTGCCCGGCGATTCACCGATCCGACGTAGTTCGAGGAGATCAGCGTGTCGTCCGTGAGCTGGTGCTGGAGGCCGAAGTTCCACTGCATCGAGTACTGGTTCTTGACGCTCGGATCCGCGTACCATGCCACTCGATTGAACGGCGTCGGACCTGGCAGAAGGCCGGCCGGGAAGGGGTTCTTTGCCGAGATCCCGGGGACGGGCCTTCCGCTCGTCGGCGTATTGAGGTTGCCGGACTGCTGCTGGCCGACGTCGGGCCAGGTGTGCCCCTGCGCCTGCATCATCTGGTTCATCCCCGCCCAGCTGTCGTAGAAGATGCCGCCCGACATACGCACGGCGGTCCTTTCGCTCACTCGATAGGCGATTCCGACTCGCGGTTGCCAGTTGTCTGTCCAATCTCCGATCAGCCGCTGTGTGGGTGAAACGCTCACCTCATTGGGCAAGCTGCCATCCGGAGTAGGTATACAAGGTGCCGCCTTGAGAGCTGCGCACGAGTCCGGCTTCGCTTGGATCACGTACAGGCCGCCATGTACCCGCTCGAAGTCCGGAGTCCCCGCGAAAATGCCCTTGTCGTCGTACGAGCCGACCCTCGGACTCCACGTCCGGTCGTAGCGCAAGCCGATGTTCATGGTCAGCTTGGGAGTGACCTTCCAGTTGTCCTGAATGTAGAACCCACCGATCGCGCCCCGGTGCAGGCGCTTGAAGAAGTCCCGCCGTCCCGCGTTGTTCGGCACATTGAGCAGCCATGATGCGAGCGGACTACCACCCGTGTTGGTCTGAGGATCCGCGGTGTTGGCCGGAACGAATTGGACGTTGTGGTCATTCGTGACACCAAAGAACCGATTCGTGCTGTACTCGGCACCAACCTTCAGTTGGTGGTTGCCGATGATCTTGGTGAAGTTCCCCTTATACGAGTAGATGTCCGACGTGCGGTTGTTTGCGACTCTCTCTCCCCCACTGAAGAACTGGCCCACGTTGACGCTCGGCGTCAGGGCGAGGTCGCTCCTGAAGCTGCAGCAGAACAGCGGCTCAAACCCGAAGCTCGTGGGATCCACGCCACTGGCGAACTCGCTGCCAGTGTCGCGGTTGATGAGCGTCCGAGCGAACTGGATCTGAAGGATGCTTGTCGGGCTGAACGTATGGACCCAGCTGCTGCCAATATTCAAGGTGCGCAAATCGACCAAGCTTCCCAGCCCCTGCCGGCCTGCGGACCCCGTCTGGCCGAGATCCGACCAGCTCACGCGTCCCCATATCATGTCCTGCGCACTGAAATTGTGGTCTCCGCGGACATTGAACTCATCTTGGTCCAGCGACGAGTTCGTAGTGTCAAGTTGGTTGCGATCGGCAACTCCCGTAGAGATGGGCTTGGGGATCGTTGTCTGCGCGTAGTTGACGAATCCGGCATCGAGTCGGCTCTGCGGGATCATGTTGTTCGCGAATGGGTCACGCACAAATGTACCCGTCGCGGCGTCCTCGCGGGTCGAGTGCGGGTCGTAGATCTGGGCCGGCCAGTCGCTGTGGTCTCCTGCCAAGTTAGCGTCCGTCGGAACGCGGTAGAGTCGGTTGGCGGGTGTTCGCCTCTTGAAGCCCTGCCAAGCGAAGAAGTAGAACGTCTTGTTCCGAACGGCCGGGCCTCCGACGGTGGCTCCGTACATATTCTGCGAAAGAGGTATCACGTTCCTGCGGAAGAAGTTTCTGGCGTCGAAGTTGTCGTTGCGCATGAACTCCCACAGTGTGCCGTGCACCTGGTTGGTGCCTGACTTGGTGACAACGTTGACGATACCTCCCGTTCCCTGGCCGAATTCCGCTTGGTCGTTGTGGGTCTGAACCTTGAACTCCTGGATCGCGTCGACGATCGGCGGAGTGGCGTAGGTGCTTACCGACGAGCCTTGGTTGATCACCCCATCGGTGAGGAAGAAGTTGCTTCGGTTGCTCTGGCCATTCATCGCCGGATAAGCGAACTCGCCGATGGCCGAACTGCCAAAGCCTCCTCTGTTCTGAGCAGTGCTGATTGGTGACGCGCCCGGGGTGAGAGTCAGCAGCTGGGTAAAGTTCCGGCCGTTGAGTGGCAGATCCACCACTTGGTTCTCGGCCATGACAGACCCCAGTTCGGCAGTCGAGCTCTGCACCTCGGCACCGACAGCCTCCACTGTCACGGTCTCCGCCACGGCACCAATCTCTAGGGCGAAGTCGAGGGTTGCGGTTTGGTTCACCGTAAGCGTGAACGGCTGGAGCGAGCTTGTGCGGAATCCGTCCTTGCTCGCGGACAGAATGTAGGTCCCCGGCGTGATGCTGACGAACGTGTACACGCCGACCGAGTTGCTCGAGCCACGGCGCTCAACCCCAGTCTCGACGTTCTGCAGGACCAGATCGGACTCGGGCACTACCGCACCGGTTGCGTCCCGTACAGTACCGTTGACGGTGGCAGTAGATACTTGGGCCGACGAATGGATGGGCACTGCAATTGAGCAGGCAATGCCGACGGCCAGCGCGATCCCGGTACGAAATGCAAGGTACGATTTCATGTATACTTCCTCCTCTGACCGAGGTCTGCAGGACGCGCGCCCTTGTTCAGCGCACAGCCAAGACAACCGCCGCCTGCCAGGCACATTCTTTTGTTGATGTTTGGGACGCTTGCCGGAGTCGATCCTTGGTC
>JAPPMC010000166.1 GCA_028819235.1 Bryobacterales bacterium
CGCTACCAGTGGGCCGCCGGGCCCGTCGTGGCAGGGGTTTTGGCGCGAGCACTAGGTAGACGACGGCGTTGCCGGCGGCGGAGAGCGTCGTTGCGGCGGCCTCGTGCTTGAAACGACCCAGCGCGGTCCGCGTTGCGGGCATTGCGTGGGGTCGGTGTGGATCGATCTCAACAATCCACCCGAATCGATTGATCTCGTTGGGCTCGTGCGCCAGGTCGAAGCGACGATGGTGCCGCCACCTCGGTCGACGCGCTCCACTCTCGCGCACCGAAGCGTGCGTTGGCCTCCTCTGCCATTTCGTTACGGACTGCGTAGCTGTTGGCAAAGTACTGATCAAAGTTCTCCTCCGCGGTGAGGTAGGTGCCCCAGGGAGTGATGCCGCCGCCGCAGTTGTTGAAGGTGCCTCGCACCTGCGTGCCCGTCTGGTTCGTCGCCGTGCGCAGAAGCGCGTGTCCCGCTACGGGACCGCTGATCGCGATCGGTGTCTCACCGTGGATCCTCCGATTGAACGCGCTGTGCGGGTAGTGCCGATAGCTGGGCCCTTGATCGCCGCTGCTGGGGATGGCGAACAGGAATGACACGCTGTGGGCCGTTATCTCATAGTCCACCGGCCGCTTGGTAGCGGTATCGGCGGAATAGTTCGAGAACATCAGGTCCGGATTGGTGTACTCATGGTTCACTCCCACGATTCCTGAGCCGCGGACGTAGTCGAACCAAGCTAAGAAGTCGCAGTTGTACCCGACTTGCTGGCGCTGGGCCACGGGATCCAGATTGTCGGGGTCGAAGGCGTGTGCACTGGCTGCCAAAGGCTGTCCCGACTCGGCGAGCAGAGCCCACGTATAGCCATCGGTAACGCTGATCTCATCGGCAGCGCTTCCTCTGATTGGCGAGAAACTTAACGAACTCGCATGTGAGCTGCCTTCCAGATTCGCGATTGCTCCCATACAGAAGACCGGCGCGATTGCCCCTCTGCGGAGCACTTCACGGCGACCCATGCGTCTGGCGAGAATCTCGTCAAAGGTCTCGCTGCACGAGCGTCGGGGCTCCTGCCCCTCGAAGCCAAAGTCTCCGTTGCGGATCGGTGATTGTCGTCTCATATCTTTCGTTGAATGGCCGTAGTCCGAGATTAGAGAGTATCTGCCGAGCGTTGCCGTCCTGTTTACGGGTCGATCGCAGGATCCGAACATGTGTGTCACGTCAGGGTTGTCAGATCACCGCTCCCATCCGAGCAATCGGCTGAGCCGCCCGGGCCGTGGCGTAAGGGGTGGGCCGGGGTCGGAGGGGATGCGCAGCTGTCCGTGCCCAAGATGTTGGGGAGGCTGCGCAGGCCCTCGAAGCCTTGAGAGGACTTCTTGGCTTCGTCTCATGCCGTTCCCGAGCCCACCAGTGTCGCCGCCCAGCCTCGGGCCCCGGAAGCACGAGGTGACGTTCCGCCGGATCGACAACTCCGGCGGCCCGTTCGAAGCCCCATGCCGAAGCGTTCACCGGTTAGCCGCCCAAGGACTTCAGGCCGTTGCTCGGAGTCGTCGTGCCCGCCTCGACTCTACCGCGCTAGTTGTTCGCTACATGTTGCTGCCCCAACGCCATGCCGTCGATGTCACGCAGCCTTTCCTTCGCACACTTGGGGGTAATCGTGGGTCTGGCCATGCAAGCGGATTCGCTCCATGACGAAAGCACTTCCTAGCCGGTGGGATTTCGCGCTGCCGTGTAGCAGTCATTGACTCGCCGGCGGCCTTGCGTGCCATGGTGTAGCTGGCCCAGGCCGCAGAGGAGGTGGCTACCAGTGCCGAACCGACGTACGCGGTCGAATCTCGCTGCGAATGAGCATCCAGTCGGGCGGGCCAGCGACGCGCACAGATCGCGCCACCTGCCGATGCTCGGTGACTGGGCTGCTGGGTCTGCATTCTAGCTACAAGTCCGGGCGCCACCTCTAATAGGGCCTGACACTTGATGGCCAGCGGGCGTGGCCTCGCCCCGATCAATTAGAAATGTAAAGCTGAGGGATTGAGTTGACCAGAGGCGGAGGGACCGATCCGATTCAACGGAGCAGCCAGCGGCCTACTGGAGGAACGGCCTAGACTCGCCGTCCGTCTAACCGTTCATCAGGATTGAAGCGGCGAACCGTGGGGTGCTGAACCGCCTTCCGAAATCCGGCGCTTGGCCTGAGACTCGACCGAGTTTTGGACGAGCAACGCGACGTTGTCACGTCGCGACCTCCTGACCGTCCTAGCAATGCGAAATTACAAGCAATACAACAAGGACGTTATTGAAGCTTATACGATTACAGACTGAATCTGTCGGTAGACGCGTCTCTCAATGACCGAGTCCCAACAGTGCCCCCAAGTTGACGTTGCTTGGCATTCTGGGCGTCGACTTGCCACGCTCCGCCTAGGCTTCCAAATTGTGTCTCGCAGTCCAGCACAGTCCATGGGGCGTTAGCCGAGTCAGCCGACCCGGGATCGCTGTACGAGGGCTCACGGGAGAGTTTGACAACCCTAAAGGATAGTGCGATCATGAAGGGCACTCGTGAGCCCAAGATCAATCCTTGATCGGGCGCTGGAAAGTGGTGGGCTGGCGCTCTTCACGAGGGGTCCAGTCCAGCGATCATCGGAGGGTAATCATGAGTAGCCCCATTTCCAAGTTTGGGAAGTGGTCCATCTTTACAATCGCCGCCACATTGCTGTTTACGGTTCCGTCGCATGCCCAGGTCCTGTACGGCTCTCTGGTCGGGACGGTGTCTGACGGCACGGGAGCGGTTGTTCCAGGCGCCGAGGTCTCGGCAATCAACATAGCGACCGGGTTGGAGCTCGCGACGTCCACAGGCGGCGACGGGCTGTTTCGAATCGTCAATGTCCAACCCGGCACTTACGACCTGACGGTCGGATCGGACGGTTTTCGGACCCACACCGAAGCTGGCGTCACGGTTACCGCCAACGCGGTAGCACGTGTCGACGTAGAACTCGTGTTGGGTCAGGTGACGGAACAGGTGACGGTAGAAGCTACGTTGGCGCAGCTCCAGACCGAGAAGGCCGACACGCGATCTGAGATCACGCAGGAAGCCATCACCAGCTTTCCCCTGCCGAACTTCCGCAACTACCAGAGCTTGGTGAATCTTGTGCCGGGTGCGACTCCGGCTCGCTTCCAGAATTCGATCCTCGACACTCCTGCAAGAGCCTTGAGCACCAACGTCAACGGCACCAACAGGAATAACAACGTCACGCGGATTGACGGCGCGGCGAGCATCAATGTCTGGCTGCCGCACCATGCCGGCTACATTGCCCCTGCCGAAACCATCGAGGCTGTGACGATCACGACCGGATCGGGCGACGCGGAGCAAGGGCTCTCGGGCGGGGCCTCGACAACGGTCGTAACAAAGTCCGGGACCAACGAGTTCCACGGCTCGGCCTTCTGGTTCCATGACAACGATAGTCTTCGGGCGCGCAACTACTTCGCCGACGACAAACCCGACAGCGTCTTCGACAACTACGGTGCCACACTAGGCGGTCCGCTGGTGCGGAATAGGTTGTTCTTCTTCTTCAGCTATGACAACACTTCGCAGAATGTGGCTGGAAATCGGACTGGCGACGAAGTTCCGACCATGGACCAACGAATGGGTGACTTCAGTGCCTATGGGGATGACATATACAATCCCTATACTGGGAACCCAGATGGCACCGGACGGAGCCTGTTTCCGAATAAGATGATTCCGCTGAGTTTGCAGTCGCCTATATCTAGGCGGATTCAGGATTATATTCCGGAGCCGAACCAGCCCGGAACCAGCAACAACTTTCACTCCCAAGGCGCACCGCCTTTCGATCGGGCGTACTACGATGCGAAGCTCAATTTCAACGTCAGCGCGAAATACTCGAATTGGATCAAGTATGGTTTCATGGATGCCCCGGTCTCGGGAACGCCTATCTTCGGAGAAGCGGGCGGACCGGCCCCTGGAGGCAGTCCGGGCAATGCCGAGACCTACGTGAACCTCGCGACATTCGGGCACACGTACACCTTTACTCCCACGCTGCTCTACGATGGCGTGTTCGGCTACTGGAGGCAGGACCAGTTCGTGAATCCCACGGACTTGGGAGTCGACTTCAACCTAGGTATTCCAGGCTTGGGCGGTCCCGATCCACGCCAAGTCGGCTTCCCGCGCATCCAACCAGGCCCCTACACCCGGCTCGGAGCGCCCGGTTGGCAACCATTGTCGCGAGTCGAAGAGAACTGGACAACCAGCCAGAACTTCACATGGATCCGCGGATCGCACCAAGTGCGCTTCGGGTTCGACGGCATCTTGCTGAAACTGGCGCACTGGCAGCCCGAACTTGGGGGAGGCCCCAGAGGAACGATCGACTTCAGCGGTGACGTCACCGCGCTGAATGGTGGCGCGGCCCCAGGTCAGTTCAACCACTATGCGTCCTTCCTGCTCGGAGAAACTTCCAGAATGCGAAAGGCGATCCAGCACGTGCTAGCGACTGGCAACGAGTGGCAGTTTGCGTCGTACGTGACGGACCGCTGGGCAGTGTCACCACGCCTGACAGTGAATCTAGGCCTGCGTTATGAGTACTATCCGCTCATGTCCAGAGCTGGGGGCAAAGGGATCGAGCGCTACGACCCCGAGACTAACCAGATGTATCTGGGAGGTCGAGGTGGAGTTCCAAAGAATGCGGGGATTGATGTCAGCAGCGGCCTATTATCGCCGCGTGGGGGCATTGCGTATCGTGTGGACGACAAGACGGTACTGCGGACAGGGTTCGGCCTCAACTACAGCCCAATGCCGTTCTCGCGACCGATGCGCGGACAATACCCAATTACCGTGGCTTTGGACTTTCAGCGGCCTGGTACATTCCAGTTGTTCCGGAGATCGCTCGGGGCGGATTACGATGGAAGACTGAGCGACGGCATCCCACCCGTCGTGGGCCCAGACTTGGACCAAGGAGTCATCGACGTTCCGCTCACGGCCGGATTCCGGAGCCCATATGAGGGCACGTTGAACCGTGGGTATATCGCATCGTGGAACTTTACGGTTGAACGTCGCCTCCCGGGTGACGTAATCACCTCCGTCGGCTATGTGGCAACGGCGTCTAGGGACATGCTCGCCGACCAAGACATCAACGCGTCCCGACCGGGAGAAGGCAACGCTGGACGCCCGTACGCTGCAAGGACCGGGCGGCGGGTCAACATCAACATGTGGGACAGCTACCTGAATTCCGACTACCACTCCTTGCAGGTAGCCATCAACCGTAGCTTCAGGACCGGGATTCAGCTAAAGGGTGCCTACACGTGGTCTAAGGCTTTGAATATGGCGGACGACGAGGGCTGGGCAGGAGTGTCGTGGGACCATCCCGACGTGTTCGCCCGCAACCGGGCCCGTGCGGGATACGACCGCACGCATATGTTCCAGATGGGATTCGTATACGGCCTTCCGTTCCTGCAGAACAACAATTCCGCTGCCGGCAAGGTCCTCGGTGGCTGGGAGGTTAGCGGCATCGCAGCAATGTTCACTGGAACGCCACAGACCATCTTCGCGTCAGGAGCGTCCCTAAATGCGGCCAGCGCTTGGCAGACCGCCGATCAAGTCGGCGCCGTGCGCAAGCTTGGCGGCGTTGGCCGCGGGCAGCACTACTACGATCCGTCTGCGTTCGCTCCTGTCACGGAACAGCGATTCGGAACGACGGGCCGGAACATTCTTGACGCTCCAGGCGTGACGAACCTAGACCTGAGCATCCTCAAGAAGTTCCAGATCGACGAAGAAAAGGAGGGTCAGTTCCGCGTAGAGTTCTACAACCTCACGAACACGCCGCAGTTCGCGAGATTCGAGCGAAGCGTGAACCGCGCTAACTTCATGCAGATCACGTCGGCGTCGAACCAGCGGGTCATTAGGGTCGCCCTGCGATTCCAGTTCTAGGACCGCCGCGATCATTCCTAAACGAGGGCCTCTCTTTGGAGGGGCCCTCTCGTCTGGCACAGTGACCGGTCTCGCTCCAAATTCTTGCCTGATCCTAGGTGAGAGTCGAGCACACTAGTACCTTGTATCATCTAATTTTTCGGATCTACTGATACGATGTTGGCAACCTTGGGAGGAGG
>JAPPMC010000146.1 GCA_028819235.1 Bryobacterales bacterium
GCCGGAGAATCCCAAATCCGGGCTAGCTTGTCAACCCACCTTGATAATCCCCAATTCAAATGGGAGCCATGGATAGGAAACACGTTCTTGATCGACGCAGGTTCTTGGAGGTCGCCGGCCTCGGCGCACCCGCACTCGCCGGAGCTGCGCCTGCCTTGGGCCCCCAGTCGCGTCCGGAGACGTTGGTGACTCAGTTCTACGAGAGCCTGAGCCGCGAGCAGCGGAATACAGTCGTGATGCCGTTCGACAGCCCACTGCGTTCCCGGGTGGAGAACAACTGGCACATCACCGACGCCCGGGTCGGCCGATTCTTCAACCCCGACCAGCAGGCCATGATCGAGCAGATATTCAAGGATCTGCACGCGCCCGAGTTCCACGAGTCGCTGGACAAGCACGTCAGGGATGACTTCGGCAGCGTCCGGAACCTGTCAGTGGCCCTGTTCGGCGAGCCGGGCACCGGGAAGTTCGAATTCGTGATCACGGGCCGCCATTGCACCGCGCGCTGCGACGGCGACTCTGTCGAGGGCGCAGCGTTCGGCGGCCCGATCTTCTACGGACACGAGGGAGAGCAATTCTACGAGCGGCCGACGCATCCCGGAAACGTCTATTGGTATCAGGCCAAGCGCGCCAACGAGGTCTTCCAGGCGCTTGATGGCAACCAGCGCGAGTTTGCACTGCAGCCGAGGGCTCCTCGGGAGCGGAGCGTCCACACGGTCGAGCCCTCCCCGGATCCGGACGGCCTGCCCGTCTCGGACATGTCGCACGACCAGCGTGCGCTAGTGTCTGCGACGTTAGCCGACCTTCTCGCACCGTTCCGAGAGGCTGACCGGGAGGAGGCCATGAGGCTGATCGACGCCAACGGCGGCGTGGAGAGGCTATCGATGGCGTTCTACGAGAATCAGGACATCGGCAAGGACGGCGTGTGGGATGTCTGGAAGCTGGAGAGCCCTTCAATGGTCTGGTACTTCCGCGGCTATCCCCATGTCCACGTGTGGGTCAATGTTCAGCAGGATCCCGGCTGGCGGGCCCCTGCGGGAGCCAGCGCTCGTTCGTGGTTCGGTCTGCCGGGATGACCGGCCCAAGCCCGGTAGCCTGATCCGCACGGCCTCACGCTACCGGGCTCGGAAACGCAACTCTGCCGGGCCTTTGCGATTGGATTGGCGATCCGCCCTACATGGGCTCTCGGCTGGTCAGAGGACCCATTCCAAACCAACTAATGGGAATCTGCCGATGCCTTCCCCGACCGACGGTTCGTTCATGAGACGGTTCCATAGAACACCTGTGGCATTTCGGCGCCCAGTCACGTTCTGGACTCCAAGGTAGACAACTAGAGGCTTGTCCCGCACCAGGAACACCCGGTCCACCCTAAGGTCCAGACTGAAGAACGGCCTGTAGCGCAACGTGTTGACTCTCCCGAGGTCGAAAATGCCGCGCCGCTGCTCCTTGGACAGGTCTTCCCGGAAAGGGGTGTAGGGTCTGCCAGCCAAGTAGGCCGTCCTCACCGACACATCCCATGACCGGGCGATGCGCTTGCCGCCGATCAGGTTGAACACGAAGGGCCGATCGAACGCTCCCGGTCGCAACTCTCCGTCTAGACCTGCGTGAAGAGACCTTGAGACCGCAACATTGGCCTGGCCGAACCAGCCAGTCGCGGATCGCTTCTCTGCGAACAGCTCGATGCCCCGGGCGCGGCCGCGCCCGCTGTTGGACATCGGATACAGAATGTCGCGCACGTCGAAGGTGTCGCCCACGTTCGCCAACGACACCGCCGGAAACTGGGTGGAGACGGAGTAGTCGCGGTACTGCTTTTGGTAGGCCTCGAGAGTGACGCGCACGCCGCTGGCAGGCATCCAGGACAGCCCGCTGATCCAGTGGTCGGAACGGGCCGGGGCCAATTCCCGGTTGTTGGGGAAGGCTGCCAAGAATAGGTACAGGGGCAGCTGGTGATAGATGCCCCAGCTTGAATTCCAAGCTAGGCCGCGGCCCAATGACACCGAGATGCCGGCCCTCGGGCTGAGCCGGGTGTGCGTTCTCCCGAACTGCCCGTACGTGTCGAGCCGGCCGCCGACCGTGACGCGCGCCCGCGATCCCAGCTGGTGCGTTCCCTGGACATAGGCCCCCTGCTGGCTTGCCGCGAAGGTTTCGCGGAGGTCGATCGGGTTGATGTCCGGCACAAGAGTGAACGGACCGTCGTAACCCAATGGCGAAAGGGTTGTGTAGTTATTCCGGAAGTGCTTGTGGAAGCCCCCGACTCGGAACTCGCCGAGACTGCCGCCGTGCAGCGTTAGGTCGTACTTGACCGTCGTTTCGGCCTCTGTCGAGTCTTGGCGGAAGGTCGTGGCACCTGTCGCGACGATCTGCTGCACGTCGGCTCCAGCGCCGTAGGACCGCCCCCGAGCCAAGTCCTTGACCGTGGAATCCACGCCTGCGCTGGAATGGCTCACCCCCAGCAGCCCGACTCCCCGGCTCCCGTGTATCCGCTGCCAGTTGACGCCGGAGGCGTTCCGACGCCCGCTGTTGCGTATGTCGAAGGAACTCAGGATGTCTTCCGGGTCAAAGTCCTCCGCAATGCCCAGACGTATGTTGTCGATGCCGGTGATCGAAGTCACCCAGACGCGGTCGCGCGCGCCGAAGTCCCTGACTACCTTGCCCGTGATCGAGTAGTACACCGGCACACCCCCGATGCCTAGGTCTTGGGAAAAAAGGTCGAGGAAGCTCCGACGGACCGAAGCGATCCAAGAACCCTTGCCTTTGGCCCAGGGCCCCTCCATCACGGCGCCGGCGCCGGCGTAGGCCACGGTCGCCATCGCATGCGGGCGGTCTCGGCTACCCTCGCGCTGCGCGATCTGCATCACGCTCGAGAGGCGGTTCACGTACGGTGCCGGGTAGCCGCCGGTCAGAAAAGTCACGTCTTCGATCAGCTGGACGTCCAGCAGACTGACCGTACCGCCCGCCGATGCAAAGTTGGCAAAGCTGTTGATGTTGGGAATCTCGATGTTGTCCACAATGAAGAGGTTTTCCAGCGGACTGCCTCCCCGGACAATGATGTCATTGCGGAAGTCGGCGGAGCCGGTCACGACACCGGGCAGCGACGAGACATAGCGGGAGATGTCCTGCAGCGTTCCGGCGGTTTTGGCGATGGCGCGGTTTTGCACCAGCAGGGCGGAACTAACGACCTCTTCCGGCGCGACGAAGTCGGACGCGCCCACGGTTACCGTCGTGGTGTCCGCCGGAATCTCCGGCAGATCCAGGACGATTTCGCTTGTCATGCCGGCGCGGACTTCGACCAGGTCGCTCAGCACCGTCTCACCCGATTCCAGGGATACCCGCAACCGTTGTTCCCCTGGCCGTGCATCGATCGGGGGGAATTCCCCGGCAGGGTCGCTAGCCGTGCAACGGTCCGTTCCCGCCACGCACACCGACACCATTGCGGCCGGAGTCCCGTCAGCGCGAACCACCAATCCGCGAACGCTGCCCGTTCCGACCGTGTCCTGCGCCAGCAGGCTAGTTGTGAGTGCGCACCAGAGCATGCACGCCGGTCGGGCGCCGATCATCCAGCCTCGGTCGCCCGTCGGTCTGTTCGACTGTTCGGCCGTCGAGGCTCCACGCGTTCGGGGCCCCGGCCACGCTAGGGCGGCTCGCCCATTGTGGGGCACGTGCCTCGGGCCGGGTCCTTTGTGCCTCATGCGATGTGATGGGGTTCGTGTTGGTGGCACCGAGCCCCCTGCTTGGTCGATTCGCGACGCCTCCGTCCAGCCGCTTCCAATCAGGGTCAATTTGCCCATCGCGTCCGGCCGCGCGGTTGGGCGAACTGCACTCGGTGGAGGCGACCGATTGCCGGGACTCTCGTCGCACATCTAGGCACGACCGTGTTCCCTCTCAGCCTCCAACAATCTCATTCTCGTACACCGCTGGCGGCGAGTCCAACGAGGCGGCGACGCTCGGAATGCTGTGCGGCGACCACAAGAGCGCATTGGGCGGACGGCGGTCTCAGCGGCCCGTCCCGAAGGCAATGCGGAGAGCCGGTGCCCTAAACTGAAGGTTGCCCATGGATCGGCGAACAGTCCTAAGGGGCCTCGGTGGCGCTCTTGCGCTGCCCCTCTTGGAGGCTGCGGCAGCAACGCAAGGGTCGCCGCCAATTCGGTTTCTGGTTGTCGGCAATCCTCTGGGCATGCACCCGGATCACTTCTTCCCATCCGGCTTCGGCGGAGAAGTCGAGTTTCCAGAGACCCTGCAATCGCTCGGATGGCTCCGAGACCGCATCACAATCGTTTCCCACACTGACCACGGCATGAATAATGGCCATGGACGGGAGATTTCGTTCCTCAACGGCATCCTGCCGGAGAACAGCGCTGCATTCCCGGAGAAGAACATCTCCGTCGATCAGGTCATGGCCCGGCACGCAGGCTCGCAGGTGCGCTACGCGTCTGTCCACGCCGCACTGAAGTCCGGCATCCGCATGAGCTGGAGCTCTAACGGAGTGGACCTCAAGCCAATCGCGGATCCGCATCGCCTGTTCGACCACCTGTTCCGTAATCTCACGCCGGTCGAGAAGGCCGCCAGACGTGAGGTGATCGGGCGAAATCGGAGCATTTTGGACACGGTCGGTCAGCAGCTAGCCAGCGTTCGCAGCTCGGCTAGCAATTGGGACCGCCAACGGCTTGATCAGTTCACGACATCCGTCCGGGAGCTCGAGCACACCTTGGCGGAGCGCCAAGGCTGGGTCGACCGCGACAAGCCGGCCTTTGATTTCCCGCCACGCTTGGCCAGCCCTCAAGCGACCATTGAGGACCGCTACAGCGCGATCTTCGGCATGGTCGCGTACGCATTCGAAACAGACCTGACCCGCGTCGCAACGGTGGCTTTTCCGAACGAGCTCGACTACTCCGAGTTGGAGGGGGTCGACCGTGGCTATCACGCTTGCACCCACAACGGCAAAAAAGAGGATCTTGTGGCGCAACTGGTCGCGATCGAGAGCTTTCAAATCGAGCGGCTGTCCCGCTGCCTGCGACAGCTAGACGCCGTCAGCGAGCCGGGCTCCGACGGAACCCTGCTGGACCACACGATTGTCCTGTTCGGTAGTGGCATGGGCTATGGGGGGACACACTCGAACCGAGACCTGCCGATCTTGGTTGCTGGCGGGGGCTTCCGGCATCGGGGCCACGTTGACGCCCGGGTTGGCAAGGGCACTAGCATGCCGTTGTGCAACCTGTACCTAACCCTGTTGCACCGCTTTGGCGTTGAGCGCGACCGGTTCAACACAAGCACGGGAACGTTCGATCTGCGGTATGCCTAGCGGTCGGCTGGCGTTCCCCCTAGCGCTTGCCATCGCTTCGGTCGGGGCGCATGCGACGACCGCGCCGAGTGCTCCCGATCCACTGTTGACGGCTCATTGCGCGGCCTGCCACGGACAGTCCGATCCCGAGTCCGGCTTTGCGATCGCCAGCCTTTCCGAACCGACTCCGGCCGATACCGAGCGCTGGCGCAAGGCCCTTGAGTATGTCGAGGCCGGCGTAATGCCGCCGCCGGGTACCTCTGTGCTCCCGCTGCCCGAGCGGCGGCGATTGGTCGCACTGTTGCAGGATGGCCTGCTCAAGGCCGACGGAAGCACCCCCGTCCCGCCCGCGCCGCCCAGAAGGCTGAACAATCGCGAGCTGGCCAACAGCGTGCGCGACGTCCTGCTGATCGAGGATGTCGGCACGCACCAGCCCATGGCGGATCTGCTCGGCGACACCCTCCACGACGGCTTCGACACGAACGGCGACGCCCTAGGGATGAGCCAGTTCCACCTCGAGCAGTACATTTCCGCCTTTCGCAGGGTGCTGGACGCAACGATCCTCGATGGCCCGCAGCCTCGTGCGCGGCGCTATTCGGTGGTGGCGGCCGACATGCGCATGACGAGCCTGTCGCAGACTCAGAGGGCCGAACGGGCGAACCGGACAGACGAAAGCATCGATTTCTTGGATCCGCGCCTGCGCGTGTACTTCTCGAACTTCGAGCGAACTCCGGCCACAGGGAGGCAGGCACATTCTTTTGTTGATGTTTGGGACGCTTGCCGGAGTCGATCCTTGGT
>JAPPMC010000026.1 GCA_028819235.1 Bryobacterales bacterium
AGGAGATGGAGCTGAAGCGCCAGCTGGACCAGTACCAGGACGGTGCAGACGCGCTGCGTAACGGCAAGGAACCCAAGCCGCCGAAGAAGGACCACTCGCCCAAGCAGAAGCGGGAAGACCGCCCGGCCAAGCGTGACGGGGACTCAGGCGAATGAGAGCGGGTGATCCCGCCGGCAGCGTGCTCGGCTGGCTCAGTCACTTGCCGCTGCTCGACCGGCTGGAACTGGCCGCGCTCTCCGGCTGGTCGCGCAGCGCCGTTTACCGCGCGGTCGAGGCGCTCGAGCGCGAGCGGCTGGTCGAGCCGGTCGCGCATGCGTCCGAGCTGATCGCGCCGACCCGGCGCTACACGCTCACCGCCGCCAGCGTGCGCCGCCTGGCCGACTCGGAGGGCATCGAGGCGGAGCGGCTGTTACGCAAGAGGCCCGTCTCCGAGCAGGCGCAGCGGCTGATGCTCGGCCGGATCGATGCGGTCGCTGCGCTCTACCGGCTCAGCTGCTCCGTCGCCGATATCGCCTTCCCGATCCAGGCCCGTTGCTACCGCGCGGCGCCAGTCGATCTCTGCCTGCGGCTGGCGGACGGTCGCACGATCGCGCTCGTGCGGCTAGGACGAATCAACGAGCGTCGGTCCCTCGCCAGGCGGCTCGCCCGCCTGCGTGACGGACCGGCGTTCGCCGCCGTGCTGTTGCTCGCGCCAGACGAGACCCGGCTGCGCGAGGTCGCTCGGCGGCTGCGGTCCATGCCGCAGCCCGGCTTCCTCGCCCTAGAGCGTGACGCCGTTCGGGCTGGACCGGACGCGCGGGTTTGGCGAGGGCCTTCAGTTGTGCCGGCGCTCAGCCTGCGCGAGGCCGTGGACCTCGCTGGGCCTCACAGGGACCGGCCGAGCGAGCGTCCGTTGGTCCGCGTCTCGGCTCCCATGCAGCAAGGCTCTGCTGGCGGGCCACCCGACTGGATGCTGGCGGTTCGGCTGGGACCCTCCGAGAAGCGCTGCCTCGACCTGATCGGCGACTGGCCCTGGATCAGAGCGGACCACCTCGCCGCGCTCCTCGGCGTCGGCCTCGCACGGCTGCGCCAGCTGCTCCGGCGCGCCGGCGAGTTGGAGTTGATCGTCCGCCCGATCATTGCGGGCCGGCTTCGACTCGCGCTCTCCGATCGCGGCCTCGCCTTCCTGGCACGCCGCGACCGCGCCTCGGTCGGCGAACTGCGCAAGCGCTGGAGCGCCGGGTTGATCGACCCAACCGCCGGGTTCGGCTGGCGCAACATCAAGGGGACCCGCAGCAGGCAACTGTTGCGCAACCTCGCCCACACCGAAGCGGTGCACGGGTTCGTGGCGGCGCTGGCCGAGCTGGCCAGTTCCAGCAGCTGGGACCTTTGCCAGCTCGACCCACCGCAACGCGCCTCGCGCTACTTCCGCTTCCACGGCCGCCTGCGCTCGATCCAGCCGGACGCCTTCGGCGTGCTGCGGTGCGACGGATGTGAGCAACCGTTCTTCCTCGAATGGGAGCGCCGCGCGATCCGGCCCTCGACCATGGCCGCCAAGCTGGCGCCCTACCTGCGCTACTACTCGTCCAAGCGACCGGTTGAGGATCACGGGGTTCCGCCGAGTGTCATCGTCGCGTTCGACGAAGGCCTCGCGGCCGACCACTTCCTTCGGGTCGCACGGGAGGAGCAGGTGCGGACACGTGTCGTCCTACCGCTCTTCGTTTCCCACGGTGACCTGTTGATACGCGAAGGGCAGCGGTGGCAGACTTGGCGGACAGTCGACTCCACACGGCCGATGGCAGCTCTCGACTCATCAAACGAAGATGGCTGACCCACCGGCACTAGGTTCGGCGTCCGATCGGGCTTATCCCCGAGTTGAGGCGACAGGTGTGACTCCGGTGAACTGAAGGACCAGGCGACAATCCTGTTGAGTGACATCTCATGGAGGATTGTGCCCATGACTTCGGAGGACTGTATCAACCGATTGCCTCGGTGCACCTTAGCCTTGGCCTTGGAGAAAGGCTGCGCGCGTGCCGCCTGTCACGCCCAGCTTGAAGTCCCGTGCAGCGGCCCCGCTCGCTTCGACTTCCAGTGGCAGACGCACGACCGGAGCTATGGGCGGCATGCCCCGGTCTGCCTTCAGTGTCGCCAGACCGGTCGCCGCGAAGCAGGTATCGATCCCTTTCTCTTCTGCGTCGGTTGGCGCCCGCTTCCGAATGGCTGACAAACGACGCCGAGCATCGACGAAGGCTGCTTAAACCTCTTCGTCCTCCGGTCGCACTGGAAACGGATCATGAAGGGCGATGGTCTTGCCTGATAACAGCCGATCGACTGCCCGGCGGTCCAGGTACTCGGCGCCTCCCGGCGCGAGACTCAGCGTGCCCGTCCAAAGGTCCCGAAACCTGCGCAGGCGATTCCGTCCCGACGTTTCGACCAGGTCCTTACGTCATCAATCTGGGGCCCTACGAACCAAGTCAGCACGCTCTGAAGCGTGTTGAGCGTTCATGTAGGTAGCCCAGAGCGATCGAGCTACTGCAGAAATGGCGATCCCTCCTGAGTCCTGCGCTCCGCCCATTGGCGGCTTTCCGAACCCTTCCGGTCCAAAGTATCGCTCCTCTTATGTGAAACTCGGTGGACTGCTCCAGATATCGGCGGGCCCCGGGCGTCATCTGTCCACTCCAAAGCCGCGACGAGGGTTGGGGCAACCTCTGTGGCAGCTTGCCACTCGATCTCCACTTCAAATCTCTGGACTTGCAAGACAACGCGACGTTTCGACCGAGCACCTCAACGTCTATGACTCGCGTCCTGTGCCGCACACCAGGCTAGCCGTCGCCTCTCTGTTACGCTCCATTTCTCAGGAAGGATTCTCATGCCTCCCACGAACGAGTTAGTCCAAGCACTTACCGACTCCATGCTGCCGCCTGACGAAAAGCGTGGAGTCGCCGAGACTTTCTCCCGCCAATTCGGGTGGCGCCCAAACGACTTTCTCGATGTGCCCGACGCCTTACCGGCATCGAATCTAATCGTCGAACACGGCCTCGACAACGCAGCAATGCTGTCGTTCATGCCTTCCCATCGTCGGTTAGAGGACATCCAACTTCATGAAAAGCTCAACATCCTTGGATTGTCTTACAACAGCCTCATTGACTGGCACATATGGATAGACCAACACTCGATTCGGTATATCTACAATCGCACCGATCCTCCACAGGAAGTCCAAGCAACACAGTTCAGCATGGCCGGCGATCAAGCCCTTACCAGACGTCTCTTCGACGAAGCAATCGGCCTGGCTCCAAATCCGAACATTCTCTCCCTCGATGGCGCGCTTCTCGATACTATCTCCACATGGCGCAAAATCCTCGCGCTTGAGCTCGGTGATTCCGCTTCCACCGAATCAGTTTCCTCCTTATTCAACGCAATCATCCTCGCTCGCGCAATTGAAGACCTTCAAGTCCGCACTGACAGAACTGTCAACAGGCCTTCGTTGATGGAGACGGTGGCTAAAACAGGAATGAACATTCCCGATGCCATCCAGCGACTCATCATCACTCGTACGGGATCCATACCACCGTCAGATCTCTTTGATCGCAGGGCCCTCTCACCGTTCGAACGCTTGTCGTGGGACAGCCAGAGATCTCTCATCCAGGCCTTCTACCGCCATGAATCTGTGCCGTATCAATACGACTTTTCCGTGATGTCAAAGCATGCTCTCAGCAAGATATATGAGCGCTACGTTGCAGTTATGCAACATGAAGAGTCGATCCAGTTCTCGTTGTTCCCCGCAACGCACGAAGAGACCTGGAACAAACAGCTTGGAGGAATCTACACTCCGCAGTACATCGCGAGCTTCTTCGTTCGATACCTTCAAGGTCAGCTCCCTTCCCACGAGTTTCTTGCATCTTCAGTTGCTGATCCCGCGTGCGGATCCGGAGTGTTCCTACGGGCATTGATGGAGCAGAAGCTCCTCACTAGCGGTTCCGATCTCGAACGAAATGCGGGCCTCATCCTGGAGTCGCTCTCTGGCGTAGACGTAGACGAGAATGCGGTAGCGGCGTCCCGGCTATCCCTTGCTCTGTTGTACCTGGCCGCATGCGGTGAGTTGCCGAAGACTCTTCCCATTGAACACGATGATTCGATTGTGAGGTTTGCGCCGAACTCAACTTCACAGGACGATCAGTATGATGCCGTGATAGCGAATCCGCCATTCGTACGTACTGAGTCCCAGCCTGGGGCTGTACGTCGTGCCGTCTCAACTCACCTCGAAACTGTGGCGAAGGGCAAGCTGGACACATATTTGGCCTTTCTCGTGTTCTCAATCCGGGCATTGCGACCTGGCGGGTACGGCTTCTTCGTCGTGCCACAGCCCCTACTCACCTCGGACAACCTCAAGTCGCTCCGCGACTGGCTTCGCCATGAGACGTGGGTGCATGTCATCGCCGATCTTTCAGCGATTCGGGTGTTTCGCGCGAATGTGTACGTCGCTCTGCTCATCGTCCAACGGAAAGGAGCCGGTGCCCTGAACGAACCGTCTGTCGGCTTGATTCGATGCCAGCGCGACGTTGGAATAGCTCTCGAAGACTACCTCGACGGCAATCACCGTCAAACATCTTCCTACTTCATCTTCAAAGCACCGCAGCGCGTATTGGACCGCCAAAACTGGTCAGTTGTCACTCCTCAGGAGTCCGACCTTCTCGGACGACTCGAAGCAATGCCTCAACTCAACGACTTGGCCGTGGTTCGTCAAGGAGCGATAACGGGGGCAGATGAGGTCTTCCTTGTGGATCGAGACGACGTGCCAGTGGGTGAAGAAGCTCTGTACAGGCCTCTACTTCCAGACAGGATGATCGGCCGCTTTCGGCTGCCGCCGGAAACAGGCCAGCGAATACTCTACCCTTACGTGGACGGTGTCGCCATCACGGCACCTCAGCTCGAAACAGATTTCCCACAAACCTGGAAGCGGCTCAGGCAACACATGTCCACGCTCACTTCCCGCAAGTCTGTTGCACCGGATGGGACCGATTGGTGGCGGCCCACGAGGCCACGCCCTCCCCATGAAATGTTGGTGCCTAAGATAGTCGTACCCGAAGTATCTCTCCTCCCTAGGTTTGGCCTTGATCTACTCGGCCACTGGGTAGTCAGTCACTCTCCATTCGTGCGTGCTCGGACTGACCGACAAGACGAGGATCTACTACTCGTATTGGCCGCCGTGTTGAACTCAAGCGCCTCGACTTGGTTCATAGACCTAAATGCACGTAAGTACCGCGAAGGCTACAACAAGATTGGCGTTGCGTTGCTGCGTCGTATGCCGATTCCTGACCTGACTCGAGTCCACAGCGCTCAGATTAGCCAGGTAGTGGGCCTTGTTCGGCAACTTATCACTCCTTCCATTGAGTTAGAGGAAGCCTTTGAGGATGAAGCGTTCTGGACGCTGGACACTCTAGTAATGCGGGACCTATACGGCTTGTCCGATCACGAGATAGCCTTGGTCAGACCCGAAGCTCCTGTCAGCTAGACGAACTGGCAGACCAGTGCCCGATGTAGTGTGTAGTGAACGATCACTGGCGAGAGACCGGCCGAATGGAATCACCCGACGCCTTAAGGTGATCTCTGACGCCCCACTCTACATAGAACGCAAGCCAACTTCAGGAGCCTTTTCCCTCATAGCCAGATCTGGTCAGAGGATCACGAACGACGAACAGTGGTACACATTCCCCTCGCGTATCGACACGGTCACTTGCCAGTATGGAGAGCACTGGAAATCCATTCGGCCAGATGATCGGGACTTTCAACTTCACAGTGTCTATCTTCATCTCTTAAGTTATCGCGGGCGAGAGAGTGAGCCCAAGGAGATCATTGCCTTCCATTGGCACTCAGTTGATGATGGGGATGGCTACAGCAACTTACCCCACATGCATGTGAAGGCATCCAGAGATCCGCTGCCACGGTCGCACTTTGGCCTCACTCTAACGGTCAATGCTACAAAGCAGGGTACCGTGGAGTACCTGGACAGTCTGCTTGATGCGGCCGTCAACATGGTTGAGGCAGAAGTTCTTCAGCGCATCGATTCTACGCCGTTGCGCTGGACGTAAGTGCGGTCCCTCAGGTGCGAGGGCAGTGGTCCTAAGCGATGAGAGAAACGCCTAGTCCCAAGTCCTTGAACAAGCGGTGATCTAGTCCCGTTCGAACCCCGAGCCTGGCTCGAACTTCAGAGTCCGGCCATTCTCCGTGACAGTCCGTACCACGTGCTCCGAGGCACCCGCGGGTAGGTCCGCCTCGATGTCGATCGTCACCGACACATCCGCGCCGGCCAAGCCGACCAAGTGCGCAATGATCTCCTGCGCGATTTGACCGGCATCGCGGCCGACCCTTGTCGGATCGAGACGCACGGTGCCGTGGTACCGACGATGGAGCTGCGCTGTCGGCTCCTGAGTCGATTCGAAGCTTGGCTGCCCGGAGTCTTCTTCTGGCTCAGGCGGTTCATTGTCTTCGGCCTCCTGCTTCAGCTGACTCTGTGCAGCAGGAGGTTTGACGATGACTCCGGAATCAGTCGCCGACAGATCAACCTGAACTGCCGCTGTCAACCCCAGGTAGCGTCGGTTCTGCTCGTCGATCGACTCTGCGTATGCGAATGTGTCCAGTTCCCAGGTCAGCGAGCCGACGCCGTCACGCAGCGCCTTGATCAGCGTGCCGGGACCTGCCAAGCGTGGCAGATATAGCTGCTGCGCGTAATCGTCGACGAGAGTCTTGACGGGCACGTGGTCACTGCCGCGCCACAGGGGGATGTCATCGAGTGCTTTGCGCACAATGGTCGCGCCCAGCTTGCCGACTAGTTGCTCATCGCGGCTGAGCTTTCGGCTGGCGCGGACAGCGAGGTGGTCGCTTCCGCTGAGGCGGGAAGCTTGCCAGGACACGTCGGCGCTGGGATTCGCTTGAGTAGGGACAATGACCCAGCAATAGGTTTCCGGCAGGCGCGCCTCGACGGCGCCGTTGGCGGAGTCGCGTTGGTTTTCCGCCTGGCGCACCTGGTGCGGGTCCAGATTCAACTCCACTCGCTCGCTGAGAATCGACACCCACGCCAGGTAGCGACGGATTGCGTCTTGTAGGTCCTGCAAGCGGACCTTGTCAGCGGCCAGGAAGGCGAGCGTGTTGCGGTAGAGACGCGGCCCGGACCCGCGTGATTGCAGGATCGTCTGGGCAGCGGCTTCTGCCTGGTTCCCGTCGCCTCGGGCATAAGCATGTTCCGGGTCGAGCACGACGAGACGCGTTTCCAGTTGATCAGGCACGTCGCCGCCGCTCTGAGGCATCAGATGAACCGCGTAGAAGTCTCCGCGTCGCCGTTCGTCGCGTGGCTTCAGGCCAAGGTCGCTCTGCAGCCGCCGCTCCAGCTCGGCGTGAACGGCATCCGGATCACGTTCGAGCTGTTGGGCACGATCGTCGGCCAGCTTGGTGACGGTTTGCTGCGTGGCGTACCAGTAGCGCGGACCGTCCTGATAGAGGTATGTGGCTGCAGCCGCGAGACGACGTACCGCGTCGCCGAAGACCTGTGGTGATTCGCCTGGCATCACGCACCCGAGCTTGACGCGCCGATCTTCAATCCCCCGTTGGCTCGTATCAGAGGACGGGGCCGAACCGAGGTAGATCGTGCGCGCAGCGCGGCGAGTCGCACTGAGCTTGCCCAGATTCGATACTTCGTTGTCGATCTTCAGAGGGAGCGAGTTTGGACCATCGACGTCGGCCGCAATGATCGGAGTCCAGTTGTCAGAAAGGTACCGGGTCAGCTCCGATTGCACCCGAGCGTCATCGATCGGGATTGTCGAAGGGAGGATCAGTGGATTTCGGTCGCCCTTCTCCCAGAGGCTGTGGATGACGGCCGCCATCAGGCGCAGGACTCCGCGGGTGCGCTGGAAGTTGGCCAGCGTGGACCAGTCCGAATAGAGCCGATCGAAAATCTCCGGATGTATCGGGTAGGCGCTCTGGATTCGACGTTCGTAGTCGGCCGCACGGCATTCGAGAGGAAACTCGTCTCGTTCCTTGTTGTAAAGCTCCGAGAACGCGCGGGCCGTGAGATTGCGAGAGCGATGCTGTTCGTCTCCGCTGAGTTCGTCGAACAGGCGACGACGAACGATCTCAAAGCTCTCCTCAGCGGTAGCTGGACGCCAGGCCGATTCGATCCGTCCGATCACGTTGCGCAGACGCTGCAGCGCCTCCCGACCGCGAATGCCTCCGACCTCGATGTCTTCAGACTGAGAGTGCGAAGAGCCGGGACCATCTGAGGCCGGAAGCGAAATCAGCAGCAGGCACTTGTCTGCCGATCTGGCGGCTTCAGTGAGCGCCTGGGCAAAGGTGAAGTGAGTTTCGAAGTCGCCGCCTGGCAGATCGGCCTCGTCGTGCAACTGTCGCGCGTAGGCCACCCATTCGTCGACCAGGATGAGGCATGGACCGTACTCGTTGAACAGCTCGCGCAGGCGGTCACCCGGGTTTGAGGCTCGTTCATCGTCGGCTGCGATGCGTGCGAAGGCCTCTGCCCCACCGAGTTGCCATGCGATCTCGCCCCACAGCGTGCGCACAACTGTGCCATCCGACTTCGTCACCGGATTGCCCGGCGAGATCTTGTTTCCGACCAACACCGCGCGACGTACGCTCGGCAACTCGGTGACACCGGCCTCCGAGAGGAGCGATTCAATGCCTGGCAGCGACGATGGCGCGACTCCGGAGAACAGGTGGTAGAGGGCCAGCATCGAGTGCGTCTTGCCCCCGCCGAAGTTGGTCTGCAGTTGCACCACCGGATCGCCGTTGCCCTGCGTGAGACGCTCGATGCCGCCGACCAGGAGCTTCTGCAGACTCTCGGTCGGATATGTGCGGCGAAAGAACTCGACCGGATCTCGGTACTCGTCGCTGCCTTCGTTGAGATGAACCTGCCACAGGTCGGCTGCGAACTCTGCCTGCTGGAAGCCTCCGCTAGCCACGTCCACGTGCGGAGTGACGACCTCACGCCAGGGCTTGAGCGACTCGGCGGCTGCAGGTTCGATCAATGAGCCTCCGGCGCGGCGTGTGGCGCTGCGCGTTTGCTCGTCGATCACCAGTAAGCGAAGCTCCTGGCGCATCTTCGCGACCTCTGCGGCCTGCTCGGCTGAAATGGCCGTCAACAGACGAGCAGCGGTGTCTAGCGCCCGTTCGGTGTCGTCGCCCGTGAACTGCTCTTGGTGCGCCCACTTGTTCCTGGCGTCGCGTAGCTCGCTAACATGCGACCGCTCGACGTGGCCCAACACCTGTGCGAACACATCGCCCCAGGCTCGGGTCGACATCAGACCAAGCAGCGCGGCGGCATCCCATTCGCGAATCGGCCGATCCGTGCGCAGTTGTCGGTCATTGAAGTAGAGACGCGCCTGTTCATCTGCCCGCTTGCGATGCACACGGACAAACTCCCGCTCGACGAATGGCCCGAGGCCTTCCTTGAGCAAGTCAAGTGCCTTGCCGACACGGTCTCGATTTGTAATGGCCATGTTGCTTCTCTAGTTGATCGCGCCGCGGCGCTCAAACTCTGCGGCGACGAGATCGTAGATGGTTCCAGCCAGTCCGACCGCTCGACGGGCGTCTTCCAACGTGGGTGGAGAACCAGCATCGGGATATCGCCCAGCGACTCCAACGGCCGTGAGGTGATCCAGATCCGCTCCGGAGACCGACAAGTCGGCAGACTCTGGCAACAGATCCCACAGATTGTGAGTCCTCTGATGAGTTCTCTGATCCAGAACGGTTAGGCCCTTGAGCGACTCTTCCGCCGACTGTAAGGCGTACCAACAGGCATGACGCGGGGCGAAATCACTCCGCTCTTGAAACAACTGCGCAGCGCGCAGGTCCTCCTCTGCGTCGTCCAGCCAGACCGGAGGGTCTAGTGGGTCGCGCTCACTTCCGTTCATAGAGCATGCGTGATTCGTTGAGATTGAAGTGCGGCGGAATGGAGCCGCGCTTCCGATAGCGCTCAAACTGCTCGGACGTCGCCAGCCGAAACAAGGCGCCGAAGCCGGTCTTGGAATGCGCGCCCATGATCTCGGTGACCTTCTCCCGGTAATCCCACTCGCCTTCAAGGACAACGAGGAAGTTGGCCTGGTGCCAGACCCGCTGGTCGCCGGACATCAAGACATCAAGCAGGTAGACCTTCGCAGGAGCGAACTGCTCAACGAGCTCGTCAACCATCTGCTGCATGGCGACTTCGGGTGATGACGTGGTGACCATGGCGCGGCTCTCCGTCTCAGTTAGACCAATCCTACTCCTCAGCGAACTCCAGGCCGGCCTGGCGGGCTGTTTCTGAGGGGAGATGGGCGAGGCGCATGATCTCCGACCAGGACTGGACCAAGGCGTTGTACTGGCGAGCGTCTTCGGCTCTCTTCTTGCGATCGCTGACGACGTAGAGTCGGTAGGCGAGGTCGCGGGCGGCCTCGGCCTGGGCGCCGAGCGCGGCGGCGAGTTCGGCGGCGGACGGCTCGCCCTCCGACTCCAGCAGGCGGATCAGGTGGTGGGTCATCTCCCAGACGGTCAGGCGCGAGTCACTGGCCGCGTCCCAATCCTCGGCGAGCTCAGACGGTCGGTAGAGGCGGACCTTACCGCGGCGCGACTCAATCACGCCGGCCTGGACGAGGCCGTCGGGGCTGGTGTTCTTGGCCTTCGAAAGCTGCTCGGCGTCGCCGAACTCGCCCTCGTCAAAACCGTGCTGCTCGAACCAGGTCAGGGCCCAGCGCGAGTCGGCGTCGAAATCGCCCTCCTGCTCCGCCAGCACTTCGTCGAGCGTGGCGTTGATCAACGCCAGGGCCTCCCGCACGGTCATCGCCGAGCCGTCTGCGTTCAGCACCTCGCGGTACTCGGTGAAGATGCGCATTCCCGGCCCGATCGAAGCTTGGGCAAGGTCTACTGGAGCAATGTTGGAGCGTTGGAGGTGAACGAGATCATCAGGGAACTCGGCTCTAAGGCGATCTTGAAACTCTCGTCGCGTGCCGGTTGGTGCGTCGTCGACTCTCGGGCGACACACAATGATGATGCTGGATGCCAACGCGTTTGATCTCTGTCCTCGCATTCGATTCGCGAGTTCCGTCCGCATTGGCCATGTACCACGCACCGAGCATCCGCCCTGCACAGCTGCTTCGAGGAACTTCTCCCATCCCGTACTTGCGAATCCCTTCTCTTGACCACCTTCGGACTGCTTGAACGCATAGTAGATCGTTGTTGGAAGCGTGGGGTTCGACTGCCTTGCAACTTGCTTCATCGTCTGCAACATGCCGTCCAAGAAGTACTTGTGAGCATCCGCCTTGCTCTCGTGCCTGAAAGGATCTGCTATCAACTCTCCGACCTTGGGTACTGCTAAAGTCGAAAACAGGTCCGGGGCAACATCGTCGAGACACCTACGAAGCCAGACGTAGAAGAAGTCGGAGAGATCGCCGAATGCCACATTGTCGAAGTATGGCGGGTCCATTGAGATCACGCGGGATTGAAGCGGCCTCTCAGCTCTAGCGTCTTCTTGCGTCGCGATCCCTTGACGACTAGTCGGTACGTTCACCAGCGCCTTCGCCATGTTTCCGAGGCTCACGAGGTAGTCTCCAGCAGCGTTGCCGAACACATTCGTTTCCGCAAAGTCCCACATCATCGAAATGGCTTGTCGGCCAAACAGATTTCGGACCTGTGTCTTTGTGACTTCCCAGCGGCAGAGAGAGTTAGAGATGTCCGTGAGCCGACTGAGTGCAATCGACAGATAAACCGCCACAGCCTCGGCGTAGGCGGCGGTGCCAACTCCGCCATTGTGCAGAGGGCGGGCGTCGTCCGGGAAGTCCGCGGCGAGGCTGTCGCGCCGAACCTGCTCCCGCGCCTCTGTGACTAAGTCCGCAAGTGTAGTCAGCGCCACCAACTGTCGATCAGTGAAGAGATCTCGCCATTTCGTCATCGCGTATTCCTGTACGCGGAATCCCAATGCCCTCTCAGGCAAGTTGGTCTCTGGCGCGTTCTCAGGTTCGGTAGCGAGCGCAATCTTCTCGTGCTCTTGTGATGGCGACAGATAGACGCGGCCTCGGTCGCCTTCGCAGACGACCGCCATCAAACGCGCTCGCAATCCTGTGCTCTTGGCTTCGGCGCGCAGATAGTCGAAGGGCATCGGTGTCTTGGACAGCAGACAGTAGAACGACTTCCCGCTTCCGCCCGTCTTCGTTCCATTACTCGCCGACTCCGGCGGCTCACCCGACCGTACTTCGAACCGATACCCACGTTCCTCGAGTACCGGCTCAACCCAGGCTTCATTGCCCTTCTTCTTGGAGAGGACGAAGGATGTGGCGAGGGGGACGTCGACATCGGCGAAGGCGGGGTTGGCGCTCTTCACGGTTCGCGCCCAGAGCCAGGCGATGACCGTCAGCTCGCGGCCGACGTACGGTTCAAGGTCGGGGCGGTCAGCGGCCATCTTCTCGGTCACCAGCACCTTGGGATAGAGGTGGCCGATGCGCCGCTCGGCCTCGTTGCGCATCCACTGCCCGTAGTAACGCACATCCTCGGCCAGGCCCTCGGCGCCGCGCCAGGTCTTGTCAGTCAGCCGCGCTTCGCCACGTGAGTCAGGATTGACCGGTGGCTTGCCGGCGAACTTCGGCGGGATCTCGATCATCGCCTTGTTGATCAGCACCGCGACCGGATTGAGGTCTGAGGCGTGCGCCTCCAGCCCCAGCCGCTGCGCCTCCAACGGCAGTGAGCCGCCGCCGGCGAAGGGGTCATGGAAGGCGGGCAGCTTGTCGCGGTTAAACAGCTCGTCGGCGCGGGGATGGTCGGCGTTTTCGGCGCAGGTCCGACGCCACGACTGCCAGATCTCTTCGCGGGCCTGCTCCAGCACTACCTCGTTGGTCGTGTTCTCCCACTTGACCAACTCCTCGATGATCCCGAACAGCCGCTGCCGCTCCTTCTCCTGAGCCGCCTCGGTCTGGAACAGGTCGGGATTGGCCGAGGGATCGTCCACCATCTGAGCAAAGATGACCGCCCGAGCCGCCGCCAGTGGTCGCCGAGCCCACCACAGGTGGAGGGTCGAGGGATGCCCATGCCGAATCGACTTCTCCCGAGCCGACGCCTTGTTGATGGCGTCGAGGGGGAGGGCCACTTCGATCAGCTTGCGACGGACCTTCATGTCTGCACTCCGACCATCTTCTGCGTGCGCAGAATCATCCAGATCAGGCTAAACATGCGCTGGAACACGTAGTCCACATGCTCACTTGTCGCAAGAATCTCCTGCGTCGTCTCGGAATGCCGAATCCTAAGGGTGTTGCCTATCCGCGTCAGCTCTTTGGCCTCCTCTTCCAAGGCTTCGCGGAACTTCGTGCTGTTGGTCCCGGCAGTCGCATCGAGCATGGCTTGGACCTGCGCTTTCTTGTTGGAGCCGGGACCAACAGTCTTGAGCCGTTCCCATGCATCCCACAGCGCCTCTAACGCCTCCCGGCGTCTTTCGATGTCCGGATCGAGGAACTTAGTCCGCGCGACAGTGAGCAGCCGGTCAAGCTCTTTATCGCCAGTCTGGAATGCAGATCTCGCGATCGAAGCCTCCAGTTCAGAAGGCAACAGACGTTCAACTCGGCCGCCTTCGGTAAGGGTGTAAGCGCTCCCGTTGCGGCGAAATATGTCCTCAACTGCCTGTCGGAAGCCCTCCTGACCTGAGCCCTTGTCAAATGTCAGATGGGAGTGTCCAAAGTGCGGGTGGTAGCGCCCCGCGATCGGCTTGGCTACGTGTTGCCAGCAGAACTCGATTGTGTCGAGGATTTGCAGCGTCGAGGGCGCGCCAACCATCTCGACCCAATATTGATCACAGCCCTGAGGCCAACGAGACTCTCCGGGGACGGATGCGTTCATTGCTCTCCAGAAGTTGTCCGCGTCGGTCCCGATCGCAACTGGTTCGTCCTCGCAGTTCCACCTGAAGCTTCCGCCGAAGGAGCCATCTTCAACACGGGCAGCGATCAGCGCACAGATGCCATCGCGTGTGCCATCGTCAATCTCTTCTCGTTCTCGAGGTAGCTGGTGACCTTGGCGCTCGCTGAAGATCTCCATTCGCTATTCACCCCTTTCGTGTGTGTTGGCTCACGTGGTTGAATCTTCCCCCGATTGCCGAGAAGCTGGTCACCCTAACTCGGTCCTTCCGCACGAGCGAGTAGCTCGCCGAAATCGTAGTTGACGCTGGTCACGCCGAAATCAGGCTTGCGCTGGAAGGGCTGGCGCAGGTAGCGCACCTCGTGGCCGCCGTTCTCATCGAACGCGACCAGGGCGAGGATGAAGTTGTCCGGCTGATTGAGCGAATAGAGGACCTCGTTCTTCGTCACAGTGACGGTGTCAGCGTCGGCGCGGCGCCCCTTGACTTCGATGAAGCGCAATCCCTGTCCGCCTGAGGGGTCGCGACTCTCGATGTCGTAGCCGAGGTGCTCGAACTCCCGGTCCTCCGGCTCGAATCCGAGTCCGCGCTCCACTTTCATCACGATCTTGCGAGCCTCAGCGGCCACAACCTGTGTATCCACGGTCGACGCCGGCGCCGGCGAGCCGGTCATCTCAGCGATCAAGCCTGCCGGCACGACCATCAACCCGCCGATCACGACCGGCGGGGACGCTGAGATCGCGGACTCGCGCTCCAGTTCGTCCAGCCGCTTGCGCAGCCGACCCTGCAGGTCGTCGGCACGACGCCGCGCTTCCTGCGCATTCAGCCGCGCGTTGGGCTTGCCCGCCGCCTCCTGGTCCTGGAGCTGCGCCGCGCGATAGTCCCAATGGTTGATCTCCTTGACCAGGCGGTCCTTGACCGCGTCGCGGGTCTTATCAATCCAGCGCACGCGACGCCCGCGCACTTCGGCGAGATGCCCCGGCGCGACCTCCGAGATCAGGTGCTGCATCGCCCGCTGTTCGAGTTCGCGAGTGATCCACTCGCATTCCTCCCGGGCGAGAAATGCATCCACGTCTGGTTCGTCCTCGCGCAGCGGTCGAAGGTCCAGATACGGCGCGTAGTTGATGTGCCGCGCGTTCCCCTCGGCATCGAGTTCGACGTAGAGCATCCGCTTGGAGATCGTGCGCCGCTCGCCCGAGGCCAGCACACTTGAGTCCTGGATCGCGTGCTCGGCGTAGAACAGCATCCGCGGCTCGGTACCGGGATCGCAGTCGTCGACGAGGATTGCGCCCCGCCGCAGCAGGTCACGGTGCCGTTCGAGCGTGAGGTCGAGCGTCGCGTCGAGCAACGGATGCCCGGGACAGATAAACGCCGCCAGCGGCTTGCCCTGAGGCGAGATCAGGTCCTTCTCGAAGACGACCCGCTCGTAGCGACGCAACACCGGCTCACCCAGCCCGATGATGCGGTCGCGGTCTCGAATCGGCGCGGGCACGTTGGTGATCTGGTAGCGCCGCGACTCGCGTTCGCTCATCTTGCCGCCGAGTCGGCGGAAGGCCTCGCGGAAGAACTCCTCGATGTAGTGCGGCTGCAGCCGCCGCGCCTCGGCCCGCTCCATGTCCTCGCGCACGCTGGCCACGCGGCTGGCGTCCATGATCTCCGGCGCCAGCGCCTTGTCCTCCATGAGCTGTTCGAGGTGCGGCCGATCAATCGCGTTCTCGATGACCGTGTTGAGCCGTGCGCGAACCTCAGGTTGCTCGCCGTGGCGGATCGCCTCGATCAGCAGGTCGCGCAGCGGTCGGCCCTCGAAGTCGAGCTTGCCCAGCACGTCGAAGACCTGTCCACCCAGCGCAGTTCGCGCCTGCTCGATCTTCTCCAGCAACGTCCGATAGACATCGCCCTCGCGTGTCTCGTTGGCGACGAGGTTGAAGAGGTAGCAGATCTCGGTCTGCTTGATTCTGTGGATGCGGCCGAAGCGCTGCTCTATCCGGTTGGGATTCCAGGGCAGGTCGTAGTTCACCATCAGGTGAGCGCGCTGCAGATTGATGCCCTCGCTGGCGGCGTCAGTGGCGAGCAGCACCTGCACGTCGGTGTCGTGCAGGAAGCGCTCCTGCGCCTTCTGCCGGTCCTCGCGCCCCAGTCCGCCGTGAATCACAGCAACCGCTTCGCTACGCCCGAGCAGTCGGTTGGCGATGTTGTCGTAGAGGTAGTTGAGCGTGTCGCGGTGCTCGGTGAAGATCACGATCTTCTGGTTCCGCGACGGTTGCGGCGGAGGAATCGGCCCGGAGCCATAGGGTCGGGAGTCCTCTGCCACGCTTCGCCCGCTTGAGAGATCGAGGAGATACGAGAGCGTTGAAGCGAGTTCCTTCCACTTCGTGTCGCCAGTGCGCTTCACCTCTGAGGCCAGCCGCTCCAGCCGCCGCAACGTGGAAATCTCTGCCTTCAACTCGGCGATAGTGCGCGACGCGGTCGCCTGGTCGAGGATGGTGCGGCCCAGTTCTTCGATCTCGTCCTCAGGCGCTTCGTCGAGTTGATCGAGGTCGTCCAGGTCGTCGTCGTCAAGGAGCGGCATGGCCCGGTCGAGCGTCTCGGCGCCGCGTTTCATCACCTCGACTTCACGCTGACGACTCTCAAGCCGCTCGCGCCGTCGGCGCAGAGACTGGAGGATTGCCTCGGGTGAGGACGCCAGTCGTCGCTGGAGCACCGTCAGCGCGAATCCGATCGTCCCGGCTCGCTTGTCGTTGTTGAGCTTCTCGGCGCGGTTGAATTCTTCGCGGACGTAGTCGGTCACTTCGGTGTAGAGCCGAGCCTCGGGCGGCGTGAGTTCGAACGGCAGCGTGTACGCGATCCGCTCCGGGAATAGCGGCCGTCCGTCGAACTTGAGCAGCTTCTCCTTGACCATTCGACGCATCAGGTCGTCGACCTCGACATGGTGCACTCCGTCGCGGAAGCGGCCTTCGAAGCGGTCGCCGTCCAGTAGCGCGAGGAAGAGCTGGAAGTCCGTCTCCTTGCCGTTGTGCGGCGTCGCAGTCATCAGTAGGAAGTGTCGAGTCAGCTGCGACAGCAGTTGCCCGAGCTGGTAGCGCTTGGTGTACTTGACCTCGCCGCCGAAGAACGAGGCCGACATCTTGTGCGCCTCGTCGCAGACCACCAGGTCCCAGCGGCAGTCCGGCGCCTGCAGCTTGGCCTGCACATCCTCGTCACGGGCCAGCTTGTCCAGCCGCGCGATCGCCAGGTCGGTCTCTGCGAACCAGTTACCCGTCCGCGCCGCCTCTAATTTGTCGTTGGTGGCAATCTCGAAGGGAAGCTGGAACTTCCGCGAGAGTTCGTCCTGCCACTGCTCGACGAGGCTGCCGGGACAGACAATCAGGCAGCGCTTGAGGTCGCCGCGCGCGATCAGTTCCTTGATCAGCAATCCCGACATGATCGTCTTGCCCGCGCCGGGGTCGTCAGCCAAAAGGAATCGTAGCGGCTGTCGAGGCAGCATGGCCTCGTAGACCGCTGTGATCTGGTGCGGAAGCGGGTCGATGTCGGAGGTGTGGACTGCTAACAGTGGGTCAAAGAGGTGGGCCAGTCGAATGCGCTGTGCCTCGGACACGAGCCGAAACAGCTCGCCGTCGCCGTCGAAGCTCCAGGGCCTGTCCTCTTCGACCACTTCAAGGCGCTCCTCGTCGTCTCGGTAGAGAAGCACGCTGTCTGGTCGGCCAGAGGCGTCTTTGAAGGTCAACTCAATCGCGTCGGAGCCGAACCACTGCACGTTGACGACGGTCGCGAGACCGTCGGGAACAACGCCGCGCACACTGGCGGACTGCTTGAGGTCTTCGAGCTTCGCCACTCTTCGCGCTCCCTTGAGTTCAGTCACCTGCTTGAACGGTACTCGCAGCACCACAAACGGCTGCCAGTCGCGGCGCGTCTTGGCAATCCTGAACTTCCGCGTGGAACCGCTAGGATAAGCAGCCCGCTCCGCGAGCGTTCGACCCTGCTAACGGAGTCCATTGTCGACTGCAATGTCGGCCAGGGGCATGAGGAACACCAATGCGACTGGCAAGCGAGCATGACAAGCTTCGCGACCGAATCGCGCACGAGTACTTCGAACTGCCGCCGTTGAGTTGCCTCTTCTGCCACAGCAAGACCCCGCTCCCCAGAGGGAACGTCGCTCGAGTCGTGACGGAAGGAGGTGATCGACACTTCCGAGCAGATGTGGCTGCGCTGGATCAATCGGGCGGATTCGTCGCCGTCGTCGAAATCGTCAACACCAACCCACCGAGTGAGCAGGTCCTTACCGCGCAATCGGAACTGGAGGCGGCGTTCTACGTGACCATGGATGCTCTGGAGGACGGGTTCAGCGGGTACTGCTCACCGATCTGTTGGTCCCACCGCCACGAAGAGAACTCTTGTACATGGCGCGCTCCGTCATGTCCGCGCTGTCTCCGATATCTCCACACGCTCGACTTCCCGCAGGCCCTAACCGACTGGGAGCAACCAGATGAACCTGTCTGTTTGGAATGCGCTGCTAGATCATTCGACGGACAGTGGCGCTCTCCTGGCGAGTTCGCCCTCGGCGAACCGGCCGATCGGATACCGAGCCCAGAAGCGGATGTGATCGAGCTCTTCTTGTCGTTCTCCGACGCGGAGTTCTGGTCAACGGTGTGGGCGGAGCGGAGTCGAGACGTGCAGGAAGCGTGGACCGCGGAAGAGAAGACGCGAGCCCGGCTGGACCTGGTCGAGGCCTCCCTTGAGGCAGAGCGCTGGAACGAAGGGCAGACGCTCCTTCAACCAATTGGCGCGCCAGCATGGGACCGTCCGCCGGGACCGCCGCTGTTTGCCTACTCGCACGACAACTGTGTTCGAACAGCCGATGCTTGGCTTCGGCTACGTGAGTATCGGCTCAGTTGCCTCCCGACACTCGTGCAAGAGTGGATCATGTCGCGGAAAAGCGACACCGACTTCGGTTCCGACGAACCGCACACAGGGTTGGTGCATCGTGGGTTTCCGGATGGCAGGTTCACTGCCTGTGGAATCGATCGGCAAAGGCGCGATGAGTCCGTAGAAGTCACCATGACGGAGACTCCTACCTGCGAGTCGTGCCGAACGTCAAGAGTGCCATTCGGTGTTTGAACTCCTCGCAGTCGCTCACCCTGTGGATCGTGATCTCGCGCGAACGGGCACCCAAGCGGGCCAAGTCGGAGAAGAGAACGTCCGCCTCCCGCATTTGTTGGCCAAGGCAGAGGTAAAGGTCATGTCGGATATCTGAGCCACGACACGAGGCAGCGCCGCAGACGCGGTCCTGCGCAGCCTTTAGAAAAGCGCGACGACACTCGGATTCGACAAAACGAAATCTGAGGTTGACAGGAGCGCCCGATCGGACCAACATGCCAGTAAGACTCAGTAACAACGGAGGCTATCGTGCCGAGAACCACCAAGACGATTACCGTGTCTATTCAGCCGGAGATGTCGGACCGTGTCGACGACGCCACGCGACGGCAAGGGCGGTCTCGGAGTGAGTTCGTGCGGGAAGCATTGGACCGCTACCTCGTGGAGTGTGAGTGGGGAGAACTGGTCCAATATGGAGAACAGCAGGCCCGAGAGCAAGGAATCGGTCCTGAGGATGTAGCCAGGTTGGTGGAGGAGTATCGGGTTGAGGCGCAGTCTTCCCAAGCATGAGAGTCGTTCTTGACACGAATGTCATCATTTCCGGCTTGAACTTCCCCGGCAACGAGCGCCGCGTGCTGGAACTCGCGCGTCGCGGACGGTTTGAGCTGTTCCTGTCGCCTTTCATCTTGGCGGAAGTCGCTGGCGTTCTGGAGCGCAAGTTTGGGTGGAGTCGCGAGCGCTCGTCACAGGCCTTGCAAGCGCTCGAAGACGCCGCGACGGTCATTCAGCCATCGGCCACGATCACAGTGATTGACGGCGATCACGCGGACAACCGCATCTTGGAGTGCGCCGTTGAGATTTCAGCGGACTATCTAGTCACCGGCGATCGGCAGCATCTGCTGCCGCTTGAGGAGTACGAAGGCGTGGAAATCCTGAGAGCGCCCACCTTCCTGTCGATCTTGGAGATGCGTTAGCGGTCGTCAAGGTCAACGTCCGGGCGCTGGACCGCTCGCGAGTAGTTGTCAACTCTTGCAAGAGATGTTTCGAATGAGCCACATGATGAGCCTCACTCTCGCTAAGATGTTTCGAACATAGATCTGGGCGAGCACGAGAAGAATCTCGGAGCTACACCTCGAAGTCGAGCAGCCAAGCACGACAAACAGATTGAGGGAAATACCAATGGAAACCAGCACCGTACGACCCCCGGTCGCGCTCTATGCGCGAGTCTCCAGTGAGCGCCAGGACGTCGATCTCTCCGTCGCCGCACAGCTTCGCGCCCTGCGCGACTTCGCCGACCGGCACGGCTACGTCGTCGCCCGCGAGTACATCGACGAAGCCGAGAGCGGCCGTGTTGCCGATCGGCCGCAGTTCCGAAAGATGCTTGACGAGGCCTCGGAATCCAATGCGCCCTTCGAGGAAATCCTGGTCTGGAAGTTCTCGCGCTTCACTCGCAAGCGGGAGCACGCCGTCGCCTTCAAGTCAATGCTGCGTCGGCGCGGGATCCGGGTCACCTCGATCACTGAGCACGCCGACGACTCTCCCACAGGGAGGTTGATGGAAGCGATCATCGAAAGCGTGGACGAGTTCTACTCGGAGAACCTAGCCCAGGAGGTGCGCCGGGGGATGCGCGAGGCCGCTTCTCGGGGCTTCTTCATGGCCCCGGTCGCGCCGTTCGGGTACCGGCGCGTGAAGGTCCAGGACGGTGCCAAGGAACGTCCCAAGCTTGAAATCGACGAAGCCGCCGCGCCCGTGGTGAGGGAGATCTTCGATAAGGCGCTCCGCGGACACGGCCTCAAGGACATCTGCCGAGACCTGAACGAGCGCGGGATCACCAACAGAGGCAGGCGCTGGCAGCGGGCGAGCCTGCACAAGCTCTTGGTCAACGAGGCGTACACCGGAACGGCAGTCTGGGGGAAGACCAATAGGGGAAAGAAGGCATCCGACCCCGTCCGTGTCGACGGAGCGTGGCCCGGCATCGTCTCGCGCGAACTGTTCGACGCCGTCGGCCAGGCGATGCGTGAGCGCGCTCCTGCGATGCGACCGCCGGCGCGCGTGGGCAGCAAGTTCCTTCTGAGCGGATTGCTGCGCTGCGGAGTCTGCGGCAGTCCCTTCAGCATTCAGAGTGCGAGGAGCGGGAAGTTCGCCTACTACGTCTGCAGCAAGCTGATGCGCGAGGGCGCCGGCGCTTGCGAGTCGCGCTACCTCAACGCCCCCAAGGTCGAGGGATTCGTGGTCGACAAGATCAAGGAACGCATCCTCACCGACGAGACGATCACGGAACTTGTGACGCTGGTCGCCGAAGAGGTCGATCAGGTGGCCAGCGAGTTGGGCGGCAAGCTGGAGGCGGTCGAAGGCGAACTAGCGGACGTGCGCAAGCGGCTGTCACGACTCTACGAGGCCCTCGAGACCAGCGACCTGACGATGGAAGTGCTGTCGCCGCGCATCTACGAGATGCGCCAGCGCGAAGAACAGCTCATGGCTGCGCAGGAAGACCTAAGCCGCCAGCTTGAGAAGCGACGCGTCGATCTGCCAAGCACCGAGGAAATCAAGGCCTACGTGGCGGACTTCCGGGAGTTCCTCCAACAGGGAACCTTCCCCGAGCGCAAGGCATTGATTCGCAACTTCGTCGAGGGAATCGAGGTAGTCGGCGATCAAGCGACTCTGACATACACAATTCCCATGCCGTCGGACGGGGCGACGAGTGAGGAAACGTCCGTTCTCTATTTCGCCAACTCTGGCCTACCAAACGGCACTGTACTGCGAACTCCTTCGCCCAAGACCACGTCAGCGACATCCCCGCCTCGAAGCGGGCTGTCGTGCGGCGTCGGAATCGTGTAGTGAATCACCGCTCGGCCGGGACGGACCGCAATTCGCTTGACGAACGAGTGGATGAACGACTTCGCCTCGGTCACCTCACTGGTCTGCAGGAACTCGCCCATCTCCTCGGCGAACTTCGCGACCATGTCCGCGCTGTCCAACAGCTCGCGACGCTCTACGAGGGCCGAGCGCGCTGCGTCAGCAGCCTGTTCGAGTTGCGCCTGGCGCTCCTGATGCACCCGAAGGCGGGGCAGGATGTCGTTGACCTCCATGTCTGAGCTTTCAACGATGTGCCACAGACGATCCATCTTCCGCCGCACTTCCTCTTGCTCTGCCTCGATCGTCTCCAGCCGCTCACGCTCTTCTCGCGCTACGCCGTCCATCTCTTCGTCGACCAGCTTGACCAGTTCGCGAATGTTGCTCTCGGTGAGAATATGAGACCGAATCTGCTCGATGATGAGGCGCTCGAAGCGATTGGCATTGAGCCGTGGCGCCTCGCAACTCTTGCTGCCGCCATTGAGTATCGACTGACAGACGTAGTAGCTGTACTTGCCGCCCTTCGCTTCTGCGGCGGTCAATGCCTTGCGACAGAGCCCGCAGCGGACCAGGCCGCTTAGCAAGTATCGACTGGCTGCCTGGCGCGGGTGCACACGCTCCGGCGCCCGAGATTGCAATGACTGTCCGACCCGCTCGAACTCCTCTCGCGACACGATCGCCGGAAACGCCTGCTCAACGCGCACCGGCGGCGCGCCGCTCTTGTCTGTCAGACCCCAGACCAGGGTGCCTGTGTACGACTCATTGACGAGCATCTTGTGGATCGTGGTCTTCAGCCACTTCTTACCGCGCGGACTCGGAATGCCCTCGCCGTTCAGCTCTTTGGCAATCTCCAGCACGCTCTTCCCTGCGAGCGCCATGTCGAAGATCCGGCGCGCGACGGCGTCGGCCGGAGGATTGAGTTCGAGGCGCGGCCGCTTCTTCGGACCATCCTGCACATGCACTCGCCGATAGCCGTAGGGCACGTAGGGACTGACCCAGAATCCTCGCGAGGCGGCTTCCCTCATCCCTCGCTTGACCTCTTGGGCGAGGTTCTCCGAGTAGAACTCGTCCACGCTCTCAATGATCGCCTCCATCAGCTTGCCGGTCGGCGAGTCATCAGCGTGCTCAGTAATCGAGGTCACCCGAATCCCGCGCCGGCGCAGCATCGACTTGAAGGCAACCGCATGTTCGCGCTTGCGGGTGAAACGGGAGAACTTCCAGACCAAGATCTCCTGGAAGGGCGACTCGGCCTGCGCGGCTTCGTCCAGCATCTGGCGGAACTGCGGCCGGTCGGCGACTCGGCCCGACTCGGCCTCGTCGATGTACTCGCGCACGACGCGGTAGCCATTGCGCTCGGCGAAATCGCGCAGGGCGCGCAGCTGTGCGGCGACGGAGAGGTCAACATCCTGTCGGTCGGACGAGACGCGGGCGTAGAGCGCGGCCGGGGTCATGGGTTGTAGCTGTTGCATGGGAGGCTCCTCTCGCAGCTGCGTTGCGCGCTATTCCATGTTCGAAACATCGTACAGCGGCCGATCCCTTGGAGACTTGCAAGTGTCGTCCAAGGCACCGATCGCGATGCCAACACCCACCGCTGGCCGCCCCCGTGGATAGTCTGCGACCATGCCGTTCGCCGCTCGAATCGCCAACAGCTGGGAACGCCTGAAGCCGACGCTGAAGCTCTACCGGGGCGATTCCGTCCGGTGGATGGTCGGGATCGGCCTTGCTGTTGGACTCGGGCTGTCAATCTCGATGGTCTTGCCCCCGCTGGCACTGCTGCCATCGGACCGCGCAACCATCAGCCGAGTGGTTGGCGTGGTGTTACAAGCCCAGGCACCCACGATGGTCATCTCATTGGCGGTCATGGCCATTGTGGTCGGAAGCATTCAACGCCGACGAGATGTGGACGATCCCCTTTACGACTGGTTTCTCGACAAGGCTTGGATCCGTCCCGTCTTTGTCCTGACTGTGATCTCCACGCTCGGAACAGGAGCCGCCTTCTTCCTGGTCGAACTCGGAATCGGCGAGCCGAATCCGAACCTGCTCCTGTTCGCCGGCGGTTCGATTCTGGCATCCGTCGGCTCGACCGTCTGCTTCGCCTTGAGGGGATTGAGCATTCTGAGACCCGGCCGCTATCGAGAGTACAAGCGAGCGGTCACGATTGAGCAAGTCCGCAGCGCTTCAGCTGGCTATGCCAGGGAGGTCATTCGCTCCGAGTCTCCAGACGTGCGACAAACCGTTTGGTTGCCAAGGGAGGGCCGTGCAGCCGATCGAGCGCTCGAACGCATCATCGACGACGCAGAGCGAACGATTCGCGATGGACGGTTCGTGGACTTCCGCGATTCCATGGATCTGCTGAGTGATTGCGCAAGTGTGGCGATTGAGGAGGGCGCGCCGGATCTGGAGCAGCTTTCGCCATTTGTGACCAAGGCCCGCTTCGAGGACTGGCCGATCAGGCGCCCGCTTCATCATGGTTTCTACCGGCTGCGAGCAACGGCTCTGAGGGATGGCCGAGAGGACTACGCCAATGTGATTCATGAGCAGTGCCTGAAGTGGTTGAGAACCGGTACCTTCGAGCAACACGTACTCCTCGGCGATCTGGCAATTTCGCTGCTCGCCGACGAGTTCCGGATCACTCAGCGGTTTTCTGGATCTGCGAATCTGACACTGGAGTGGAGCACGCAACGCCTGATCCGTGTGGCATTTGAACACCTGATTGAGGTGGCGGTTGACGACCAGCCTAAAGCCAGCGATGCCGCTCGCTACGACATCTCCATCGACCTCATCGGATACCTGCAAGGGTGGGCTGGCGAACTGCTGGACCGAGACGATCTCGATTCCTTGGGCGTGTGGCTTGAGTTTGCCAGTCACTACATGGGCGTCATGTCGAGGGAAGGCGCCGAAGCGCACAGATTCGGTGCGATGGTGCCTGCCCGGCGTCCCTCTTCCACCTTGACCCACATGCGCTTGTCGGTAGCCGCGCTCGCCGGCCGAGCCTTGCAAACTGGCAACGACGCGGCGATCGAACTCTGGGGGAGTGAAATGAACCGGAGCGCGCCTCCCGCTTTCCCCGCTGACCAAACCGCGTCCGACATGTCTCTGTTGAAATCCCCCTCCGCATTTGCGGTGCTGGAAGGAAGCTGGAAGAAGTGGTTGGCGGCCGACGCAAGTCGAAGGGATGCTCGGTTCTGGAAGCCGAACCGCTACCCGCTCTTCTGCTACCTGTGGCTCGCTGTTCGCGACAGTTCGTTTCGCGAGGAGCGGCCAGAGCCAAGGGTCAAGAGCGACTTGCGATCACTCTATCTGTCCAACAGAGCGATGCTGCTGGCAAGGGCGAACGCCGACGAAAAACGCCGCTTGGAGATCGACCGCGAGATCCTGGAATGGGTGGGACTGACACTTCCGACCAAAGGGGCCTCAGATACATGAGGCATCCGAGATTGCGCGGGGCCATGCTCGAGAGAGAAGAGCGCATCCCAGCTAGCCAACCGTGACGACTTCATCTCTGCTGACTCGCGATTCGCCGAGCAGACCCTGAAGTGTCTTGCAACAACTTCGCCACCTTTGCGCTCAAAGGCGCTGACAGGGATGGGACGCAGGACAAACACGCGACATCCCTGTCCTGGGGAAGCAGGAAATCCAGCGCAGAACGGTGGTTCTGGGCTGGACAGTTGTCGGGGCGGGGGTGGGGCGGAGAGGTCCCTACCGGAAGCGCTGGGAACGGGCGGATGGGGAGGTTGGAACATGCCGCTGGACAGTCGGGACAGCGTGCAGGGGCACTCGGTCGGCGGGGTGGGGAGGCGGCAGGCGCCAGGTGGGACCTAGCACCCCCTCCTCCGTCAGGGTTGGCAGGTTGCCGCTGACGAATGGGGCGTGGCGCAGGGCAGCGGCGTGGTCGAGGAAGGTCCGTTCGGCTTCGGCGGTCTCGAACAGGAACAGCACCAGCGGATTCAGTCCCCCGTGGTCGCGCAAAGCGTAGTCGGTCTGGAAATATCGACGGTACCTGCGCAGGCGCTCGGGAACGCGCTTCGGCGTGACGGCGCGGCGCTCGTACTCCAGCAGGCACCAGTCCCAGTCGCCCTGGTAACCCAACTGGAACGAGGCGTCAGGGTGGAGCACGAAGTGTTGGTGGTTGGGGGCGTGATAGGTGATCTGCGAGCGGTGGGTAGGGAGGAGGTCGAGCAGCTCGTAGTCGGGGTCACGACCGACCTCTGCACAGAGCCTTGCGGCGAACTCGGTGATGCCGCGCTGGTGGTCGTGCTGGGAGGCGAGGGCCCGAAAGGCGCTGCCAAAGTAGACGCCATCTTCTTGCTGCGGAGTCCAGCGGTCGAGCGTGGGTCCCACGGCGGCGCGATCGCGGCGGGCGAGGTAAGTCAGCCCCCCGTCAGACAGGACGTAGCCGTCCGGCTCGCGTTGCACCAGAGAGCGGCGGCGCAGGGAGTGCAGGACCTGGTTGGCGCGACGGCGGGTGACGCCGCCCATTAGCCCCGCAAGTTGCTCGGGCGTGCAGAACGGCCAGGCGGCGAGCAGGTCGAGCGCCTGCTTCTCGGCCCGCGTCAGTTGTACTGAGAGGGAGGAGTCGAGTTGCTCTGGGGGCTTCGGCATCGTCGCTCTGACATCGGAGCGGTAGAGCGTGTCGGGGTCGGGGCTGGGGTCACGCGGCCCGCTCTTCGAGTACGCGGCGACGCGCCTCGTGATCCAAGCCATGACCTGCAGCAGACTGGCGTCGGGCGCGATGGTCGGAGTGTTGGGGAAGCCGTATCCGCCCGGCTGGAAGACCGGGGCGCGGCCGCCTCCGGCGATCAGCTCGCTCTCACAGGCAACGAAGGCGGCGTCGTGCAGGTTGGGGTCGGCCAGCGCTCTCACCGCACGGCGGGTGTCCTGCTCGGAGTCGGTCAGCACCAGCGTGAGCCAAGGCGTTCGGCTCCAGTCCAGCCGCTCGATCGTCCTGAGGCGGAAGCGCAGGTTGGCGGCGGAGAGCATCGGCCCCTGGCGCAGGATGCCGACGGTGCGCCCGCCGGAGAGCGTCAGCAGCGCGTCGTAGGGCCCCTGTCGGTAGTGGTCGACCCTGACCGGCTGCCGCTCGGGGTCGACCTCGGCGACCAGCACGGCGACGCGGTAGAGCACAGCGACGGCGTCCAGCCTCTCGGCCAGGAGCTTGAACCACTGCTTCGAGACGGGGTAGAGCGGGAGCAGTCTCGGCCCATCGATACCGACGGCCCGAATGCCGGCGGCGGTGGGGAAGTAGCGGCGCTGGGGACGGGAACCCAGAGCGTCGAGCCGGTGCGATCGGGAGTCGACCAGGTCGCACCGGCTGAGCTTGACCAGTTGGTCGCGCAGCGTGGAGACCGGCACACGCTTGAGGCGAGCTAGTTCGTCGGCGGTCGTGAGCGGCGCTTCACAGAGTTGGAGTAGCGCGTCGTGGAGTTCGTTGCTGAGAAAGCGGGTAGACGGCGCTCGGCTGCGAGATGCCGACTCGGCGATCAGCGTTCGCGTCGACGCCTCCAGCGCCTCGACGCTGCCTCCCACGCTGTCGAGGACCGCGCGCGGCAGCCTGCGCCCAACTTGGTCGCGGTCGAGTAAACGCCACAGGGTCTGGCGGGACACCCCGAACCGGTCGGCCGTGCGCCCGTGGCCGTGCTGCCAGGCGTGTTCCTTCAGATAGGTTCGGATCAGATCGATCCGCTCGCCGTCGATCACGGACGGACTCCGGGATGTGCATGTCGCTGGGTCTACAGATTGAGTACGAATGCGTGCCGCGGAGCCCGGCTTGGGCCGACGCCTCAGGAGCGCTCCCGCGCAGAGTCAGCCGGATCGCGCCGCTAGCGCTTCGGCGGATTGTTGCCTCGTCCGCCGCCCGAGGGCTTGCCGGTCGTGCTCGGGGCGTTGGGCGGGCGGCCACCGCCGCTCTTGCCGCCCTTAGCACCTCTGTCACGCATTCTCGGTGTCTGGGTCATCTCGATTGCCTCGCTCTAGCGAGCCAAAGATTCGGCCAAGCTGCTCTGGCCCCGATGCTCGCTCGACGTTCAATCCTATGTCGATGCACGAGCAGCGCAAAATGGCCGAACACTATGCAGAAGTCCGCGATACGCTGCCCGCCAACATTGGTTGCCTGTTCTTCTTACAGGACTCTGGCTGGGACGCGCGAAGCTTGCACAACGGCCTGGGCGGGTGTCTCCGGCTGCTTCTGGGGTGGAAGGAGCCACCGCTATCTTCTCAAGCGGGAGGACGATCATGACGCCCGGAGCCGTGGCAACAAGGGAAGCGAGCTAGGTGTCTGATGCCACGGATTTTCGACAATCTGAAGCCTGAATCCAGCTTGCTGCCCGCGCTGCAAGACGCTCTCGACGTCTCATTTCGCGCGGACTTCTGCATTGGATACTTCAACCTGCGCGGCTGGGGAGGCCTGGCGCCGTTCATCGACAAATGGGACGACAGCGAGGGGCCCTGCCGCGTACTGATCGGCATGCAGCGCCTTCCTGATGAAGAACTCAGGAGTTCCCTGAGTCTCGTCGAGCGGCCGTCCACAGTGGACAATCAGACTGCCAATCGCCTCAAGGAGCAGTTGGCTGAACAGTTGAGTCAGCAACTGACCTTCGGTGCTCCAACGAATTCCGACGAGTCGACATTGCGCCAACTTGCGAGCCAGCTGCGGTCCGGCAAAGTCGTCGTCAAGCTCTTCCTCAAGCACCTGTTGCACGCCAAGCTCTATCTCCTGTTCCGCGAAGACAAGATCAACCCGATTGTTGGCTATCTGGGCAGCAGCAACTTGACGTTCTCTGGACTCGAGGGGCAGGGGGAACTGAACATCGATGTAGTCGACCACGACACGGCGAAGAAGCTCTCGATGTGGTTCGACGACCGGTGGGAAGACCGCTTGTGCGTCGACGTCACTGAGGAGCTGTTGAAGATCATTGATGAGAGCTGGGCAAGAAAGTCCCTGATTCCGCCCTATCACCTCTACTTGAAGATGGCCTATCACCTCTCCCACGAAGCCCGAGCCGGGCTGACCGAGTTCAAGATTCCGAAGGTGTTCGGCGACAGGTTGTTCGACTTCCAGGCGGCCGCGGTCAAGATTGCGGCTCACCACCTAAACAAGCGAAACGGGGTCTTGATTGGAGACGTGGTCGGGCTCGGCAAGACGCTGATGGCCACTGCCGTGGCCCGAATCATGGAGGACGACTTCGGACTCGAAACGCTGATCATCTGCCCCAAGAATCTCGTGCCGATGTGGCAGGAGTACCGCCGCGACTACCAGCTGAGGGCGGAAGTGATGTCGTTGAGCAGAGTGCTCACCGAGCTCCCGAGCTTGCGGCGTTACCGCCTAATCATCCTCGATGAGAGCCACAATCTCCGAAACCGGGACGGAAGGCGATACCGCGCCATTCGCGAGTACATCCGCGAGAACGAGAGCAGGTGCATCCTGCTTTCGGCCACGCCATACAACAAGACGTACCTCGACCTCTCCAATCAGCTCCGGCTCTTCGTTGAGGACGACCAAGACCTGGGTATCCGGCCTGAGCGGCTGATCAAGGACCTCGGAGAGATCGAGTTCAGCCGGCAGCATCAAGCGAATCCCCGCACTCTCGCGGCCTTCGACCGCAGCAAACACGCCGACGACTGGCGCGACCTGATGCGTCTCTACCTGGTTCGACGCACGCGCAGTTTCATCCAGGACAACTATGCCGAGACCGACCCGGAAAGCGGCAGGAAGTTCTTGACCTACGAGGATGGCGGGCGATCCTTCTTCCCGTCCAGGGTCCCCAAGACGGTCAAATTCACGATTGATGACTCGGATCCGAACGACCAATACGCGAGCCTGTACTCGGCTGAGGTTGTCGAGAAGATCAAGGCCCTGACCTTAGCTCGCTACGGTCTCGGCGGATACCTGGAAGATGATCCTGCTAGTCCACCTACCGAGGCGGAGCAAGCGCAGATGGACGACCTCTCCCAGGCAGGAAAGCGGCTGATTGGGTTCTGCCGGACCAACCTGTTCAAGCGACTGGAGAGCAGCGGCTCGGCCTTCCTGCAGTCAGTCGAGCGCCACGTACTCCGCAACTACGTCTTCCTCCACGCCATCCGCAATGGGCATCCACTTCCTATCGGGACTCAGGACGCGGAGATGCTGGACTCTCGGTTCACCGACGAAGACGTTGACGAAGCCAAGGGTGCATCGTCCGATCCTGATGACGACGATCAACAACCTGACATTGAACAGACTGAATCGCTTCACTCAGTGGCTGTATTCAAGGCTCGCGCCGCTGACGTGTATGCCGAGTACGAGAGCCTCTACAGGAGCCGGTTCAAGTGGTTGCGGCCTGATCTCTTCGAGGCCGATTTAGAGCGCCATCTCCAGCGGGACTGCGACGCGCTCATCGGCATCCTGCAGACCTATGGCGATTGGGATCCGGATCGTGACACGAAGCTCGCCGCGCTGCACGCCTTGCTGACGGAAACCTACCCGAACGACAAAGTCCTGGTCTTCTCGCAGTTCGCGGACACTGTCGACTACCTCAAAGCGCAGCTCGACGAAAAGGGCATGAATGGCGTGGAGGGGGTCACGGGGAACTCGGCGAACCCGACCGAGTTTGCCCGACGATTCAGCCCCAAGAGCAATCCTCAGCGAGGACGTGGAGAGCCGGAGAATCCCATCCGCGTGCTCATCGCGACTGACGTGCTCAGTGAAGGTCAGAATCTTCAGGACTGCTCGATCGTTGTCAACTACGACCTGCCCTGGGCAATCATCCGTCTCATCCAGAGGGCCGGGCGCGTCGACCGTATAGGCCAGGAAGCCGAGGACATTCTCTGCCACTCGTTCCTGCCTGCCGATGGCGTCGAGCGCCTCATCAACCTGCGCAATCGAGTGCGTGAGAGGCTTGAGCAAAACCGAGAGGTTGTCGGAACGGACGAAGCGTTCTTCGAAGACGATGAAGACCAACAGGCGATCATCAACCTCTACCACGAGCGGGCGGGCATTCTCGATGGAGATCCCGAAGGCGAGGTCGATCTGGCCTCTCACGCCTATCAGATCTGGCAGAACGCGATCAAAGCCGATCCGAAGCTGGAGCGTGCCGTCGCCAATCTGCCTGATGTCGCGTTCTCGTCGCGCGACCACGCACCCTTTGCTCAACGGCCTGAGGGCGTCCTGGTGTTCATGCGCACCGGCGAAGGCAACGACGCCCTGGCTTACGTCGACAGGGAAGGCAACAGCATCACCGAGTCGCAACTGGAAATCCTCGCCGCCGCCGAGTGCCACCCGGACACTATGGCCCAGCCCCGCCATGACAGCCACCACGCCCTGGTTGAGAAGGGCATCAAGCACATCATCACCGAGGAGAAGACGATCGGCGGCGCTCTGGGACGGCCGTCGGGCGCACGTTTCCGCACCTACACACGACTCAAAGAACACGCCGACCGCATCCAGGGCCAGCTCTTCGACCAGCCGATACTGCGCCGAGCAATCGGGGAGATCTATCGGTATCCACTGAGGGAAACCGCCCGCGATTCCCTCAATCGCCAACTCAGGAGCGGGGCCGACGATTTCCAACTGGCCGAACTCGTGATCTCCCTGCACGAGGAAGACCGGCTCTGCATGAAGGACGACAATGATGCTGAGACGCAGGAGCCTCGAATAATCTGCTCGCTCGGAATGTTCCAGGCCGACGGAGGCGCCGATGCCCACAGCGATTGAAGACCTGCGCCCTCACCTACAGGACTTTGACTTCGAGGGGCTGTTCATCGAGCAGTTGGGCTGGAACCACTTCCAGTCCCGTCCGCTTCGGGTTGAAGTTGACGAGACCGTCTACCAACTGCAGCCCATTGCCGAGAAGGCGGGGTTTGCGGCCTATGTGTGCGAGCCGGATGAGGATGGCGCCGTTCCTCCTTACCACGCACAGCAGAAAATCGAGCATCGGGTCGCCAAGACTGCGTTCGAGCATCTCATCGTGTTCGTCGATGTCGAACAGTCCAAGCAAGTCTGGCAGTGGGTGAAGCGCGAACCCGGCAAGTCGCCCAAGCCGAAACGCTTGGAGTACGTCAAGGGTCAACGTGGAGACTCGTTGCTCCAGCCCCTTCAGAATCTGGCCTTCGACCTCGACGACGAGGCGAAGGGCATCGAGATCTCTGACGTGACTGACCGCGCTCGGCGCGCCTTCGATGTCGAGAAGGTGACCAAGCGGTTCTACGAGCGCTTCCGCACCGAACTCACCGCCTTTCAGGGTTTCATCGAAGGCATCACCGACATGGGCGACCGCGATTGGTATGCCTCGCTGATGCTCAACCGGATGATGTTCGTCTACTTCATCCAGAAGCAGGGCTTTCTAGACGGTGATGTCGACTATCTCCGACATCGTCTGGACCAGTTGCGGGCGACCGGGACTCACGGCAAGTTCCAGGACTTCTACCGCGCGTTCCTGCTGCGGCTGTTCCATGAAGGACTCGGCCAGCCGCCGGACCAACGAGAGCTGGAACTGGACGAGCTGCTCGGACGGGTCCCGTTCCTCAACGGCGGCCTCTTCGATGTGCACGATCTGGAACAGGACTACCCGGACATCGAGATTCCCGATGAGGCATTCGAGAGGGTGTTCGAATTCTTCGATGGCTACCGCTGGCACCTTGACGAGCGTCCAAACCGCGAAGACAACGAGATCAACCCAGACGTGCTCGGCTACATCTTCGAGAAGTACATCAACCAGAAGCAGATGGGCGCCTACTACACGAAGGAGGACATCACCGGTTACATCTCCCGGAACACCGTAATCCCCTTCCTGTTCACTGAGGCCAAGAAGAAATGCCCGGTTGCGTTCGAGCCAGACGGAGGGGTCTGGGGACTGCTGCGCGACGACCCCGATCGCTACATCTACCCGGCTGTGGCGCACGGTCTGACCTGGGACGCGAGAAATCCTCACGTGCCGAAGCAGATCGATGCGCCCCGCGATCTTCCCGACGAGATAGCCGCAGGCATTGACGACGTGTCCCGGCGGGACGGCTGGAACGCGCCGGCCCCCGAGGACGTTGCCCTGCCCACTGAGACCTGGCGAGAAGTGGTGGCTCGCAGGCAACGCCACGGCGAAGTCCGGTCTAAGCTCTCGGCGGGCGAAGTCACAGAGATCGACGACCTCATCACGCTCAACCTCGACATCGAGCGGTTCGCCATCGATGCCATCGCCCAGAGCGAGGGGCCGGAGTTAATCCGCGCCTTCTGGCAGGCTCTTTACGGCAAGCCCGACCGCAGTGAGACCGGCATCTCCGTCCTCGACCCCACCTGCGGCTCGGGCGCTTTTTTGTTCGCCGCGCTCAACGTCCTCGAGCCGCTCTACACCGCCTGCCTGGTGGGCATGCAGGGATTCGTCGACGACGAAGAACGGACCGAGAGACCTCGAAACCCAAACCGCTTGAGTCCGTTTCCGGAAGTGCTCGCTCAAGTCGCAATGCACCCCAGCGAGCGCTACTTCATTCTCAAGTCCATCGTGCTGAACAACCTCTACGGCGTCGACATCATGGACGAGGCGGTGGAGATCTGCAAGCTTCGCCTGTTCCTCAAGTTGGTCGCGCAGTTGCAGAGCTACGACGAGATTGAGCCGCTTCCGGACATCGACTTCAACATCCGCGCCGGCAACACTCTGGTTGGATTCACGTCGATTGACGACGTTGGCCAGGCAATGCGGGCGGTAGGCGTCTCAGGACGCGAAGATGCTCAACAGGGACGAATGCTGTCGCCTGAACAGGAAGCAGAACTCTGGGAGATTGAGGAGCAGGCTGACATAGCCAACCGAGTCTTTCGCCATTTCCGCGAACAGCAGACTCGCCTGGGCGGCCAGGTCACCGCAACCGATAAAGCGGAACTCCGCGACTGGCTGCAGGACCTGGATAATCGCCTTGATCGACTACTCTCCAGCGACTACGGGATCGACCCTGGTGTCCCGGATGCCTACAGCCGCTGGCGAGACCAACATCAACCGTTCCACTGGTTCGTCGAGTTCTATGGCATCATGTCAACAGGCGGCTTTGATGCCGTCATCGGTAACCCGCCGTACGTCGCCACCAAGAACTTGAAGTACTCCCTAGGGCTCCACGCGAGTGTCCGCTACCCCGATATCTACGCGCACATCCTCGAAAGATCTTTGGAGATGACCTCCAAGCGCGGACGATGTGGGATGATCCTCCCGCTCTCGCTGACGTTCAGCCGAGATTTCTCTCGACTGCGTGAAGTCGTTCGGCAGTGGGGAACCTCGTGGCTGTCATCGTTTGACAACATACCTGCTGCTCTTTTTGCGGGCGTCAGTCAACGCTGCACGATTCTATTGGGTTCGCGCGGGGGACACGACGCGCTTACAACTCGTCTCTACAGGTGGAGGGCACTCACTCGGCCGCTGCTAATGGCCAACGTGTCCTTTGTACCAATGCTCCCAGACTTCGATGCAGGGCCACGTGGCTTCCCACGACTGCACAGCTCTCAAGGGGCCCGGCTACTTCAGATGCATATTCAGACCTCCCTCAAGTCGAGCGCGATCTCCGTCGAGCAAGGGGACGAGCAACACAGTGCGCTCGGTTTCTCGCCAACTGCGAGGAACTTCATTTCCACCTACTTGGCACCCCCACCTACGTTGGACCTAGATGGCACTGTGGCTTCAGATAAACGTACCGGCTCCATGGTGACGTTGCCCTATCCGGGGATTGCACGTGCCGCGCTCGCCGCCACATCAGGAGTTACTTGTTTCTGGTATTGGCTGACCAGAGGTGACGGGTTTCACGTTACCAATACCATTCTCACGGACTTTCTCGCACCTCTGCCTCACTTTTCTCGCGAACAAAAGCACTACTTAAATGTAGTAGGAGAGCTCATCCACAGGGGACGGAACTCGGCACTTGTCTTCAAGAAAAATGCAGGCAAGTACGTCGGAAACTACAACTACCAAAGTCTTCCGTCTCTCACACTGAGAGGAGATCTACTGTTCTTGGCGGGCATAGGTGGAACCTGGGATGACATCGAAGAACTTCTTCGCTTTTGCTCTCTCGTGCGAGCCATAAACGAACACGCTGGCGAAAAGAACATTCCCCCATCGATCAGAGCCAAATTCAGCATCGAAGAGTCCGCGCCGACCGTTCAGGAGACAATCCTTCGCGATGTAGATGCGTGGCTGACGGCAACCTACGACGTACCTTCAGAGCGAATCACTGACACTGCCAGAGTGCTTGGAGCCCCTTCACATGCCGCTTCCCCGTCCTGAGGAACTTCTCCAAGCCGTGATCGATGCGTGTCGGCTTCGCACGGATGCTGTGTTTTTCGAAGCCGGCACGAATCCATTCTCGCTGTCACTCGGCGAACGAAACATTACTTTGTTCATCGCCAATGTGACGCAGAGTAGCGGAAGAGCCGCAACCGAGTTTCGGATTCAGTGCCCAGGCAGCCTCCCCGGTGAGCTACTGGGACACAAGGCCAACGGACGCGAGGTCTTTGTCCTAGGGTACAGCTGGGAACTAGACATCTTCACCGCGTGGGAGCCAGACCGGCTATTGGAACGAAGTCAGCAAACTCAGAGATTCTCACTCTACACCCGCCGTTCCTCGCTCACCGAGGCGTCGCAGAAGGGCTTTGGCACATATCGAGACACAGCGGAACAGCATGTTCTGTCCTTCAGACCTGAGTTCTTGGCAACGTATCTGGAGAACTCCTCTGTGTTGCACTTGGCCAGGGACACCTCGTTGGTCAATCTTGCTGACGCTATACGAGATCACGACGCGGGACAGAGCACTAAGAAGTTTGTCACGGTTGCAAAGCGAAAGATAGTTGTGAGCCACAGGCAGTTCGTCCGGAACCGGAGGTTCCGGCAGGCAGTTCTGGACGCGTATAGCAATCGCTGCGCGATGTGCGGGCTTCAGCTTGAGCTGATCGAAGCCGCTCACTTGGTCCCTCACGCCCATCCCAAGGGAATGGACATTGTTGCCAATGGCCTTGCGCTATGCACGCTGCATCACGAAGCCCTCGACAGCGGTCTAGTCTACGTTGACACTAGCTACAACGTACATTTGAATCGAACGCGAGTCAGTTACCTGCGGCGCGTCGGGAAGGTCGACGGACTTGGGCGGTTCAGACGACACTTGCAGAGGAGCATCTCCTTGCCGAAGGACGCTAGCGAGGTCCCAGATCACCAGTACATCGCCCTGGGCAATCGTGTCCGAGGCATCGAACTAGGCTAAGTCTGTGGGCGCTGGCGCTTCCAGTTGTCGGCCCGGTCCACCTCGTGACCGGCAGGCACCTACAGTTGCGAGCATGAGCCTCGACCGGAACAAGGGGTGTTCAATCTCTGCGGAGTCAGCGCAGGGCGGGCTGACGAACACCGACGAGAGCGACGGGTCTATAGCGTCGCTGACGGCGGCAACGGCCTACCAGGGCAACCCGGACCTGGTTGGCCAACCTCTGACCGCCCTGTTCTGCTCCAATCGTTGTCCCGGCGACCTCATCCTCAAGACCTACGACCTCGCCCGGGCCCTGCGCGACGCATCGGTACCCGTCATCGGAGGCTTCCAGACGCCGATGGAGAAGGAATGCCTGCGTCTCCTGCTCCGAGGAGACCAGCCGATCGTCGTCTGCCCAGCCCGTGGCATCGACAACATGCGCATCCCGCGCGACTGGCGCCCCGCCATCGACGACGGCCGCTTGCTCATCCTCTCCCCGTTCCCAGCCAGCATTAGACGCCCAACCGCCGCACACGCAGCCCGCCGAAACAAGTTCGTTTCCGACCTCGCGCACTCGCTCCTCATCATCCACGCGGCCACCGGCAGCAACACCGAAGCCCTCGCTCAACAGGCCGCGACAACCGGCAAACCCCTCTTCACCCTGGAGAGCCCGTCGAATGCGAACCTGCTAACGCTGGGTGCAAGGGCGATTCAACCGGACGACATGGCCCGGATCGGTGAGATTCTCGGAGTCGGCGGCGACTGACTGAGGCGCTGGCGCGCCGCATGTGGCTGCCGGACGCGCGTTTCGCTGAGCGTCGGCTGGCCTGGCGAAGACGTCCAACACTCCAGAGGCCAAGTCGCCTCGCAGTCACCCTTCCCGACAACCCCCTCTCGGGGTCGCGTCCACGCCGATGCGGACCTAACGATTATATTGGACATCTGAGCCACCGCTGCGCAGGAGAGGAACGCATGCCAACATCTACGCACTTGCTCCTCATACCTCCTGGTCACCTACCGCGCCTTGGTCCTGCACAGTCCAGCCACGGACCTGCGTCTCGATGGCATCACACGACTGCGGTTGATTCTGTCCATCCCACCTCGGAACCTGACAACCCTCCCGCAGCGACACGCCATTCCCGCCGTGCCGCAATCCCCTCGGAAGCCATCGCTTCTCCTGTGCCACATCGCTCTCCGTCGTGTCCTCAGTCCCATCTCCGTCGCCTGGGCAAGCACGCGCCCACATCCATCCTACGCACTGCTGACCGCGACCTCGCGCTCCGGCCGAATGCCCAATTGAACCTAGCATGATGTCCACGCAACAAGAGGACAGTGTCCTTGACCTAGTCCAGGACACCCTGCTCACCCTAGGATATGACGCTACCGCGATCGTCCGCGACTACGATTTTGCCGTGAACGACAATCACAGCTCACATCATCAAGTGGACCTGGCCGCGTTCTCCGATCCAATCAAGCACGACATTCACACTTCCTGCATCGCAGCACAGCGACTCGATCCTAGCGACGATGCAACAGACATCGTTGCTAGCTTCTCGTACTTAGCCACTCCGGTCGCTCTAACACTACAGTCAGAAGGTGCCGACGTATGGTCGGTACGATCATCTTCTCCTCCCGAACACCTGCGGCACCTCTCATACGATTCCCTCACCCAATATTTCACAGATCACGAGCAGGACTTCCGTCCCATCACCCTCAACGCCGCCAAGGTCCGCAATCAACAACTCAGCTTCTTCGATCTTGACAGGTCCCTACTACAATTCGCATACGACACTACCCAAAGCATTCTTGTCGCACGGTTCGAAACTGCCGTTGGAACGGCGAAGGACCTCCTCGCTAAGACACCGGATACACAGGACCATCACCTCACCAAACTCGCACTGCAACTTCTGGCTGCCGCAATCCTCGACGACAAGCAGATGCTCGGCAGCACCCACTCCGAGAAAGCACTGGAGCTGCTACAACGCTCGGAATCCGCCTACAGTCAGTATTTTGATGCGACAGTAGCCAAGTCGATAGGTGCCGACATATCGCAAGCACTACTAGACGCTCTCCGGAACAACGTCACCTTTCGGAGCTTCTCTAACGAAATGCTTGGACATTTCTATGAGAATGCCCTTGTCGATCAAGTCCTCAGGCGCGACCTAGGTGTCTACTACACTCCCCAAGCTATAGCGAGGAGGATGTTAGCGAGATTGCCAATCGAGGATCTGCCGCCTACTGAGCGAACCATATTCGACGGTAGCAGCGGATCTGGGAATCTTCTCCTTGCTGGATACGAGCGACTCCAGGACTTACTTCCCGGCGCTTGGAGTCGAGAGCGGAAACACCAGTACCTCGTCCGAAGGCTTCACGGCGTTGATCTCGATCAGTTCGCAGCGCAAGTGGCCGGTCTGTCGCTGTTCTTCATGAGTCTGCCAGCCGGTGATGCCTGGAATGTCAAACCGGCAGACTTCTTGTCCAACGATGGACCCCTTCTCCCCTCTGCACCCACCGTCATGGTCGGGAATCCTCCGTTCGCAGGTTCACGATCCATAGATGGAAAGCGGCACGAAAAGGCGAGCACATTCCTTATGCGGTATCTTGACCTCCTTCGCCCAGGTGGTCTTCTCGGTGTCATCCTGCCGGAGTCGTTTCTCGAAACAACGAGCTGTCGCGATGCCCGCAAGCGACTCCTCCGAGAGTGCGATCTACTTGAAATCTGGCACCTGCCTGAAGGCATCTTCCCTATGTCCCAAGTAGCCACTGTCGTTCTCCTCGCGAAGAAGCGAGGAAAAACAGATACTAGTGCGAACTCGCCAATTCAGGTCGAAAGAGTGTCCTCAGTCGTCGCTGAGAAAGAAGCTTACCTCGCCGGCGGCCGACCACGATTCTCCTATGTCATTGACTCGACTGCACTGTGGCTCAATGATCCCGACAGCCGAATGTTGACCTCGATGCTAGAGAACACCGTCTGGGGTTCTCTCCAGTTCAGCAGACGGCTAAACGACATCGCGTCGATACGCAATGGCATCATCCCAGGTAGTCGTCAGCGCGCCTCTCACCTCAGCACTCAGAGGCGAGGCTCGGAGTGGAAACCTTGGCTAGCTGGCGTCCGCGATATTGACCCTTACCTGGTCAGTCCAAGCACGAACCACTACGTATCGTATCCGGGGGACCTGCAATGGCCCCGCTTGGATCTCGAGCCGGTGTTCTCTTCTCCCTGGAGCAAGGTACTCCTCAACTCAGGCCGAGCGCCCAACAATCCCTGGCGCCTCCTCGCAGCAATTGACACAATTGGCGTCTTTCCCAGCCAGAGCTTTCACTGTCTGATTCCCAAGTCTGACTCGGTTCGCCTTGAAGAACTCGTCGCCGTGCTGAATAGCTCGTACGCCAACGCCTGGATGGATAGCCGAAATCGCAAACGATGGCTCTCCGAAAGCACTCTTCGTGAAATGCCCATGCCGACGTTCACCGGGTCCACCCAGACGGAGCTCGTGGACCGTGTCACGGACATCATGCGGCTCAAGGAAGCCAATCAAGACCACACCCACCGGACCTCTGCACAAGCCACCACGCTCCGTCAACACATCCTTGCCATCGACGACCTCGTCTGTGACGCACTCGAAATCGACGAAGATGGCCGCCAAGTCTTCGAACAAATCTTTGCAGGCCACCGGCGTCCTGGAAGTGAATGGCCCAAGCCACACACCTCGAGCACCATACCTACAGAGGTCTTCACAGACCGGCAATGGCCAATCACCGGCGAGATTATGCATGTCGATGCAGAATCTTCAGAAGCAACACTCTGGGTTCGAGGCTTCAACGCCGACCAACCATTTCAGATACCAATACCTGAAAGCTTGCCTGGCTGGGCACTACGTCCAGACACCGCGTTCCAAGCAGAGGTTCCTCGCCGAGCCAAGGAGATCAACTCTCTATTTGCAACAGACATTAGCGACGTCCGCCTCCTTGACTTTTCCTTCTCAAAACCTGAGGATTTAGTCCAGTTACTTCAACACCCCGACCGCCTGAACAGCTACTACGACAGCTGACAAATGTACTCCCCAACTGAGCCTGCCATGACGGTCACCTTTCTTGACGTTGGCCAAGGGGACTCAACGGTTGTAGCACTACCCGCTGGTGATGGGCTGCTAGTCGATTGTCCTACAGGGTCGGACCACACCGTCGTTGACAAACTCGAAGGCGCGAGCATCACCACCCTCAATCTCGTCGTGATTACGCACTCAGACATTGACCACGCTGGAGGCGTTGTCGACGTCATTAAGTCCTTCAATGGAAACACTCTAAGGGTCGCCTATCTAATATCTAAATGACCGAAGCCTGAAGGAAGATGGACTCGACAATAGGAAGTTCCGCGTGCTACTTCAGGATCTTGCCCAGCTGATACGAGAAGGAGTTCAGTATCACTCGCCATACACGGGTGAGGTGACAGAGTTCGGCCAGGTATCGGTCTCAATACTACATCCGAACCCAGAGGACCATAGCGATGGCCTGGCTCGTAGCCAAAGAAACGACTGTTCCATTGTCGTCAGGCTCGAGTACGCGGGCAGTCGCGTACTCCTTGCTGCAGATATTGAGAGCCAAGGCTGGCAGTGGATCTTAGACCGCAACACGGACGTACGAGCAGACGTTCTCAAGTTCCCTCACCATGGAGCCTGGCACGAAGGCGGTCCCCAGCTTGATGAGATTATCGATGCAGTTGAGCCTAGTGTAGTAGTGATCTCCGTGGGTTCCACGAACAGCTATGGCCATCCTGCCAACAGCGTGTTGGAAGCCTTAAGGTCACGGCAGGGTCACCTTAGGATGTTGTGTACTCAGGCTACTCCTAAGTGTCATAGCGGGTTGCAGGAGGTTGCAGCCACTGCTCGTAGTCTTCTATCAGATAACAGCAGGGGCGGGCATTCCTTTCGGAGGTCCGATGCGTGTCCCTGCGCAGGGCACGTCACTGTGCGACTTTCCTCGGCAGGAGTAGATATCAGCCCGACCTTGAGCGAGCATGAGAGCATCATCGACCTCTTTGAAAGTCCTCAGTGTCGGTAAGTCATGGGCATGCCACAGTTTGGATGCTGAGTGTCGACATTGTTTGGATCGGTGTCTGAGCGATGATTACACAGCGTGCCGTCGACCGTGATGTCATCCTGGGACAGCAGCCGCTCCCGGTTCTTGATGAACGTGGTCTGGTGAAGCGGCTCGTCTTCGAGAATGATGTCTTGGAATCACTTGAACAGCAGGTTGAGGCTCAGCTGCTCGCAGAACTGACGCTTCGAGCGGACCATGTAGAAGGCCATCAGCAGGCTCGCCTTGTGTAGGTGCACGTGCGGGACCGAGAGCCGACCCGTGTCCGCGTAGATCTCATCGAACAAGGGCGACATGCGCCTCAGCGCCGAGTCGGCCAGGGGCTTGGACCTCCGGAGCAGGTTTCCTTGGGGACGAAGCCGTCCGGCGCCAGGCTCAGCATCATCGCTGCCTGCCGCTCACCCTCACCGCGTATCGCAGACCTCCTTCAGCTAACGGTTCAACACCTTGTCCACGATTGCTTGCGGTCGTTTTTCAGCAGTCTGCAGGGTCACTAGTTCGTGCTTCGTCCAATCAAGGACGCAGTCAGGTACAACACTGGGACAGCGATCGCGACACAAAGGATTGGGCCTACGAGCGCGGCTGTGGTTTGGTTGGCGAAAACCGCCGCAGTTATCGCAGCAGCAAGAGCCATCACGGTGACCAAGAGTGCAGTGTGGTCATGCGTGGTGAACACAGCTCGCACTTCCAAAGGGGTTACCCAGTTTCGCAGCGCATCGACCAATAGAGTCCAAGGGGCGATCAAAGACAATGCCAAGGCCGACAACACTGCTCCAAGAGAGGGTCCTTGGCTAGCCATGGCGATCAACACGACGATTGCGAACAGAGAGCCTCCAAGTACAATCGCACTACCGGAGACGCCGACTCGCTCAGTCACGCGACTTAGGGCTCGAGTCATCGATTCCATTGGATCACCTCCAGTCTGGTAGGCCTTGGCTACGTGGCGTTGAGTCCGCTTCAACTCCCGCACGTTGATTCTATCTGAATCCGCTTAGGGTCAGTTCCCATCGCGGCCTGCACGTGTCAGAGTCTGGACTATCTGCGGAGCTCCGACTGTGACAAGCTGAACCACCTGAGGGGGCGTCGGGACCTGCAGTGTGCGGGTCTGGAATCGCTGCAGAAATCGGCGAGCAGCAGCCGATCTCAAGATTCGCCCATCGCCGCGAATTCAACGCCTGTCTCTGCGTGTCTATCAGTGTCTCTGTCGGCGCGGCAGGCCACGCAATCTCGGCAAGTGGCCCAAACTTCACGTGTGGATCGACCGCTGGACCAAGGCAAGATTGCTGCAGAAGGCACTTACCCACACAGACCTAGACACGCTGGCGGCAGCCATCGCCATCGTCAAACTCCTTGCGCGCGGGTCGGGCGTATTGAGCACAAGGGGAGCGAGACGAGCGGCTGCTCATGCGGCGGCGGCTTGATATGGAAGCTGCGTTTCGTCGACGGTTGTTGGTTTCGTGCGACTGGGGCACGAAGCGCTTTGCGTTTCATGCCTGGAACCGCAACCGCAGAAGCTCAGACCACCAACGAGAAGTCCCACTCGATGGCATTTGATTTCGTCTGTTGTGGTGGGCCTACCCTCGTACCCTTCTGCCAAGCGCCCGTCACTCTCGCCCCCGCTCCGGCTGCGAACACTGGCATAACCGGCGGCGCCCCCGCGACACGCTTGGAGGCATCCCAACGATCAGCTTCGTCGGACGGCCACTTGGTCGAAGGGGCCGAGAACGGAGCGGACTTGGCCATTTCGCCAGGCACTTCTATCGCTAGGATCGCACAAATGCCTAAGCCCCTGAGCCACCTTGCGCGCTGAGATGCGCACATCGGCTGCCTGTGCGTCAGCGCCGGCGTTGATGAGACTGCCGCTGCGCAAGACTGCGCCGACTACTGGCGTTCCGAAGATGAAGCTAGCCAAGAACACAAGCAGAGTCTTCATTTGCGGGACCGCTTTCGCTATTGGGCCTGAGCAGGGTATCCAGCTGGCAAGCCACGGCGCGCACTGGCTCCGCGGACGAGTTGCCCCAAGATCTCAAACCGGGCGACGGCGTGATTGTCCCGGCCTACAACTCCACCTTCGCGACCGACTATCCGCAATGCTGGAGATTCAGTTTGGCCCCTTATCGCGCCAATCATTTGCCCCAACTGCTGTTGCAGGCTGCTGAAAAAGGAGCGCAAGAGACCACGAAGGAAGCGTTGATCCGATGTACTCGCCAAATGTGGGCTGCGTTAGCAATGGCTGGTCGCGGCGTGGACAACCTGCGAATGGCGCTCGTAGCATCAGAGTGGTTCGTGGCGGAGAAGCGCGGTGAAGCCGGCCTGTTCAAAGTCGCGATCGTAGGCCAGCGCCTCCGAGATGCCGCGTGCTTCCATCACAATGAAGCTTGCGCAGTCGGTCAGACTCCAGCGTTGGTCTGGGCGGGAGGCGTAGCGTTCGAAGGCAGCCTGAAACTGGGCGTCGGACTGCGGGATGATCTCAACCCGGGGACTCTGCGCGAGCCGCTCAACCAGTCGAGTAGCAGCCGATCTGGCACGCTCCCCGCTCCCTGCCTGGGATGCAAGGGTCTCGACCAACGCCATCTGAGTCGTGACAATCTCGAAATCGTTCAGACGAGCCGATGCTGCACGCGCACGCGCATGCAGTTGGTCCCTGTTGTCGATCAGGGCGATCCAATAGCCCGAGTCGGCGAACAGCGCCGTCATCAGTCGTCGTGGTGCTTGGGATGGCCGTACAGATAGTGCTTCTTGTGTCGCACGAAGTCCGTCGGGCGGTCTTCCCAAGCTTCCGGTGGATATTCGCTATGCACTTCGTCCACGAGCTCTAGCAGCCAGGAGCCTTGCGAATCTTGGTCGGACGGGTCCTCTGCAACCTCGATCATCACCCTGCACCCATCGGGGAGGCTAAGCGGCTCGAGCAGTTCGAGCTTGCCGTCGACGTAGCGGGCGCGGACGCGGGTCGGCATGGAGGGTCTCCTTCTTGGCCAGTGTATCGGGGAGAAGCAATGCCAGGGTCGAGAGGCCGTACATGGATGACGCGGATATGCGTGAGTGGGCGGCTGGTGAATTCGGCGCAATGGCGAGTGCTTCCACGACGGTTCCTACGCCACACGGTCGCCAGCGACGAGCCTCAGGAGTTGCTAGTTGCCCGTCCGATGAAACTCGAACCCGTGAATCTGTGGCAGTCACCACACCGAGGTCTAGCCCCTAAAGCGCCACTACCCACTCGAACGTTCGCAGTACAGTCCCTGTTGGCCTACCACCCGTGACAAAATCGAGAATCTTCTCGTTGACGTTCGCCGTCGTCTGCTGACGAAACTTCCAAAAACCAGCAACTCCACCTCGCGGGCGCAGGGCATCTCCAGGTTCCTGCGGCTCCCCGCCTTTGGTGATGCCGGCTCGTCCGGCACCGGGCCGGTCAGCTGCTCCCGCTGTTCACGACAGCACTTCACCAGTGCTGCGCGCGTCCGGCGGCCATCGTGCCGCGACTCGTAGTAGCTGGACGCCGTACGGTAGCTGACACACAGCTGCTGGGCTGCATCTACCTGGTGCCTGGAAGCCCTGTACGCGAATGTTGGTCAGGTCGAATCGCCGAATGTCTGTCCCATAGGCTGGAGGTATGGCTGCCAGTCTGCGAGACCGGATCAGGACCGCACTTGCCGATCACTTGGACACGGATGGGTTCGAGGCTTGCGCCGCCGAACTGCTGCGCCCCCGATATGGGTCGTTGAAATGGGTCCCTGGTTCGAATGACGCTGGTCAGGATGGCCTCGGGGAGACCCGCGAAGGCAAAGAGTTTCTGTTCGTCGTCACGACGGAAGAGGATCCCGCCCGAAACCTGCGCAACAGCATCAAGAGTTATCAGGATGCCGCGGGCGACCGAACATCGGTCGTACTCGCCACCAATCGCGTGGTTACGGGGCGAAGTCAGCTGACGTTGCCCGCCAAACTCAAGGAAGAGCTTGGAGTCGATCTACTCGACATTCACGAGCGCGAGACGTTCGTCGAACTGCTCGCCGAACACCCACACTGGCGGAAGGAACTCTTGGGCCTGAGCCGCGGTCCCGCTGGCGCCCTTACCCGCCAGTTTCAGCGAGACAATGCAGATCTCAGACTCGGTCTCATCGGTCGAGACGACGAACTGCAGGCACTCAGCGGCGCAAGCGGGGATCTGATCGTCTTCGGAGTGCCCGGCGTCGGGAAATCCTACCTACTTGAGCATCTTTGCCAGGACCATGACTGGGGGTGGCTGGTCCGCGACCACGACCAGCCGATGCCCGAGTTGGCCGACGAGATCGTGGAGGAGCGGCCGGTCCGGGTCATCGTCGATGACGCGCACTTCGACTCCGGCCTGCAGTTGCTGACCCGTCTATCGCAACTGCGACAAGAGATCGAGCATCCGTTTGAGATCGTTGCCTGCTGCTGGGAAGACCGAACGGACGATGTGGCCGCGTGCCTACCCCAAGCTCGCAGGATGCAGGTCCCGCTGTTGGAGCGAAACGACATTGGCGCCGTCCTTCGGAAGATGGACGTCTACGGACCGCCCCAGCTCGTCGCCGAGATCATCAAACAGGCGCGCGGACGCGTGGGGCTCGCTGTCACCTTGGCACGGGCATCCCGGGAGGGTAGAGGCTGGGATGTCGTCACAGGCAGGATGTTGACCAGACAGGCGCTGAAGTTCAATGAGCGTCTCTTCTCCGACGACTTCCTGTTCGAGCTTGGTGTGATTGCGCTTACGGACGAAGATGGCCTGAGTCAGGAGCAGGTTGTAGAGGCACTGGGTACTGATAGTCGGACAGTAGCCAACGCGATTCGACGGGCCGCGTCGAGCGGCACCATCGAGAATCACCCGTACGACCGCCGCCGGTTGCGCGTGCAGCCGCGAAGCTTGAGATTTGGACTTGTCCGCAAGGCGTTCTTCGGCGGGCCCGGATCGCTTGATCTGGAACGAGTTCTTGAGAAGCTTGAGAATCCGGCGGCTGCCGCCATACCGCTGATTGTCGTCGCCGCGGAGGAACGAGCCCTCGATCGTCGGTTGATCACGCGGCTGATCGACTGGAACGATGTCGATTCCGCTGCCGTCTTCGCGGAACTCGGCCTCGAAGAGTTTGAGCAGGCCGCTGCGAATGCGCCGCAACACCTGCCCAGAATCGCGCGGGCCGGTATCCGCGCTCACGGGCTCAGCGAGAGACTGCTCACGGTGCTCCTCTATGCAGCCGAGCCCGTGAAATCCAGGCGGCAGGCCGACTCGGATCATCCTCTGGCGATCGTTCGCAGCCACCTGTCCTCGCGCTTTGCCGCGATGGCGGACCGAATCGTTGTCGTGCAGACGGCGGGCCGCTGGGCCGACCAGGGGGGAAACTTGGAAGTCGCGGGGGAGGCGGCGATGGCGTCCGTCAGTCCGTGGGTCGACGACAGCGAACTCGATCCCGTGAACCAGGACCAGATCTCGATCTACTACGGGATTCAACCGGTCGAATTCCTCCGTGAGCTTGAATCCGTTTGGGATCAACTGCTCAGCTTTCTCAGGAATCATCCGCAGATACCGCCCAGGCTGATCCTCGACGCCCTCCACCCCTGGGTGTCTCCAGGCACAATGCGCGACGGAGGGCCAATCCCTTCTGAGGCGAGACAAGCGTTGCGAGAGACCGCACGCCAAGTCGTCGCGGAACTGGCGACCATCTACGATGCTCGACCGATCGCGATGAGACGGCTATCGAGGATGGCGACACGGGTCGAGGTAGAGGTCGCACCATGGAGCGGCCAGTTCATTCACGCGCTCTACGCGTCTCGCGACCCGAAGGAGGACGACCGAGTCACCGCAACAGATGAGCCCACGGAAGACGCCAAGGACACCATCCGAGTGGTCGCGGGTCAGCGTGCCCTACGTGGACCCTCTGACTTGGCCGATGAGATTGTCGCCGTCGAGGTCGAGACCATCGCTGTCGGGGTCGGACTGCCTCCCCTGCTCAAGATGTACGTGGCCGAGCTCGCAACTCGCGTACCGTCTCCCGTTGGGTTCGCGCGTGCCTTGGTCGAACGACACAGCCACTCTTGGCTCGTGGACGCCGCGACTTCGGTCCTTGCGCCAGAGCCAACCGCAGACTTCCAGCAGCTGATCGAAGAACTGCTGTCCGCCGATCAGTACCGGCGGGTCGGCACGCGTCTTGGTCTCCAGCCAGGCGTTCACGCTGCCGTCCGCACCCTCGCCATCGAAGCTCTTCGGCCCGACCAAGCGGACGATGTCGTCTTCTACTCCAAGATCGGCATGATTGCCCCGCATGAGCTGCAGGCAATCGTGGAGGATTCCGAATCTCGATTGGGACAGGAGGTTGCGCTGAGCGCATTGCACGATGCGAGCGCGGCGCAAAGAGATGGATTGGACCTTCAAGACTCTCTCCACACGGCGTGCCGCAGTCGTGTCGCCGGTTATCTCCGGCAACCATCCTCTGACACGCATCAGAGTTGGATGCTTGAGCAAGTGCTGCGCCGTGATTCGGCACTCTGCACGGAGTGGATAGAGAATTGGATGAAGGCCGCAGTTCAAGACCGCTCTGAGTGGTTCCCTCGTGAGCTTGAGGGCATCGCCGATACCCTCGCTGCCGACCAAAAGAAACGCTTGATCAAGGCCGTGCCACCGCAACTCTCCTCGTTTCAAGTCGGGCGCCTGGTTCGCGGCCTGATAGACAACGACGATGAACTGATTCGGCTGTTCCTGCAGAGGAACGACCTGGACCACTTACGAGACGCGATGTTCGAGGACGACATCGACGAGAAGTGGCTACATCGCGCCGAACTTGCAAGGCAGGCGGGGTGCTCAGCTGAACAGATTGCCCAATGGACGACATCGGGAAGATTCGGTTGGTCCGGTGATGCGAGCGCGGAGTGGGGGCGAATAATCGGGCTTTTGCAGGAGCTGCGGATTCTCGCGTCGGATGGTTCGCGCGAGATGGCGATCGACGCGGTAGATGCGTGCATCTTCGCCTTCGAGCGGCGCAAGTCCTATGCCCTCGAAGAGGAGAGACAGGAGCGAATCTTCGGTCGTAGCTGGTAGAACCATGAATCCGTCTGCTCTGCGTCGATGACCGTCACAGGACGAGCAGCGGACGCTCCGGGATGGAAGTATGCATCCCACGTATTCTCGTACTCGCTTCGATTCGGCCAGGCGGCGATCTGAGGTCAGAACTCGGAGTGGCCCGTCATTTGGTGCATCATCCCAGAGCAAGCAGGAGCACCGACTGATCTATCGAGGGCTCCATTTGACAGCTCGCGCAAAACGGCGCGTCGCCTTGCTACCCGCAGTACGACCGGAACCAGGCCTCGTCGTCGACCGGGTCGACGTGGATTGGGCCGCCAGAACGCTCGTCGCGCGGGACGGGGCTTCGGAACCTGCGGCAATCGCTAGTCGCACGGGTACACCGCAGCGGCGTCGTACTGCTCCCAGAACTGCAGACCATCGGGGCCTTCGCGGCGCACGATTCTCGTCACGACCGCGCTGAGTCCACGACGGCCTCCTTCGCTGACTACCTCCTCCTGGCGCATGAACAGCAGCTGATTGCGATTGAACCAGCGGTAGCCGTAGTCGCCATAGCTCTCGCCCTGGCCTTCGAAGAACTCGAGCAGATCGGCCGGTGGGTCATCCGCGCGTGCAAGTCCAGTATCGACCCGCGGCGAGTCGGCGTCGTACGCCGCCTCCGCCTCTTCCCAGCAGAACCCATTGGCGTTCCAGAGCGAGGGGTACATACGCCGCAGGAGCCCAGTCGGCGAGAGCGTTCCGGCCACCGCCGGAGGCTCGACCAACTCGACGTCGATCTCCGGTGCGCCGAGCTGCTCCGCCACGGGCTCGGTCTGGCTCGGCTCGTCCCGCGAATCGCTCGGCGATCCGTCCGCACCGCCGAACAAACCACGCGCTATCCAGAACCCCACCAGGATGACGATCAGCCCGACCAACCAGAGCCTGCCGTTGCGCACGACTTAAGCCTGCTCCCTACTGGCCAGTGCGATTCGACTTCCGCCGCCCACATGCAGTATGTCCGAACCCGCGAACGGCGAGTGGCCGACGCAGTCACGAGCGCCAGCTCGATCGAGGCGTTTCACGGCGCAGGAACGCAGCCAATCATCGATGCCGCGCTGTCGACGGACCGCAGGAGCCGGACCCACTCTTCAGCGGCGTTCTCATCACCCGTCAGCTCCCGTTCGTTGACCCTGGTAAGGCCGAGTTCGATCACTAGAGGACTCTCAGCGGTGCCGCCCCAGGCTCCACGAGGCGGCGCGAACATCACAATCCGCCATTCTTCGATCCAACGAAACTTGTAGGCGGCAAACGGCAGGCCGGGCGCTTCGAGCGCACTCAGCAGCGCCACCGGCACCGTCTCGTCCAGGCTCAAGTCCGCAGGGACCCTGGCGTATTCCCCGGGGCCGTCCGCCTCCGTGTGTTCAACAACCACCGGGCGCGAAGCGTCGCACGCCGACTCGCCGGTAGGGAGACGCCTTAGCATCCCCACATTCTCGTACGTCTGAAGCCCGTCCACTTCCGTCGGCGGGATCCGGAGCTCAGGAAACTCAGGTCGGTCCGGCACTTCCTGTTTTGCTTGTCCAGCCTCTTGATCGACTCGATCGGCGCGCGGTTCCTGACACGCTGCGGGGAGCGCGACCGCCACGAAGACCATGAGCGCGGTCCGCCAAGCACCCGGTCCCCTCGTCGTGATCATGGCAGCGGGCCGACTCCTACTCGCCATCCTTTTCGTCAGCGTCGTACGAGAGGTTCCCGAGGAGATAGACCTCCTGGTCCTCGACCTTCGTAACCACTCCCTCGAACACGTGAACCAGTGGCTTGTCGTGTCTGGAGCGCACCCTGATTTGGACGCGGTCATCGCTCTTCAGGCCATGGTCCGCCTCCCAGAAGACGACCTCTTGAGACCACGCTACTTCCCCTGTCGATGGATCATCCGCATCGCGGAACCGGGCTTGGTTCCATCCAAACAGCGTCTGCTCGTTTGCGACGATCCTGAGCGGCCGCCGTTCACCGTTCACGGTGACTTCGGCATCCCTGACGAACAACGTCGCCAGGTAGCTTTGGGCGTCGGTTTGAGTCGCTGCCTTGGCGGCCACAGCCACCAACCCCTCTTGGAGCGGCGTAATGCTCCAGAGGCCGTCCCAGCGGCGCTCGATCAGGCCAAGCGTTGCTCCCGAGGGCGCATTCACGAACCCCCTCTGCTGCGAAGGATCCCCCAGCCACTCCACTGGCGGGATCACGTCCCGAGGCTGTCTGGGTATCACGTCAAGCATTTCAGCGAAGTAGGAGACCGCCGGATCCATTGATTCCAGGAGCACCCGCTGGGCCCCAATGACCATGCCATTGGCGAAGTCATCGCCGATTATGAACTGCTGTCGGGCCGCGTCTGTCAGCGCGTCGCTCCAGGAGGGAAATCCTCGACACCATTCCCAGTAAACGCGAACTGAATCTTCCTTAGGGGTGCCGGGGGCATTGGCCAGTTCGGCGGCGGACCACATGGCCTGTTTCACTGCTCGTTCGACCCGGCTCACCACCGTGTCGCTCGGCGTACGCCCACGAAGCAGTTCCATCACCGCGTGGAGAAGTTCCATGTGTAGCGGCAGGTATGTTCGGCGGAGGAACATCTCGTCTGGCGATTGGTGCAGTTCCCAATAGCGCAAGTCGCGGAAGGCCTCGTGGGAACAGGCAACGTCGAGGTAGGACTCGAGGGACTTGAGGTGCCGCGCGTCATCTACGTTTGGGTTGAAGCGATAGTGCCGCACGGCGACCGCAAATGCATGGATCAGGAAGTCGGCCGACTCCGGCTCAACCTGAGTCAACTCGCGGAGCCTATCGCCGAGATGATGGTCCTTCTTCAGTGGCCCCCCCGCACGGGTGATGATGAATTTCAGCGCCCGCTCGATCGAGAGATGAGCCCTCGAGACGCGGTCTATGACCTGCACGGCTGTGATCTGGCCGACGAAGTCGGGCCGAACCGGCTCGCTCTCAAGATTTCGGATCACATCCTGCACAGAATGCCGGATAGTCACCTGCTCAATGTCGGCCGCCATTTCCGCTCCGCTCACTTCGGGTTCCTTTGGCCCTGCGCAAATGGCTCTCTCCGCGCTGACGCCGCGGGGGCGATCCGAAGTGAATGCGCCCGCGCAGTCATCGTATCTACGTTTCGCGGGGAACCTGAAGAGTGTGGCAGCGGACTGACGTTTCCCGTTCTCCGTTGCCATTCGCGGCCGCTATGTCGGTCGTAACGTCTGTGACGGCAAGCAGCGGGCCAGCTGGCTAGGGAGAGGGCCGACGTGCACTGGAGGGTTGGGGTCACGGCAAACACGTACTCGTGCTGGAGCAGGCCACCGCGTTCGGCGACCCCGTACGGCTGAGCTGCCTGTTCTGGTGCGGGAACTGCCACGTTTCTCAACAAGTGACGCAGCGGGGTCCCTCAGTCCAGTAGAAAGGAGCGCCTTGGGAGACGTAGGTCGCGTTCGCCGCTCGCAGCCGTGCGCAGTAAAGGAGACGCAGTGTCGCTGCGCGCTTGGATGCATCGCCCGGGAACGAGCTCGGCTCGATTGTCGGCTGCAGCCGTGACTCGGCGGGGGACCAGTCAGTCCACCTCGATCAAGATTCGGCAGTGATCGCTGGCGCCCCACTCCTCGACGGAGTTCAGGGCGCGCACTCTGACTGACTCATGGAATCCGCGCGAGGCGAACGCGTAGTCGAGCTGCGACTGGGCCGTCTCGGGTGATTGGCTCGTGGTGTGATAGGTCGGCACGTTACGCGTATCGGGCGGCAGTCCTGCGGGCGTCGGCTCCGCCTTCCGACCGTGCGGGAACTGCGGCCCGAGCAGCTCTAGTCCGAGCGCCTGGAAGCGCTCGAAGACGGTCTGGTCGCGTACTGCCAGCGACTGCGGCTCGATCGGGATGCCGCCGTAGACCATGTTCAGGTCGCCGGCGGCGATGATCCGGTGGCTGGCCGGATCGGCGTCGCCGATGAACGCCGAGAGGTCGGAAAGGATGCGGTGCGCCGAACCATCCGAGTGCCCGACCCGCCACTTCGTGCGCGTGGACGGATGCGGACTCATCCAACGCGCGTACATCGAGATGGCGATGAACGGCTCAGTCCGCTCATCGTTCGGGACGACGCGAGCGGCCGCGATCGTGCCGATTCCGCTGACCGCGAGCTCGTCCCCTGCGACGAAGCTGATCGGACTGACTTGCTTGAACCACTCCAGCTCGACCCGGTCTGAGAGGCGCACGACCATCGGCCAGCGGTCCAGTAGACGTGGAAAGCGACCTTCGTACCAGTGCGAGTTCCAACGGTGAGAGTCGTAGTGCGCCTCAGGGCCGAGCAAGACTTGGTCGGCCACATCCGGGGCAACGCGACCGGCCTCCTGAAGCAACACGACATCAACGTCTCCCATGGAAACAAGGTCGCGCCAGGGCTGATGCCGCTTAGCGATGTTCCAACTGACCAGCGTGATCATTTCGCTCTGGATGCCCTCCCTCGGCGAGTCTACCTACCCGGTGCGTTCGGCCAGTGGTGAAGGAACAGCGACTCGGAACATGTTTCGACTCCCGCTGCCGACATGAGGGCAAGGGCAATCCCGTCGTCAAACGATCGAGGCAAAAGGCTCCGCGCGGGGATCACCAACGCGTCATCGCACTGTCGCCGGTCAGGACGCACCTCGACGGACGTCGAGCTAACAGACCCGCGGCTCGGTCCGGCTTGTCCCCAACGTGACTTCCTGCGTCGACGATTTCCAGACTGAGAAGCCCATTGACGCAAGCGGTCACCTACGTCAGAGCGAGTAACCTCCAATCGCAGGCTGCTGCTGACTCAGCCTCCCACAGACTCGTTGGTGAGCTGACACCGATTTGCTCATCGATTGCCGAACCCAGCCTGCGGAAAGTAGCGCTCTGCCGATGTCCTTGAGCCAGTCGAGCGCCCCCAGGAACCGCCCGAGAGTCGCGGCGATCGGACTGGGTGAGTCCCAGCTGGCCGAGATCCGCCCGTTCTGCGGTGACCTCAGGCCGGCCCAATCCGTAGATGACTATCTGAATCACCAGCGCTTTAGCTGGTCCGAGACGGACATTGTGGTCGCCAGCGGCCTCCACTATGCCGTAATCGACACCGGCGTTCATGTCCTGACCATCGGACCGATCTCGCGTGGGATCATGGAGTGGACGCGAAGTCGCTCCGGCCGACAGTTTCGCGAGCGCGTGAGGATGGACACGCAGAATCGGGAACGGGAGGTGGCTGTCGGGTTCGCCTGCCCTGCGATGTACCGGGGACCGGCCGAGCAGCTCGTCAAACAGCTCGGCGCGGCCAAAGAACCGCCCCCGACGGTCACCGTGACCGATGCTGGCGAGCTGCTTCGAGAACCCATCGTGGAGACTTCACGGAATCGTCCGGTGGCGTTGCGACTGCAGTGGGCGGACCGCGTTTGGGGCGGCGGCGAGGGTCCAACAGTCGACGTCGTGTCGCTCCACTTGCCGAGCGGAGCGACGCTTTCATCTTGGTTCAGGGCGTTCTTGACCGACATCAGCGAGTTCGACCCGAACCGTGTGCCTGAGCCTCCTTCTCTGTTCAACGATCCGTCCCACTGGTACACGCCCCACGAGGACGCCATCGCCGGCGCAATCTCCGAGGCCGAGCGCGAGAGCGCACGCCTGGAGCGTGAACAGCAGCGTCTCGAAGAGGAGCTTGCACGAGAGGGAAGTCGGGCCGACGCGACCGTCCGACGCACGATCTGGGAAGACGGCGATGAGCTGGTTGACGCGGTCGGCGAGATGCTGGAGGAGATGGGCTTCAGCGTCGAGAAGATGGACGAGGCGAAGCAGCCCCACGAAGCGAAGCACGAAGACCTGCGGCTGACGCTCGTCACCCAACCAAAGTGGGAGGCAATCGTCGAGGTCAAGGGTTACACCAAGGGCATCAGAGCCAAGGACGCCCAACAAGTCCGGATGCACAGGGAGCGATACAACCGAGAGACAGGACGAGAACCGAACCTGACGATCTGGCTGGTCAACCCGTGGCGCGAGATGGAGCCATCAGACCGCCCCAGTGCCGACAAGCAGATTGACGAGAGCGCCGAGATTGTCGGTGCCGTCTGCCTACACACGACGGACCTCTACCTCCTGTGGAAGTCGCTCAAGACCGGCGACAGCTCCCTGGACGAGATTGTGCGGCGGTTGGTCGAGGCCAAGGCTGGACTGTGGCGGCCGTCCTAGAGTCCCTGAAGCCCCGCTGCCATTCCGCCAGCGTCGTTTTTTCGATCATTCATCGTTACGAACGTCCTCTTGCCTTCCAGACCACGATCGAGACATGTGCACTTCGTCCAAACCACGCAGCGATTCGACGGTCGCCGCGTTATGCTGGAGTCCGGGAGGGGGCCCGTGATCTGCGCGGGCCTCGAGCCTCGGCGCAGTAGCGCAACGGTCCCGTGAGGGCCTTGGGCCCCGCTCCCTCCCGCAACTCACTTACCCGTCAGCGCTCCCTCGTTCTTCCCCACAGCCCCAGCGTGAGACCACGCAGCAGCCAGTGCAGACACCACGTCAATGGCAGCTGCCAGCGCATCCGCCTGAGCGCCCGTCGCCGCCAGTCCAGCTCCCGTTCACGCCGTCGTTCGCCCCAGGGTGCGTCGGCCGGGGGCGGGGTCAGATCGAACACGCCAATCAGGCGAAGCTCCAGTTCCAGCCGCCGCCGCTCGGCCCGGAGCCAGTCCAGGGTGAGACGCGACCGCTTGCGTGCCGCCCAGGACTCGCGCCACTCGATGACCTCCTCGGCCGCCGCCCCGTAGACCTGCTCTTCGCCCGGTTCGGGGTGTTCGGTGATCAGCTCGGGGAAGACGCGGCGAGGTGGGACCACTGACCGCGGTTGCTCCACCCCTTGTCCTGCATCCACATCGTCCACATCGACTCCGCCACCTCCGTCATCAGGCCCCCGTGAAACATGGCACTCAACCGCTTCCACCCGTTCTCGCAGCAACGCCAGTTCGACCCTCAGCTCTTCCACCGCCCGCCGCCAATCCTCCCCGGGTTCCTGTAGGCGGGCCTCCTCCCCACCCCCCTGCTCACCCGGCGCCGGCTCGTCTGGTCTTGGCGTGGTCGCCTGGTCTTCATGCTTCTCCTGCTCAGTCTCCTCAGTCTGTTCGCGCAGGTACTTCTCCAGCGCCTGGCGCATCCGCCTGCTGACGTGCCGCTCTTCGAGACACTTGGCCGCCGTGCGGTAGTTGACGCCCAACAGGTCGCCCGCCTCGACGATGCCCTCGGCCGCGACCAACTGGTCCAGCGCCTGAAGCAACACGTCGTCGCTGGGAGCCCCCTCGCGTCCCCGCCGGCTCACCTGACCCCTCCCCCCTTGTTGCGTGGAACACAAGTCCCTGCTGTCCAGTAGCTGCCCGGCACCCCACCCCACCCGCGGACAATCCGGCCAAAACCGCAATCCAAGTGCAACTTCACTGCAATCTCACTGCAATCCGGGGGGAAGGAGCCCTTGCGCCCCACTGCTTGCCAACTACCTCCTGTAGGAGTCACAAAGTCCAGCCCAGGACTGGAGGTCCGGCCCCGATTGCACTCTGCAATCGAGTCTGGATTCCTGTACACGCCCCCGAC
>JAPPMC010000230.1 GCA_028819235.1 Bryobacterales bacterium
CACAAGGGACCTCATCCTGTCAACCCCCAAGATCTGTGGCACGGGCAGGCCGCGGGAACGCGTCGTCCACGCGCTCCAGAGCGGGGTACATGGCCCGGGCCGCAATGCCCATCGTCACCGTGCACCACGTGACCACGATCAGCACGGCGGAGGCGACCGCCGCCGCACCCCGCATGTCCCGTGCGCTGCGGCACCCAAGGAGCCGCATTGCTTGGGAGTGGTTCACGATCGAGTAGGCCACGTGCACGGTGATCCACCCGAACAGCACCAAGGCGAGCGGGGCTCCAGGCCCGGCCGAGCCCGAGTAGTCCAGAACCTGGCGGGGAAGGTCCGGATCCAGATCACTGAGGCGCTGCTGGATACCGTCCCAGCCGCCTGCCCCGCGCCAGGAGAGGATCCACAGTAGGCCAGCACCGGCCACTATGGCCAATGCCTGCAGTGAGTCTGTCGCGACCACCGTCCTCAGGCCCCCGCTGGCCGTGTACCAGGCCGCGAGCGCGGCGAGCCCGATCACCAGCCACCACGCCGCGCCTCCCCAGCCCGTGAGCAGGCCCAGCAGCAGGAACAACGAATAGGCCATGTTCCCCATCACGTGAGTTCGCTGCTGGATCTGGACGAGTGCGCCCAGCAGCCGAACGCCAGGGCCGAACCTTGCCTCGAGGTACTCCGCGTTCGTGAAGAAGCCGGACCGGTAGACCGGGACAAGGACCGCGCTGGTCAGCAGCAGCCATCCGATCGGGAGGCCCAGCCACCACGTGGTCAGGTAAGAGACGCCGTAGGTGTAGGCCCCTCCCACCACCGCTACGAAGTCCCCGCTGTCGATAGCGGTCGCGAACAGCGACAGGCCGACCGCTGGCCAGGCCAAACGGCGGGCCGCCAGTTGCCAGCCCGTCGCATCCTTTGGGCGTTTGGACCTCAGCCAGCCCGCCGCTGCAATTGCGACGTTGACGCCCAGAGCCAAGGCCCAGGCGGTGGCAGTCACTTCCAGCGCCGGCCTAGCCAGCTGTCAGGGCTTTGACGAAATCCGCAGCTTCGCGCCGGTGGGCACGGATCGCGCTCTGCAGCGAGTCGAACCGGGGTGGGCCTGCTACGCGGTCCCAGTGGCCCGGCCCGTCGTGGCCGCGCACCAGAGCCGCCGTCTGGCCAGGCAACGTGGGGCGTGCGTCCGGCGTCACGTATCGAGCCGCAAAGCCCACTCTCGACCCTGCAGACCGGTTGGGCCGTGAGCCGTGGATGGCTCGCACATGGTGCAGGGACATCTGCCCTGGCCGCAGTTCCACGTCGACCACCTCGTCCTCGTCATAGGCTGCTTGGACCACCTGCCCGCGGGTGAGGAGGTTGTCTGCGCCGTAGGTGTCGCGATGCGGCTGGATCTCGAGGCGGTGGGAGCCCGGGACCACGCGCATGCATCCGTTCTCGATCGTGCTCGCGGTGAGGGCGATCCACGCAGTGGTGACCTGCCCGCCGGAGAGCCCCCAGTAGGTTCCGTCTTGGTGCATGGTGACGTGGCCGGGATCGAATGGGTTCTTGGGGAACATGGACGCGGACCAGAGCAGGATGTTCGGGCCAATCACGGACTGGACCGCATCCAGCACGCCGGAGTGCGTAGCCAACTCCCACGCCCAGTCGAAGAACCGGTGGACTTGGGGTATCTGGGCTGCCTTGCCGCCGTACCCTGCCACGTTGGCGGTCTCCTGATAGGCGGTCAGGTAGCCCGCCGCCCCACCCTTGTCCAGCACGCGGATCGGAAATGCCAGGCCGGTCTCGCGGTACTGGTCGTGGAGCTTTGCGCTGAGTGGCATCCGGCTCGGGCCTCCGGCGGCCCCATGATACAGCCGGGCTTCGGTCGTCCCGGATCGGAGGCGTAAAATCGGTCGCTTGGCTGGCACGGCGCTCACTCTGGATGTCGGCTGCGGGCAAAACAAGCGGCCCGGGGCAATTGGGATCGATCGGCTTCCCGGCACGTCAGCCGATGTTGTCGCGGACATCGACGCCGGATTGCCGTTCGTCGATGGTGCTTTCCGAGAGGTGAGCATGATTCACGTGATCGAGCACGTGGGCAGTGTAGTCGCGGCGATCGAAGAGGCCCACCGCGTGCTGGCCAATGGCGGTGTCCTGCGGATCGTGACACCGCACTGTTCGGACGCCAGTTCGTTCGCGGATCCCACCCACCGCTGGCACCTGAACTCGTTCTCTCTGCGGTACTTCACGCGGTCCGGCGGCTTCTCGTACTACTCTGGGTCGCGATTCCGGCGGATCAGCCTACACGTGCGCCTGTTGCGGCTGTGGCGCATGCTTGGCTTTGAGTTTGCGGTCAATCGCTGGCGCCCATTCCGCAAGTTCTGGGAGTACTACCTGTGTTTCGTTGTCCGCGGGAAGGTGCTCACTTTCGAGCTCGAAGCCCTCAAATAGGCCCGTCTAGGGCTGTGGTATTCTCCGAAAAGTGGAACTCGCAGCGGTCTACAAGGCGCTCGGCCGGGAGCGCTCGTGCGCGCTCGTCAGGACCGTGTCCATGGGCGCGCTGAGGACCTTCGGGGTGTACGGGGCGATGAAGATCCGCTCCAGGCTGAGGACCCTGAACCGTCGCAAGCTGGCGTCGATAGCCCCTCGACTGTGGGATCGGATCCAGAACGGTGACAAGGGCTTGGAGCGGGATCTGACGCAGGCTGTGTTGGTGTCTAACATCCCTATGATCGTGTCCGTCCTCGACCTTCTCGGCATCGAGCACGACGGGAACGGATTCTTCGACAAAGACGGGGACTACACGGACAAGTTCACGGAGGGCTGGGAGGCAACGGTGGTCGAGCATTGCCGGGGCAGTTTCGATGACGATTTAGTGCTGCTGTATGTCAACCATCTTGGATGGGAGGCCGGCGTCCTCGATAGGCCGTACTTGGGCGAGTCAGCGGTCGGCGGCGAGTAGGGGCCGGACTGGTCTTGGGGGCGGAGGCGGCACCGGGCCGAGCGAGGTGAATCGAGAATGAGTCGAAAGCGAATCGGCATCCTGACAGGGGGCGGGGACGTACCCGGCCTTAATGCCGCCATCCGGTCCGCCGTCTTGTGCTCCGAAGACCACCACATCGATGTCCTCGGAATCCGTCGCGGCTGGCAGGGTCTCACCCATGTGCAAATCGTCGACGGTGCTGACCCGGAATACCTCCTGCCACTGGACCGCGTAAACACTCGCACGGTCGCTCGACAGGGCGGGACCTTCCTGCACTCGACCCGCACCCAGCCGTCGCGCATGGCGGCGGCGCGCCTTCCCGACCGGCTGCGAGGCCGGCTAGGCGCCCTCGAGGAGGCCAGCCCGGGGGTTTTCGACTTTACGCCCGTCGTGCTCGAGAACCTCGAAACACTCGGATTGGACGCTCTGATCGCGATCGGAGGCGATGACACGCTGAGCTATGCCCGGAGGCTGCACCTGGAAGGCTTCCCGGTCGTCTGCATCCCGAAGACGATGGACAACGACGTGCCCAACACCGAGTACTGCGTGGGCTTCTCCACCGCCATCACGAGGGCGGTCGCTGCCATCCGCCGCCAGCGCACAACCGTCGGATCGCACGAGCGCATTGGGATCTTCCGGATATTCGGGCGCGACGCGGGCTTCACCGCCCTGTACACGGCCTATGCCGTCGGTATCCGCTGCTGCATTCCCGAGTGTGTCTTCGACCTGGACAGCCTGTTGCGCGTCCTGCAGAACGATAAGCGCGAGAATCCCAGCAGCTATGCCCTGGTTGTGCTCTCGGAAGGCGCCACTTGGCACGGACGGAAGGTCCAGGAGTACGGCGAGCCGGATGCCTATGGGCACCGAAAGAAGATGAGCGTGGGCGAGGCGCTCAGCCACGAAGTCAAGGTTCGACTTGGCGAGGGGACGATGGTCAGCGACCTGACGTATGACCTGCGCGGTGGTCCCCCGGACTTCATTGACCGGATAGTCGCGAAGACGTTCGCGTCAATGGCGATCGAGTGCATCGCGGACTCCGGGTCGGGCCGAATGATGGCTCTTCAGCGCGGTTGCTACGTCGACGCGGAGATCCCGGGAGCCGAGGGCAAGTCCCGCTCGGTGGACGTTGACTCAATGTACGATCCCGAGAACTTCCTGCCCAAGTTCGGCAGGCTGGTCGGGGCGCCGATTTTCCTCAACCGGCTCTAGTGCCGCGCCTGCGCGGCGTAGGGTCAGGCCCACTTCAGGGCGCGCTGGCGGAACAGCCAGATGTACCCCGCGATGAGAATCGCCAAGAACACGAGCATCTCCACCAGGCCGAATAGGGCCAGCACGTCGTACTGAATGGCCCACGGCAGCAGAAAGATCGTCTCCACGTCGAATATCACGAACAGGATTGCCACGAGGTAGAAGCGGATCGAGTAGCGTCCACGCGTGTCATCCTCAGGGACGATTCCGCACTCGTATGGCGAGAGCTTTGTCGTGCCGGGGGCGCTGGGACGGATCAACTTCGCGGCGATCAGCGTCACGACCGGGAACGCCACGGCGATCGCGATGAAGATCAGTATTGGGATGTAGCCCCGAGGCATATCCAAAGAGTATCACGTCTTTCGCCGCGAGAAGAGACTGCGACACTGACGGCCTTGGCACCCCATCTAGGGGCCAGCGGCGACTGTTGCGGCGTCGATTCTGATCTCGAGGCCGAACAAACTGCGTGCGAGAACATAGCCACAGCGATGGTGGCGATCCTCGCGGAGTTGGCGTCGAACGCTGACGCGATGCTCCGAGACACCTTCTTGGGTGATGCGATGCGCAGTGTCCCGAGCAAGTACGGCGCGGACGATGCCCTCCTGCAGGCTCGCCACATTGGTCACTGGTGTCGACGAAGCCGTGGGTCCCGCTGACCGGGGAGATCGACACCCTTCAGGCCGACCGGCGCGGTAGAGAACGGATTCCGGCCGACCCATGGGCTGCACCGCGTGGCTGACTTTCCAGTCCGCTGCTCGCAGACGACTTTCGCCCTAGGGCGGGGCCGTCAAGTGCCCAGCGAGTGGTGCTGCTGCTATCGCAATGATGTCGTGCAGCCCCGGCGTTCACGTCCATCGCCTACCAGTCGCATCAATCCGATCGTGAGCCGAGTGCAACTGCAGCGTGGCGATCGAATCCTAGCATGGAGCCACTACAATGATCCCGTACATCGGCTCTGGTCTCGAACAGTGGGCGTCAAGCTTGTAGTAGCGGTGACGGACAACGACTGGTTCAACCTCCTCCGACGACAATCGGACGTGGACGAGGTCAATTTCTGGTCACCCTCCCCGAAGAGGTTCCTGTCGCTCACACAGGGCGAGCTGCTCCTATTCAAGTTGCGGGCGCCTAACAACGCGATTGCCGGTTGCGGGATCTTCGCCCACTCGTATGCACTTCCTTGGAAGCTGGCATGGAAGGCCTTCGGTGTGGCCAACGGCACAGGTTCGGCCGAACAGCTTTGTGAGAGGGCTGCGAAGTACCAAGGTGTGGCCCGAAAGGACCTAGGCAACTTCGAGATCGGCTGCCGAATCCTCACACAACCGAGCTTCTTCGCGGAAGAGGACTGGATTCCCGTGCCAGACAGTTGGTCTCCGCGGATTGTCAACTATAAGACTTACAACACTGAGGACGCAGAGGGCCTTGATCTGTGGCACACAGTTATCGAGCGGATGCAGCGCACGGTAGCAGTCGCGCAGGGTCTTCCGGGTCGACGATTCGGAGAGCCCCAGCTTATCCACCCGAGACTCGGCCAGGGAGCGTTTCGAGTGGTCGTGACGGAGAGTTACGAGCGGCAGTGCGCGGTGACGGGGGAGAGGACACTGCCGGTCTTGGAGGCGGCTCACATCCGACCGTACTCCGATGGTGGGTTACATGAGGCCCGAAATGGGCTGTTGTTACGAAGTGACATCCACCAGCTATTTGACGACGGGTATGTCACCGTGAGTCCTGAATTACGCTTTGAGGTAAGTCCTCGGATCCGCGAGGAGTTTGAGAACGGGAAGAACTAGTGCTTGCGCCAAAACCCTTCGTGCTCCTTATACATAGGCAAACCTGAC
>JAPPMC010000115.1 GCA_028819235.1 Bryobacterales bacterium
TGCCACACGAGGGGTGCCGTTGTCAAGTCCCGGTTATGGGGCATGGGCAGGGCGCAGCTGCCGCTCGCGGCGGCAGCTCTGGCACTGGCTTGGCGGGCCGGGTCCGGCAGGGTCTCGGTCGCGCTCCTCGCTGTGATGCTGGCAATCGTGGCCTTTCTGGCGCTCTACGCGGTCCCGGAGACTGTGCGATTGGGCAGAGTCATGGACTTCGCAGACGATGGCTCTCACTCGGCTGTCGAGCAGGCATTCTGGCGCCTGCACCATTCCTACACCGGACTGGACATGGCAAAGTTCGGCCTTGGCTTGCTGGTCGCCGGGCTCGTCTGGCGCCGGTCACCGTCGGGAAACTGAGGACTAGCAGCGGGCGAGTCCTTGCCTCGAGGCAGTCGACCGCCTCCCGTCCGGATCAAAGACGTACGCTTGCCGCGGGCCTGGTCAACGTCCTCGCCTCACGCAAGGCCGGCTCTACACTTGTGGGGTGTTGAGGGCGATCGGGGCGTTGCCGGTGCAGCCCGTCGCTGAGCCTTGATGACGTATAGCGATCTCAGGGACCAGAGAGGGACACCCTAAGATCGATGTGTGGGAGTTTCGCCAGCCAGGTTCGGGGGCCGGAATCCGTGCAGCATGCCGCTTGTGTTGACTCTCATTGTTGGTCTTGTCATCCCCATTCCTGTCTTCACCGCTTCTGCCTCCGACGTCGGCCAGTGCAAGGCGTGCCATCCCGGAATTGTGGAGAGCTACCTCCTGACTGGCATGGGGCGGTCCATGCAAAGGCCTGGGCCGGACCACCCAACCGGTGTGTATCGCCATGGGCTGTCTGGCACAAGCTTTCAGGTGTCGTCCACAAGCGATGGGTTGGTCCAGGTGATCGAACGGGCCGGTCTCAGCGCTCGCTATCCGGTGGAGTTCGTCATCGGTTCCGGAAACGCCGCCTTCGGGTATATCGTTCGCGCTGGGGACGCAGCGTTTCAGTCACCGCTCACCTACTACACGGAGCACGGCAGGTGGGGTATGGCTCCCGGAATGGAGCTGGAAGCCGACCCGGACTTTGACAGACCTGTGACCGCCGAGTGCCTGTGGTGCCACGCGGGCCGTCCGGTCCAAGTCCCCAGATCCCTGAACCGCTACCGCGAGCCGGTCGCCGAGCCCGCCGCGATTTCGTGCGACCGATGCCACGGTCCGTCGGACCACCATCTGGTCGAACCCTCCGCGGGGTCGATCTTCAATCCGGCGCATGCTCCGCACCGAGAGCGCGACAGTGTCTGCGAGCAGTGCCACTTGGGCGGTCTGGTCAGGGTCCCAAACCCCGGACAGTCGTTCGCGTCATTTGAGCCCGGAAGACCGTTGGAGGAGTTCTGGACGGTATTTCTCGGGAGTTCCAGCCAGGGGAAGGGGCCGGACAAGTTCCAAGTCGTGAGCCACGTGGAGCAGCTGGCGCTCAGTCGCTGTGCCCAGCAATCGGGTGACGAACTTTGGTGCGGGACCTGTCACGATCCACACCAGTCCCCGGTCGACCCTCATGCCCACTTCACGGCGCAGTGCCTCGCGTGCCACGACCAATCCTTGCCGGATGGCCATTCGAAACTGAGCGGGGGGTGCGCCTCCTGCCACATGGCACGGCGCCAGTCCCACGACAGCGGCCACAGCGCGTTTACCGACCACCGTATCTCGCGTCACCCGGTTCCCGAGCAAGAAGCGCCGGCCCCGGAGGCCCTACGTCCGTGGCAGCCCGTTGATGGCCCGCTGGGCCGGCGAAACCTTGGCGTAGCCAACGTCCTTCAGGGACAAAGGCAGGGTTCTTTCGAGATGGTGCAGCGGGGACTCGCGCAGCTTCGGGGCGTCTTGGGCAAGTACCCGAACGATGAGACCCTTCTGGATGCTCTTGGAACAGCGCTCCTGATCAATGGGGACACTCGCGGGGGCCGGCGGATGCTCGAACGGGCCGTTGGAACTGGCCGTGCGGGTGCCTTACAGCACAATGCCTTGGCCGCGGCCTGGCTGTCGGCGGGTCGGCCTGAGAGGGCCGTCCCGGCGCTGGAGGCGGCGATCCACACAGACCCGACCCTTGAGTCCAGCTACCGGATGCTTGCCCGGATCCACCGGGACAGCGGCAGCGCGGAACTGGAGAGGCAGACATGGCAGCGTCTGCTTCGCCAGCGTCCCCGACTGATAGACGCACGATTGGATCTGATGCGGGCCGTCAGGGAATCCAACCCTTGACCCTCCGGTAGGGCTCGTCATGTCAAGGAAGGGGGTTGCGGGCGCTGTAAGCTGTTGGTACGCTCTCCCGGACGGGCCGGGTCGCTTGGCTTCCGCCGCTCTTGCCCGACGATGTCCACTGATGGCCGCCAGAACCAGTGAGAGGGCGTGCGACTTGTCGGCCAGCAGCTGCGCTCCGACTGCCACTTTGATTGCGGGAATACTTCAGGCGATGGGATGGTTCCGCAGGTGGCGAGGATGAGCTCCGGGAGAGGCTTGGGGCGTCGGGCCATTCTCCTGGGCGGGCCGGCTGCCTCCCTGCTGCCCACATCGTGTCGGCAGAGGGCCCCCGGGTCGGGGGATGGTCTGTGGGAGCCTCGCATCTCCGAGAACGTTGGCGATCTCGACGACGCCACGCTGCGCTGGATGGCGCAGTTGGGCCTGAAGTGGGTCGTGCTCCAAGGGACTGACTGGGTAGACCGCGAACGCAAGGGCTACTGGTCCGAGCAGGACCTTGCCTTGCTTCAGGTTCGTTGCGAAGCGTTCGGCCTTCGCCTCCACTCCTTGATGTTGCCGCTGGCATGGCTCATGAACTCCATGCTCGGACGTCCGGACCGCGACCGTGACATCGAATCCATTCGCACGAGTCTTGCCGCCGCCGGAGCGGCGGGAGTTGCCGTAGTCGAGTGGCGTTGGTCTCCGGACTTCCGCTGGGGAGCGGACGTGGGCTACTACGACAAGCCCGGCCGCGGCGGGGCAACGTACAAGGCCTTCGACCATGACTTGGTCCGAGATGCCCCTCCGTTCGACGGGGTCGGCACCATCTCCAGGGACGAGCTCTGGGACCGCATGCTGTACTTCACAAGCGGTGTCATGGACGCGGCCGAGCGGGCACGCGTCAAGATGTCGCTGCACCCGAAGGATCCGCCCGTCAGAGCCATGCGCGGGGTCAGTCGGATCCTGACCTCGACGGAGGAGATCGAAGCCTTCCTTGCCGCCGTGCCCAGTCCCGCTAACGGCTTCACGTTTTGTCAGGGCACCGTCACCGAGATGGGCGTCGACGTCATAGACGCCATTCGTCGCATTGGCGGCCTGGGAAGAATCCACCACGTCCACTTCCGGGCTGTCAGGGGCAGCGTTCCGCGTTACGAGGAGACCTTCATCGACGAGGGGGATGTCGACATGCTGGAAGCCATGCGCGCCTACAGGGACGTTGGCTATGAATTGGCAATCGTGTCCGACCACAGCCCGAGCATTCCCGGAGACCTCCCGGGACGGAAGATCGGAAGGTCTTTCTCACACGGCTACATTCGCGGGCTTGTCCAGGCGGTAAGCGCATGACGTTGGCTAGGCGGGAACTGCTCCGGGACGCCGCGGCCTTGGCGGCCATCTCGGTGGCAATCCGCTCGGCGGGGGCCCAAGGCGAGGGGCTCAAGGTTGGCAAGGGGCTGCGCGATCTGTCTGACGAGACGCTCGACTTCTTCAGGATGCTCGGCGTGCGCCATGTCGCCATGCCAAGTTCCTACTCTTTGACTCGCAGGCGTCGGGGTCTCGTGCCGGCCACGGATACCGGCCCCAGATCTGACGCTCCCATGGCCCCATGGGATCGCGAGGAGCTCATTCGCATACAGGAACGGCTCACGCAGAAGGGCTTGGTCCCCATAATGGTCCGGCTAGGCAGGCTTCAGCAAATCATTCACGGGGGGCCTTCCGCAGCGGTGGAACTGGCCGCAGTCAAGGCCAACGTGCGCCTTGCGGGGGATCTGAGCATCCCCGTAATGGAGTACAGCTTCACCGCCCTGCGCGGTTCCGAGGGGTATGGGCGCACAGAAGGGCGCGGGGGCCTCGGGCAGCGGGACTATGACGAAGCGAGGACACGGGACCTTCCGCCGCTGCGGAACGTCGGCACCCATACCCGGGAGCAGCTCTGGGAGCGCCTTCACGGCTTCCTCCGGGAGGTCATTCCCGTCGCCGAGGAGGCAGGCGTTCGCTTGGCCATGCACCCCAACGACCCGCCGATCCCTTCCTACCGGGGAGTGGCCCAACCCGTGCGGTCACTGTCGGACCAGCGGGAATTGATCGAACTGGTCAACAGCCCAGCCAACGGCATCACGCTTGACACCGGCGTCACCACCGAGATGGGAGAAGATGCCGTCGAGGCGATCCGTTTCTTCGGAGGCCGTGACCGGATCAACCACGTCCACTTCCGAAACGTTCAGGTCGAGGTGCCGTACTACAAGTATCTGGAAGTTCCGCATCACGCGGGAGACTGCGACATGCTTGGGTGCATGCGGGCATTCCGGGAGGTTGGCTACCGCTATCTGCTCATTCCCGACCACACGCCCGAGTTCACCGGCGACACGGTTGGGTCCGAGATGGGCTGGGCCTTCGCCATCGGGTACCTTGCCGCGCTGCGCCACGCCGCCGAGTCCGAGGGCGCCGCCTAAGCCTAGCCAAGGCGACGACCGCGCCGCCACACCAGCCCGTGGCCCCGGCCGGGCGTGTGGCTTGGGGTGCCGAGAGTGCCAAGCGAACGGACAGCCCGGATATGGCAGGCTACCCCGTCAGATGAACGGGGCCTTGACTTTGTCGGTGTTCTTGAGCGGGTACTTGGGCAGGTTGCCCCCGGCATCTTCCAGGATTCGTCGTCGGGCATCGCGGACACGCTCGGGTGCGCGATCTGCGATCGTCCGCGCGAAGGGATCGCTGGCCTCAAGGTCGAAGAGGCGGGTGTTCTGCCAGTGGACGTCGGAGAAGTACCAGCTCCTTTCGTCCCGGTACCACACGCAGTTGCTGTAGCGGCACGTGAGGTACTCCCGACTCTCGAAATGGCCGCCTTCCAACAGCGGCAGCAGGCTCGTTCCCTCAATGCCGCCATCCGGTGTCACCCCGGCCGCGTCGCACAAGGTAGCGGGGACATCGAGCGTATAGACCAGTTGCCGAAGCCGCTTCCCGGCTCCCGATCCTTCGGGATGCCGGACCATTAGCGGGATGTGCATCGTGCCCGGATAGAGCGCCCCGGCGGGCTTGCCTGTCACTCGCTCGAGATTGTCGGCGAAGTTTGTGCCGTGATCGCTGACGAAGATGACCAGTGTCTCGTCTTTCTTCCCGATGTCCTCAAGCTTGCTCATGAGTCTGCCGAACCAGGCGTCGACCATCGTTACGAGGCCCGAGTAATGCGCTCGTATGTCCTGCAGGCCTGCCTCCGGGATCGGATTCTGGTGAAGTGTGCTGTAGGCCACGGTCAGCCGGGTCTTGCCTCGATAGCTGGGATCCCGGTAGATGTCGTAGTACTTGCGGGGCGCCTCCCAGCTCTCATGCGGATGGAATGTGTCCACGTAGAGGTAGAAGGGCCCAGCATGTTGGTTCTCCTCGAGGAATCTGATCGCCGACGTGAACGTTCGCGGGGTTGCGAAGTCCATCTCGCTCGGCTCGAATCCTCCCAGGTTCGCCACGTGCATCGGCCCTCTGGCCGATTGGTAGCGCGCCGCGATTCTATCGGCGTCATAAGGCGTCGGCGAACGATACCGGTCCTCTGCGTTCCCGCGAACAAAGTCCCATTGGCGGAAGCCTCTGGTGAAGTTCTGGGCCGGGACGAAATAGTGCGGGACGTCAGAGACGAACCCGCACCGGTACCCGGCCTCGTCCAGTGCCTCCGCGATGGTGCCCTCGTCAGGAGACATGGGCTGCCAGCCCGCCAGGTACACGTTGTCCCAAGGGATTGGCTCGTAGTCGCGAAACGGGAATGCCCGGCGCCCTGTATGCAGCGTACGCCGCGTGGGAATCGTCGGCAGGGCCTCAGGGTACGCGCGCTCGAAGACGGCAGCTTCCCGGGCAAACCGGTCGAGGTTCGGTGTCTGGACCTGCGTGCTTCCGTACGGCCCCAAGAACGCAGTCCGCAGCGTGTCGGAGACCACAACAACGATGTTCCAGCGTCGGACATCGACGGCTTGAGAAGCTGCGGAGGCGACCGCAGGCACAAAGCCCGGGGCGCTCGTGACGGATTTCAGGAACTCGCGGCGTTGCATGGCACCTCCATCGTCGCCCGAGGCAGGGCGCTGGACGGCAGCATACTGCATCGGCTGGTCCCGGACATTGCAGTGCTCCAATCCGCCGCCGCGGAGCGCAGGGCCGACCCCGCGTTCACTCGGACGATAGCTTGCGGCTCCAGCAGGCACAGAATACGATGGTTGCGGCCCGGATCTGCGCAGGCCGGGGAGCTTGAATTACGGGAGCAACCCTAAGCCGGTGGCCGGCCCGCAGAAGCTGGTGGCACACTGCGACCATGTGGGGTCCTTTGACGTTGCGGTCACTGCAACGCCACACCGGCTTGCCCGTTTCTTGGAAGGGTCCCGCACCCCCGCCCGACCCGTCCGGACTTTCCGGATGAAAGTGCTGAGGTACATCACAGTGATCAGTCGAAAACGCCTCCCGGTGGCCACCCGCCTTGACCGGCCGCAATGGCACCGTGTCCTGCCGGTGATGGCTGCCATATGCGTCCCGGTGCTCTCCGCCGACCTCGTCGAGCACGGTCCGAAGGATTCCCGCCCTTCAGGTCTTCTGGCCGGCGTCGCGAGGGCGGACATCGCCCCACCCGTTGGTATCGCCCAGATGAACTGGGGTTCGCAGACCCACGTGCGGGCTGTGGGTGTCGATCCCGCCGGAATGAAGGCGACGGCCCTCGTGCTCTCCGATGGGCGCAGCAAGTTCGCGATGGTCGACGTCGACCGGATACTCGTGGCCGGCCTTGAGCCGGCGATCGAGGAGGCGTCCGAGAGAACTGGCATCCCCCGCGAGCACATTCGCATCGGGGTGTCGCACACGCACGCTGGTGTCTATGTCAGCCCGGCCAAGGGTCCCCCCGGCCTCGATCTCACGCCGCTCGCCGAAATGGCCGAGAGGTATCGCCTGTCCCTGATCGACACGATCGCTGGCATCATCGAACTGGCCGACCGCCGCTTGGAACCGGCACACATCCACGGTGCATCGGGGCAGGGAACGATCAACATCAACCGCCGAGTGAGAGCGGACGGGGACCGACCGCCCGCCGTGGGCAGGAATCCAGACGGCGTTGTCGACCGTGAGCTCGTGGTCTTCCGAATCGACGATGGGAAGGGGCAGACCATGGCAGTGGTTGCAAACTTCCAGTGCCACGGGACCGTACTCGCCTATGAGAACCAAGTGATCTCGCCAGACTGGGTCGGGATGATGCGGGTGACCGTTGAGAGAGCTTTTCCGGGAGCCCTCACCCTGTTCTTCCAGGGTGCCGCCGGAGATCAGGGGCCGATCGAGGGCTTCAGTGGGGATCTGTCGGTTGCCCACAGGCTCGGCCAGACCCTCGGCCATCAGGTGGCTGCGATCGCGATGCAGATCGAGACCGTAAGGCGCGTCCCGAAGTTCGAGGGCTTTGTTGAGTCAACCGCTTATCAGGCCAAGCAGCACTGGCGCGTGCTGGGGCCTAGGGATGCGACCCTCCGATTCGCTTCGGATACCGTCGACGTCCCGCGACGCACCTACTCGCCGGAAGAGGTTGAGTCGATGCGTCGCAGGCTAGAACGAGCACGCCGGCAGCTCGGTGGTTTGCCGTCCGACGCGGGACCCTTGGAGCGCCACCAAGCAGGGGCACGCGTCCGGAGGTTCGCGGACCTCCTTCACCAGTGGTCACGGCCCGCAGACCCCTCACCTCTGCAGATCGAGGTGCAGGCACTGCGGATTGGGGAGCTCGCCCTCGTGGCGATGCCGGGCGAGCCGTTCTCGGAGATCGGCACGGCGGTCAAGTCCGCGTCTCCGTTCCATTTCACGATGTTCTGCGGGTATTCCGACGGCGTTGGAGGAGACTACGTTCCCACCGCCGATGAGTACCTGTATGGAGGCTACGAAGTGGAGCGGACCCCCTACGGGCTAGGCGCCGCGCAGCGGGTGATCGACACGGCGTCAGCGCTGCTCCAGCGAATTCGTTGAGGAGGCCGGAATCCGCTGGCTCCGCGCCCGGTTGCGGGTGACCGCAGCGACCGCGTACGCTAGCGCAATATGTTCGGTCTTGGAAGATGTTCCAACATGAAATCGCTGCCGCCGCGGCCTAGCCTCGTGCTGGATTAACTCAGTCGGTTTCAGACTCTGGCCAAGAATAATGCGGGTGTTCAGCCGTACGCGCCGTTCGATGCTTTCCGAGCGTCGGCAAATTCCAGTTGCTGCGCTGCAACTGGGGCAATGCGTCCCGCAGGTTGGACGTTCCCACTCCCCACCTACGAAGAATCATCTACGAATCGGGCGTGCGACGCACGCAGGCGGTTGTTGTCAGACGTGAGAAACAGACTGCCCCCGTCGGCTGGTCTCGCTCTAGTCATGGCATCTGGGACCGTTCGAGGTTCGGATGAGCAATTGCCCGTAGTCGACCACTTCGACGCTGTCATGTTCGCTCTTGATCCTCGTCCCCAACTGCGATCCGATTTCAGGCCGATGCAGAGGTCGGGTATTCGACGAGCTCCTTCCGATAATGCAGTACTAGCGAAGTACAACGCTGTATCGCGCTAGCGAGCTAGGCAGATACTTAGACTCAAGTGCCTTTCAAGAGACCTTCTACTGTGTTCTCAGCTTCCTTGAAACTTAGGATTCAGGCGTCACATCCCATCCACTCCGGCAGTTTAGGAAGGTCAGTGATGGCGTCTCCGATCTCAACTTTGTCATTGTGAGTCGCCGACATTGCTTGACGACTGATCCAGACTCAACTTTTCGAGGTTCATACAATACACACAACGAGAACAGGCGTTTAGTTCTCGACTAGGCATCTTGCAAGGGACTGATTGTCGTCCAGTTCACCGGCCATATCTCCAAAGGATGGGTGATGCATAGATCGCTTCTATCCTTAGGTAAAGACGTCCTATCTGTGCACATTGAGAGTCCAAACACTCACAACGTTACACCGGCATAGTGGCCGATAAGTTCGCCTACATGAGTGCTCGACTTTGTCGAATCCCCGGTCAGCCATGCCTACAGAACCCATTGAATTCAACGTGCCCCACGAGTACTCTTTGAAATCTATAAGGTTGTCCTCAAGTTCCATCACGCTATGAAGTTCAGTTTTCGTGATCGTGTTCTGGCCGGACGAGGCGACCCAGCGCTCGATCTGATTAGGCCTAGGGAACGATCGTGCGGTGAAGTGTAGGTGGATTCGTCTTCGAATCGCGACGCAAGCATCGCCTATCGTGTACTTGTGAGTGGCGTGTTTGTCGGAGATGAGGTGAATGCTGGCGATACTCAGACAGAGTGATAGCTCATTTCGAGTCAATCTAAACGGTAGTTCGAAGACCTTCGAATAGATTCGGAGCGAAGCGAAGCTGCGGACTTACTACGGATGTTCGTGGGGACGTCTGGCAATGGAGACCTAGGTGAAGTCGCGGGGACACTCAAGAATCATTGCGTTTCTATATCTTTCTCCCATATTTCGACAGTTTCGACGCTGTAGAAGGGCTACAGAGTATTGGAAGTACGAAGACTGTTGGCCAACAATCGGGCGGAATAAGGTCTTGATGGACCTCCCGGTTGTGCACGCGTTTCTCACGGGGACACTCTGTGTATTGCCAGCATTTCCTTAGCATGCGGGTGTGTTGCACTTCCTTCGGGCCATTCTCAAAGTAACGATGGCTGGCTACCGTAGCCGAACAGATGGACTCGATTTTGAATTGCCGGGTTTGAAAGACCTACGTTGTAGGTGTGGCCGACTCGAAGACCACTTCATGCAACGGAATGGCAATGCGATGTCGCGACTTCAGTCGAGACTTTCGCAAGTCAAGATCGAGTGGAAGTAGCATGGTGGCGCACAATCATCCGCTCCCAGTCAACGGTTCACTCCCACCCGTAATATTTGCTCAGTGCCTTGTGAACTATGCCCCATGCATTCTCCTTGGCCCATCCCAATGCCTGTTGGGTTGCACTCAACAGGACTTCTACCATCCAAGACTTTACGAGCGGCCCAAATTGCCCTTGGGGCCGCTCACCATCTTCGTGGAGTGCCCTGCCTAGTTGGCTGACCAAACTCTCATCAAGTCCTAGATCTCGAAAGTACTGAATCAGTGATTGCGAATCATCAGGATCAATTCTTTGTACTACTACTTGACTAACGTGATGACCTGATGCAACAATGTTGTTGCTGCCGTAAATCTTGTTAGTCACGATCATTCCGACAATCTCCTGTGACCCTCTTTCGCCGTTCAATCCATCGGGCCATATCTCGGATTTCGCGGAGTCCAATTCAAGTAGAAAGTTCAGCAATCGATTGCGGATTTGGTCAACTATTCCTACTATTTTACCTCCTGAATATTGTTGTCTAGCCTCGATTAGAACACTACCGTCTTCCATCGGAAGATATTTCCTAGCTTGCATCACTAGTTCCGCAGGCCAAAAGGAGCAAAATGCTCCATCGGCTGAGTCCTGACTGGCATATGAGTCCAGCTCCCTGACAGCTTGTCGGAAATCGACGTACTCAACCATTTTTCGAATGTTCTCGGGAAGCGCTGTGATCGGGATTTGGATACCAGTACTCTTTCTGAACCTAGTCATGAATGTTCCGACATTCTCAGCCCGGAACCTGCGATAGTCTGGCAGGTCGTCACTGGGCCCGTAGCCCTGAAGTTCAGCGTTGACCCAAATGCTGAATCGTTCGTCTTCTAATCTCGAGGCGAGAATCGCGGCCCTACGGAGAACGTCAGAGAGCGGAACTGCGGAATCGGTCACTTGCTCCTGCATGTGTTTGAGAAGTTGTGAGATCTGTACGCCGTCATTCACCGTACCAGCCTATCAGTATGCCGATTCACGGCGCTCCGCTGCCGGATCCCCGGGAGGGCACAACTGCCGGCTACTGATCAGTCGCACCATCCCCGTCCTCGCGTCAGGAGACTCAGGGAACTGTTCTCGCTTCCGTCCACTGATCAAGGAGCGTGGGCCCCTCCGGTGTCAATACAGGGCTTTCGTCAATCTCTGTGCGCCAAAGTGCCGCGTTAGTCCTAGGCGCGCGAGACGCAGCCTAACAATCGGGATGCCAAGCCTCTAAGGGCGTCCAAGGAATCGTGGCTAAGGGTGGTCCCGTGTTTCTCGACATAGGAAGTCACCGATTCTAGATCAAGTCAACATATCCAGCAAGCGAGCGTCCCGATCCATTCCTTCGGCAAAGCGGTTATGTTCTAAGTCTTGAACTGGCGGTTCCGCAAGTCCGCCCACAGCGTTGCGCCCCCCGAGGCCCATCGTGTCCCAGGCGGTGATGACAGCGGTCTCCAGCAGCTTTATCGCCTCCTCATCTACCTCGGCGACAACCCGCCAGATAAAGGCCTCCGTCCCGTAAAGCCTGAGTCATTCGGGAAATGGCCCTTGCCTGTGGCCGGCCGCTGCCTGTCGCTCGTGCTGATTCTTGCGCTCGGACAACGCGCGACGCGTAATGCCTACGTAGCGCTTGCCCGTTTCTCTTTGCGTTGCCACATAGCAACGAGCGGCGCCGGAGGAAGCCAGCCCCGGCAGGAGCGCCATGCGCGAGAGCGCCGCTACACCACCTCCAGAATCAAGGTCTCGGCGCTCCGGATCCAATGGGCACACACAAGTGGCCGAAGTGGCGCAAGATAGGGCTCAACCGATGACGGCAACAGTCAGGCATCCCACGCGGGGCGCCGTACGAAAAAATGCTCCGAATGACGCTAGGCTCTCGGGTCACCTCGGCCAGGTGCACTCCAGGTAGTACCTCCCACTCAAGAGATCCAACGAGGGATGCACGAGACGGGCGAGAGGCTCGATACATCTCCCAAAGGGTTGCGGCGGCACGCTGAGCACTACGGGACTAGCCCGTTGCACGGAGCAAGAACGGAACCCTAGGAGCGAATCGAAGGAGTGGACGGCCTCCACAGCGAGACCTGCGGGCAGGACAGCTACCGGATCAAGTGAAACGGAAGAGTGCGATTGGTGGACTGGCACCACAAGCACGGCACATCCATCGACCAAAGGCGCTGCCTCCGGATCGACTGTTTCTGGGACGATCAGCTTGGCCAGCCTCTGATTGCGCACATGCCCTCACACCGGGGAAGCCCAGGCTGAAACCCGGCCCCGCACCATCGCTGACCCGCGTCCCACACGATCATTCCGGCCTTGGCCCGAGTTCGGGCACGGCGTGCTCCGCTACTTGTCGTCGCGTGGATAGGGTACCCAGCCCGGAGCCGAAGTACGGATGCTCCAGAGTTCGCCTCCCGCGGTTACGAACAGCGTCCTCCAGTCCGATCCCCCGAATGCACAGTTGGTGACCTCGTCGGTTGGGATCGGGAGAAAACCCAGCAATTCGCCGTCGCCGGAGAGCACGTAGACTCCTCCCTTGAACCGGTCCGCGGACTCGTGCGGCGGTCTCGGACGGTTCCGACCGGCCGCCACGAACAGCCTGCCTTCTTGGTCCATCTCGAGGCCGTCGGGGCCGCGGCCATCCGCCCAGTCGAAGACGAGTGTCCGTTGCGAGGCATCCACAGTGCCGTCGGCTTTCAATGAGAAGCGCCACAGCTTCCGTGCCCCACCCTCGGAGTTATTGTTGTCCGCCACGTACAGGTGCTTGTCCGCCGGAGACACCAACAGCCCGTTCGGGCGGTCCGCCTCGTGCGAAATGACCCGTGCGACGGTTCCGTCCGGGTCGATGCGGTAGACGCCCTCGACGACCCGGTCGGAGTCGTCCAGCATCTCCATGCCTTCCCTCGGGCCGTAGCGAGGGTCGCTGAAGTACACTCGCCCCTTCGAGTCGATCGTGAGGTCGTTGGGTGAGTTGAAGCGCATGCCCCCGAATTGGTCGGCGAGGACGGAGACTGTCCCGTCCGCCTCCGTGCGGGTCATCCGCCGGGCGCGCGCCTCGCAAACCGTGAGCCGGCCTTCATGGTCCACAAGCAGGCCATTGGCCCCAGCACCCTCCCGGTACACGCTTACGGCCCCCGAAGCTGACCGCTGGCTGATGTGGCCGTGGCCGGTGAAGTACAGCACACCACTGGGGTGCCACACCGGTCCTTCTCTGGCGCCGATGTCGCCGTGCAGCACAGGCTGTGCGCCGCGAGCAAACGGTCCGTGTGCACTGCACCCTGTAGCGACTGTGAGACTTGCGAGAAACTTGCGTCGGCTCAACATCAAACCGGAGACTCTGGCAACAGGGTAGGCAAGATTGCCGGGTCTGCGCAACGTACCATGCAGACGGCGCGCCTCTGGACGCCCCGCTCCCGCCGGAGTGTTCCGCAATCTTTCGCGAGGAGCAAATCCAGAAAGAGGCCCATCCGGCACTTGTGTGCGGAGTCTGGCTGGAGTAGCCCTGCAGCACTGCACGGAATCCTTGCGCACCTTGTCGGACTCGGCAATAATCGGTGCGTGGATCGGAGCGGAGGCCGGAACTATTGATGTGCAGCGGAACGGCTCCGGTCCGCGAAAGGAGTACCAATATGAAAAAGGGTTTCCTCACCATTCTCGCGGTGGCCGTCGCGATTCCGCTTGCGGCTCAGGACAATTCGCTCAGCCAAGAGGCCCAGCGGGCATGGAACCGCACCAAGAACTTCGTCACGGCCGCGGCGGCCAAAATGCCAGAGGAGCACTACGGCTTCAAGCCAGCGCCCGAGAGCCAGAGCTTTGGCGACTTGGTGGCCCACACTGCCAATGCTGCGATGGGCGCTTGCTCCGGTGTCAGCGGCCAGCGGAGGCGAGCTGGAGTCGACGGCGGCGCGTCCAAGGCGGACTTGGCGGCCGCGCTTGCCACCGCGATGGCAGAGTGCGACAAGGCATATGCGGCGACCGATGCCAGCAACGCGACTGAGATGATCGAGGGCCGTCGCGGCTCAAGCTCGCGACTTGGCCTGCTCTACCGGAACACCATCCACATCGAGCACGAGTACGCGCAGATGGCCGTCCACATGCGCTTCAAGGGCCTGGTGCCGCCGTCCAGCGAAGGACGCTGACCCAAGCGTCGGCGCCAACCGTCCGCGTGGCGGAATCTCTGAGCGGTCAGTTCGCCGGCCGCCTGCGCCCCGATGTCTCCACATCGGCCACTTGCACCCACGCGCCGGATGCGCGAGCAGAAGCCGCCGCGGCGTGAATGGCGGCCAGTGTGTGAAGCCCGTCCTCACCCGTCGGGTAGTCCGGAGCCTTGGGGAGCGTCCCTCCGTTCCGTCGCCGCCTGATGTCGTCGGCGATGTCGGCGTAGATGTTGGCGAAGGCCGACAGCATGCCTTCAGCATGTCCGACCGTGATGCGCGAGCCGCGCCTTGCAACCTCCGACAGGCGTGCATCGCCCCTCTCCAGCACCCGGGTGGGCCGGCCAAGCGGAGTCCAGTGAAGCTGGTTCGGTCGCTCTTGGGCCCAACGGAGTCCGCCACGTTCCCCGAATACGCGGAGGGTCAGGCCATGGATCTGGCCCACGGCCAATGCGCTGGCCCACAGGCGACCGACCTCTCCGCCGCTGAAGCGCAGCGCGGTCAGGGCGTCGTCTTCCAGCGCCCTCCCCTCCACGCAAGAGGCAAAGTCGGCCGAAATGCTGGCCACCCGCCGACCGAGCACGAAGCACGCCATGTGCAGGGCGTGCAGGCCTGTGTCCGCTAAGACTGAGCTCACGCCGGCCTGGGCCGGGTCGTAGCGCCAGCGGACACGCGGATTGTCATTGTCGCTCGCATCCGCGTGCGACCCATGCGCGAACTCTGCCACGACAACGCGAACGGCGCCAAGCTGCCCGGCCAGCACCATCGAACGGGCCTGGCGGACCAGAGGATACCCGCTGTAGCCATAGTTCACGGCAAGGATGCGGCCGTGGCGTTGTGCCGAAGCGACCAACGATTGCGCATCCTCTAGATCGGTTGTCAGTGGCTTCTCGCAAAGCACGTGGAAGCCCGCCTCCAGAAAGGCGCTCGCGATCTCGAAGTGCGTCGAGTTGGGAGTCGCCACTGTGACCAGGTCAATTCGCTCGGGCGCTGACAGACCGCGCTCGCCTTCCAACATCTGGCGCCAGTCTCCGTAGGCTCGCCCCGGCGGTACGCCGCAGCGGATCGCAAAGGCCCGGCCCTTGGCCGGATCGATGTCTGGGGCTGCCGCGACCAGTTCGTATTGTCCATCAAGGCCTGCAGCGATGCGGTGCGCACCGCCGATCTGGCTCGTCTCGCCGCCCCCGACGATTCCCCAGCCCAGTCTCGAGTGTCCCATCCGTGATGCTGTTGCGTCAGGTCTCCGGGACCGGTCCTCACCTCCTCATCCGGACGTGAGCACGGGTTCTACGACCATGATCCCTAGCAAAGTGTAGATCACGTCGAAACCGATCAACAGCCGGAGCCAGGGATTCGTCTCGGGAACAGCGGCCGGGGCAAATACCGCCCACGTCAGGCTCATGCATGCGACCAACGCCGGAAGGCAGATTGGGAAGAGCAGCAAGGGAAGCATGAGTTCCCGCATGCGGTTGCTGGCCGTGACGGCGCCGAAGGTGGTTCCGACCGCGGCGAACGACCATCCGCCCAGCAAGAGGATGGGAAGGAGGCCGCCGATCCGGGGAAGCCAGCTGACGTCGAAGAAGATCCCGAAGACAGGCAGGCAGATCAGCTCAACCGCCAGAATCAGCAAGAAACTGGAAAGGGCCTTCCCCAGGAAGAGGGCCTCGCCCGGGAGCGGTGCCGCCACGAGCGCTTCCAGGCAGTCGTTGGAGGTCTCGCGCGCGAAGCTGCGGTTCAGGACCAGAACCCCGGAGAACAGGTACACCACCCAGAGCAGGCCTCCTGAGAGGCCCCGCACGGCAACGTTGGTGTTCGGGTCGAACGTGAAGCTGAACATCAGCAGCACGACCAGGGCGAACGATATCGCCGCATTGAGGACCTGCCGTTCGCGCAACTCACATCGCAGGTCCTTGGCCGCGACGGCCCAGATCAGTGCCACATAGCGGCTCATCGGATCTGCCTGTAGATCGCTTGTGGGTCAGCCCGAAGGCTGTCGTCGACAGGCCCGTGGAAAACGAGTCTCCCCCGGTGCAGAAGTGCGGCGGTGTCCGCGACCGCGGCGGCTTCTCGAAGCTGGTGCGAGCAGACCACTGCCGCGCGCCCCGATCGCTTGGCGGCACGGACCAACTCGGACAGCAGAGCCACGGCCCGGTCGTCAAGTGCTGTCCAAGGCTCGTCCAGCAGCAGTATGTCGGGCTCGTGCAGAAACGCGCGCGCGATCGTCAGGCGCTGGCGCATGCCCCGTGAGTATTCGCAGACCCTTGACCTGCGGAAACCCGTCAGCCCGACCCTATCTAGCCAAGTGTCAACGGCCTTTCCGGGCCGTGCTACCCCGTAGAGCCTGCCGAAGAAGCGCAGGTTCTCTTCTGCAGTGAGATCGTCGTACAGCCACGTCCCATGGCCGATCATGCCGATGCGCCCGCTCGACGCAGGGAAGCTGACGCTGCCTTCCGTCGCGGCAGTCAGTCCAGCGAGTATCCGGAGCAGTGTGGTCTTGCCAGCCCCGTTGCGGCCCAGCATGGCAAGCACGCTGCCGGTCCTCACTTCGACGGTGACGTCCCGAAGAGCGGGGAAGTCCCCAAAGTACTTCGACACCCCACTCGCTAGGATCGCCGGAACGCCCATGGCTCGCGTCGCTAGGTGTGCCCGCGGCCCGGACCGCGCGGCCGTGCAGGGCCACTCGCCGACCACAGGTGAAAGAAACCGACGCCAAGGATTCCCACCGTCAGGCAGATGATCCATGCCAGCTCCTCAGCGACCGGAGCTGGCGCGACCCGGATGTCGCTCGATCCACTCTCGCTTCCACCTCCAGACCTAGCCAATTGGCCGGTCCCGCTGACGCGCAGCGTCACAGAGGGGTCCGGCGGCATGACCCAGATGGACGCTTGGGTCGTGGGCTCTTGGCCGAGTTCCGTGATTCCAACGCCATCAATCGCCACGCCGGCCGGTGCGGCGACTCTCGCCTGCAGCCCTTCATACGCGCTTCGCACGACCAGTTCCGCCCCGTCCGCGTAGGCGATGGCGTACTGCAGGTCGATCCTGTTTTCTCCCGGCTTCAGCGGGAAGTCCACCTTGTACAAGTCGGTGACTCCCGACGGCAAGGCCGTGCTGCGGAGCGGCATTCCTGCTGGCCCCGTTCCCGAGACGTCCACGTTCCCGTCCGCCTCAGGAGGCAGGTAGAACTGGAGGGTCCCGTCAGCGCTGCTGTAGGTTACTGGAGGTTCGGCCTCGTTCACGAACTGATAGCTCTCCCGAACGACCATCTCTTGGTTCCCGGGCTCCACGATAACCACTCGGTTGCGCGGTGCCGGAAGGCTTGTGTCCTCCACTGAATAGACAGTTATCCGCAGGCCATCATGGGCCGCGCCTCCTCGCAGGATTTCGGTGTATCCGATCCCTTCGTGCTCCGCCCGGATGGCTCCTTGGAACGGCTGGCCGGAACCAACAGCCGGCAGTTCCTTGGCAAACTCGAAGCTGCCGTCATTGCCGGACTGCACCTCCTCCAGCGGCGTCATGCCCCCGCGGAAGCTCGAGAGTGTCAGCATGACACCTGCCTGCGGACGCCCTGTCGTCCCGTTGACGACAAATCCGCTCACGGCCGGGGCCGGCCGCGCCGCAGCTCCCCAGAGGCAGGCCAGCCCGACCGCGGCCCGGATGGCAGTCCGCGTCAACTCAGCGCGGCGCACGGCGCCGGGCCTCCTCGATGCTGGCCAAGACGCCGGCGAGTTCAGCCTGAAGGTGGCGCTTGCTTGAGGCGTAGTCCGCTGCCGACATCTTTCCCATCTGGAACTCGCCCTGGAGGTCCCTGAGGTTCTCGTACACTGATGCGCGGCGGTCCTCAAGGTGCTGCGTGGGCGACTCCGGCTCAGGGACCGGAAGGTGCTCCGGCCGCACGACCAGCGGCAGCGCGAACGCGACCAAGATCATTGCTATTGCGGCCGCGACAATCATTCCAGTCGGCTCCTGCCGCCACGGGCAGCCAACCTCTGAGTCTAGTCCAGATCCTCGAGGTCGGACTCAATCTGGCGCCGATAGCGATCGACGACGGTGTCCGGTACGCTCGATGCGCGCAAGCGGCGCTGTCCTGGACGCCTCCATCGTCGAATCACCAACCCGACAATGGTCAGCCCAAAAGCGAGCGAGACGAATGGGATGGTCCACCCGAATACTCCGAAGGGGTCGTTAGCCGGCTGCACACGCGTCACGCTGCCGTATTTCGCGTAGACGGCCTCAAGGATCGCCTCTTCCGACTCGCCAGCCTCGAGCCCTTCGCGGATCTGCTGCAGGATCGGATCCCTGAAGTGGCACGAGAGCATGTTGCAGCTTCCCACCGTGTACGCGCATCCGCACTGGCACGAGACCCGGTCGCCGACGGACCGGAGCTGTTCGTACGGAACGGCCGCATGGCCGGAAAACGCCAGCAGGACCGCCAGCGAGCTAGTCGCCAGCCGCGCCAACGGGTTGGCCCTCCAACTTCCGAATTGGCAGTTTCTTGCGCTTGCGCCGCTTGTTCGGGACGAGGGCGACCAGCGTTCCGGCTACCAAGAGGAAAGAGCCGATCCAGATCCAGTTCACCAGCGGGTTGATGTACACCTGGATTACTGGGTTGGCCCCATCGTTTGACTGGCCTGCATAGACCACGTATACATCCTCGCGCAGCTGGCTCCTGACGTCCACTCGGCTGGTCGGCTGGCTTGAGGCGTGGTAGAACCGGCGCTCCGGCAGCATCGTCTGCAGGAATTCACCCGCCCGCAGGACATCGATCGCAGCCACGGCCCGGAAGAAGTTGGGGCTGTCGCTCTCGGAGATGTTCTGCAGTTTGAACTCGTAGCGCCCCAGGCTCATGCTATCTCCGACTGTGAGCTCCTGCTGGTGCACGCGGTTGAAGGCCGCACCGGAGAAGCCGACGAACATGAGCACGATCGCCATGTGCACCAAGTAGCCGCCGTAGCGCCGCGTGTTCCGGTGGGTCAGCTCCACCAGCGCGGCGGCCAGGTTTGTGGCCTGCTTCCGCTGAATCACCCGGCCTCCTCGGTAGAACTCCATCAGGACTGTTAGCGCCACAAACGTACACAGGCTAAAGCAAACCAGCGCGTAGAAGTGCCGCATGCCTGCCGCCAGCAGCAGCACGGCGCAAGCAATCGCCGCTATGCCGGGCCATTGGAAGTTGCGCCGCAGGCTCTCAACAGAAGTGCGCCGCCATGCGAACAGCGGCCCGACACCCGTGAGGAATAGGAGGAATAGGCCGATCGGTACGTTGACCTTGTTGAAGAAGGGGGCTCCGACGGTGACCTTGTCGCCAGTCAGGTACTCGCTAATGACCGGGAAGAGCGTTCCCCAAAGGACCGCGAAGCAGCTCGCCAGCAGAATCACGTTGTTGAATAGGAAGCTCGACTCGCGAGACACCACGGAGTCGAGTTCGGCCTCGCTTCGCAGGAAGTCTCGCCGGCTTGCGATCAGGTATGCCGTGATGCCGATCCCGATCGCCAAGTACCACACGAAGTAGCTTCCGATCTCGGATTGGGCAAAGGCGTGGACGGAGCTGACCAGGCCGCCGCGGGTCATCATCGTCCCGAAGATGCACAGGAAGAAAGTCGCCGAGATGAGGATGATGTTCCAAGCCTTCATCATCCCCTTCTTCTCCTGCATCATCACGGAGTGCAGAAATGCCGTGGCCGTCAGCCACGGCAGCAGGGAGGCGTTCTCGACCGGATCCCAGCCCCAGTAGCCGCCCCACCCCAGCACGACGTAGGCCCAGCGGGCACCCAGAAGGATGCCGATCGCTTGGAACAGCCAAGTCACCATCGTCCACACGCGCGTGGTGTGGATCCAGCGCTCACCAGGCTGCCGGGTGATCAGCGAGGCCAGCGCGAAGGCGAAGGGGACCGTAAAGCCCACGTACCCGAGGTACAGCATGGGTGGGTGGATCGCCATCATCGGGTGCTGCAACAGTGGGTTCAGCCCGCTTCCGTCCGGCACGGCCGTGATCTGCGGTCCGGACATGATCACTTGGAATGGGTTCGCCTTGAACGCGACCAGGCCCAGGAAGAAAGCTTGGGTGGCAGCCATGGTGACGACCACGTACGAGATCATGCTCCGGTGCCGCGACCGCCCGGTGAAGACTGCCACGAAGGTGTAGGTCGCCGCGATCCAGCTCCAGAATAGGAGTGAGCCTTCTTGGCCCCCCCACCAGGCCGCGACCTTGTACAGCAGGTCCAGATCCGCGTTCGAGCGCGAAGCGACGTAGTTGAAGCTGAAGTTGTCAGTGAGGATCGCGTGCAGCAGGATGCCCGAGGCGACAGTGGTCATCAGCCACGCGCTCAGTACGCCCCGTTGGGCGCTGACTTCCAAGAAGGGGTTCGACCGCAGCTTGCCGGCGAGCGCCGCCACAGCAGAGTATGCCGACAGTAAGAACGCGAGCAGGACCGCGAGATACCCTAGGCTCTCCATCCCACCTCCAAGCCGGACCTTGGTGACGCGTCGGCAGTGCGGCTGGCCAATGCTCCGGGAACTATTCGGCGATGCTCTCGGCCACCGCCGAGTAGACCGGGGCAGCGCTGCCCTCGGGCACGGCTTCGTACTTGGAGGCGCACTTTGCCTGAATCTTCGACGCCTCGAACGTGCCGTCCGCCCTTAGGACTCCGTCGCACAGCGCCTGCGCCCGATCCCGGAAAGTGTCTGGCAGCGGGTCGGCGCCCGTGTAGATCACCTCCAGCACGTTTGGCGCAGGCATGCCCTCATCGTGCTGGTGCAGGGTGAACTCGACACTAGCTTCCTTTCGGACGATCGATCCGACTGCCACGTCTCCGCCCACGCGGATGCGCTTTGATCCGGGGTCTTCCATCGCTAGCAGTTCGTCCAGGGTGACATAGTACGTGGCACTCTCTTGCACCCCGCCGACTGCCATCCATGCCAGCGTCAGGACAATCGCGAGGGTGATGAGAACGAATTTCTTCTGCTTCACGATTCCCTCCGGCCCTAATCATAGCAGCCCGTCCAAGCCTCCAGATCGATTGGCCGATCGACACGCCACCGCTACAATTCAATTCGTCCTCTTCAGCAGGTGCGCTTCAGCCAAGACATATCCTGAATTGAGGGTTCGCACCAGACTTGGACAAAGCGGCTGTCAGGTGCGTGTCGCACTGCCAGACGATTCTGTTCTCCCTTGCGGACAACCTGAGCCATGGCGAGAGATGGGGCGTCCGTACGATCACGGCCAACTCGGGAACTTGTTCTCGGAGACTAGTACACAGACCCCTCGAAAACAGGAATGGGTCTAAGTCCCTAGAGGCATAGCGGCCTCCATTCCTAGCCTTGCTGCCCTGCCACGCCGTGCATCTGCCACGACGCAAGGATTTTCGACACTTGGACGACGATCCGGAACGAGTCGGCGCAGTGGCATCGCGTCAGGACACGATGACCGGTTGCGAAGCGGCAGAGATCGCAGCGTAGGCCGTGGGAGTGGAGCCACAGCTGCACCGAAAGCAGATCTGAGGTCCAACCAACCTAGGCGGGCGGGCCACCTGTGTAGTGCCAGCGGGCCGTTGGACCAGCCTTCAATTCCGCGTCTCCAATATGAGCTACGAGTGGAGAGGGTTCCCGCACCCGGAGAAAGGCTGGCAGGCTGGCGCTACGAGGAGCCGACATATGAAGCGGCTGGTCGAGAGGGTAAGATCCATTACCCCAAGAACGCTGGGGGAATATATCGAATAGTCACATTTTGGCCTTGACTCGGCGGGCCAGTCCTGCTCACTTCCGGCGCTTCTTCCGCCGCACGACGACCGGTCGGAAGAACGCCCGCCGGATCCTCTCCGGACTGGCCTCCGGCATGTCGAACTTCTCCCGGACTTGCGCCATACTCGGCTGATAGGTGGTGTGCGGCAACTCGATCTCAAGTGGAGTCTGCTCGGTCTTCTTCTTGCTCATCGTCCGATTCCCTCCCTTCGCAGCTTGGCTACGAACGTGGCCTGATCCATCGTTCCCTTCATGGAGTTGCAGGCTCCGCACAGAAGTTGGAGGTTGTCCGGATGGTCCGTTCCTCCCTTGGCTCGGGCCGTGATGTGATCCACGGTGAGGTTGCGGAACGGGAAGTGATGGCCGCAGCCCGCCCAGTTCCCCTCTTGCTTGCCGTAGAGCGTGTGGCGGTGGGTCTGGTACGGCGGGAGCTTGCCCACATCAGTTCGCTTGGGAATGTCCGTGCGGACGATCGGGTTGAACCAATCGAACAGGTTGGTCTCGCGCACCATGCGGACCCGGACCAATTCAGCGGCCTTGGCGGAAAGGTCGATACCGACCCACTGCCGACCCTGCTTCTCGGCCGCAATGCATGTGGTGGCGCAACCACAGAACGGATCAAGCACCATGTCACCCTCGTTGGAACTCGCTTTGATGATTCGCTCCAATAGTGCAAGAGGCTTCTGCGTGGGATAGCCGGTGCGTTCTCTCGATTGGGAACTTACTGGCGGTGTATCCGCGATCAAGTCGCTCACATAGCGACCTGCAAGAGTTGACAGGTACTTCTTGTAGCGGGGCTTTCCGCCCTTCTTCTTCGGCCAGTAGATCAGTCCCGCCTCGTCGAGCGCCTTGCACTTGTCTAACTGGGTCAGGATTTCATAGTCATCCGGCAACCGTCGTTGAAGGTCGAGTGGAAATTTCTCCCGCACCGGCGGTGCCCACGCGCGTCCGGCTGCTGGCAGTACACCATTGAAGGGTTCATAGGCGGATGGGCCTCCAGCCTTTCCGCCCGTCAAGTTCTCGGCTTCCCATTTGCCGTGCTCGTCTTCCCGCCAGCCATCCCCATATCCCGGCTCGAATGCTTCGTACTGCTGGTTCCATGTGCGCCTTCTGCTCCGCGAGTAGTACAGGAGGCGGTCGCAGTTCCATACATATCGCCTTGGGTTCAACCCCTTGCCGCGGGTGCGATGCCATGTGATCTCGTTGAGGAAGTTGGCTGCCCCGAACACTGCATCCATGAGTATTCGCAAGTAGGCGTTGGCGGTCGGATCGCAATGCACGTAAATGCTGCCGGTCGGTTTGAGAACCCGGCGCATCTCCAGCAGCCGGACGGCCATCATGACGAGGTAGGATTTCATGCCCTTGCCGTGAGCCAACCCGGCTGCATCGATGACGGCGGACAGGTTCGGCTCTTGCTCCGCGATAATACCGATCCACGCCAAGTCCACGTCGCTCAGCGTCCACGTGTCCTTGAATGCGGCACCCGCAGCCTTGCTCCCTATGGGAGCCGCGTAGTTGCGGTTCGAGTTGAAAGGCGGGTCCAAGTAGATCAGGTCCACGCACTCCGAGTTCATCCCCCGGAGCACGTCCAGGTTGTCCGCCGTCCAGATGGTCTGGTTGGCCCAGTTCGGCTTCACCGTGCGCCAGTCAGCAGTTGCGGAAAGAACAGGTCCTCCAAGGCCCTGCGGATCACTTGCCAGCGCAGATACTCGCCGTCACCGCAGATCCGGTACCGGCATTCGCCGTCATCGTTCAACGTGAGCGTGAGTTCAAGTGGGTCGCACCCAAATCCGCGGTGGACTGCAATCTTTCTCGTCGAGAGCTCAAACACGACAGGCTGGGACATGCCGGCAGAGTTCTCCACTGAAAAGACTTCTGTACTTGCTCTGCGAACCACAAACCTTACCCGCCCATTGGTGGACGAGTTTCGTTCTTCAACCATCCGATCCACCTGTTTGCGGATGAGTCGAAACTCCAAGGCCATCGAGCACTCATGGCGAGCCTTGACCCAGTTGAAGGCGTGATCGTCCGCTGATGCCGACATGGCCTCGTGCCTCCTAAGCGGCCCTCGGTTCCGAGGACAGCCCGTTGTCCGCTGTCGGCGCCCTGTAGGTGAGGTGCTTCCCTTCCATGTCCGCGTCCGCGACCACGCCGCCCATCTGCTCGACGGTATCGCGGTCTCGGACGTTGTGCCACCCGGAGGACTCCTGCACGTAGCGGTTCAGGTGCTTCAGGCTCATCTTGTGGTACGTGCCGTAGTGGCCGCGCCTGAGCATCGACCAGAATGACTCCACGCCGTTTGTTTGGACCTGCCCATGCACGTACTCCTTAACCGCGTCCTTGACGGCTTCGTGGGTACGCAGGAGCCCCTTGTACAAGGATGCCGCGTCCGTGTAGACCCTGGCATCGGGCTCGGTGTGATCGGTCACGAACTTCTGAAGAGTGTCCTGGTCGGTTGAATCGACCACCTTGGCCGCAACCTTGTTCGAGTCACCACCCTTGGCCCCAACCACAGCCGTCTTGCCGACCGATCCCCCGCCCGTAAGCTGCTTGCGCTTCAAGTTGGGCGTGTTCTTGCGCTTCCCGCCCAAATAGGTGTCGTCCACTCCGACCGGACCCGAGAACGGCTCCGCGCTGGTCTCGAAGACCTTGCGCAGCCGATGTAGCATGAACCACGCCGACTTCTGGGTGATGCCCAGTTCGCGATGCAGCTTCATGCTGGAGATGCTCTTGATGTTGGTCGAGAACAGGTAGATGCCAACGGCCCACACGCGGTACTTGAGGTTCGACCGCTCCATGACCGTACCAGCCTTCAAGGAGAACATCCGCTTGTCCGGGCACTCGCGGCAGCGGTACATCATCGTCTTGTGCTTGATGTTCGACTGGACATTCTCCGTTCTGCAGTATGGGCACTTGGGCTTGCCGTCAGGCCAGCGCTGGCCCGCAAGCCACTTCTTGGCCGCGTCCTCGTCGCGGAACATGTCCGCCACTTCCAGCAGCGTCAGTCCCTTGCGGTGTGCCTTGCCCGCTGCCTTGAATGCCATTCGCGATGTGACTATAATATAGCAGGTCTGGCCTGCCGGGTCAAGGCCAAAATGTGACTATTCGATATAATCTCCAAATGCTGACGGCAGCTTCGATCATTCGAGGCGGCCTCAGCTCAAGCGCTACCTGAGGAAGCAGAAGGGGCCCATGCTGGGAGATGTGTGGACAGACATCAATCCGATCAACTCGCAGGCCAAGGAACGCACCGGCTACCCAACCCAGAAGCCGCTCGCCCTGCTTGACCGGATCATCCGTGCCAGCTCCAACGAAGGAGACATGCCTCTGGATCCGTTCTGCGGGTACGCGACCACCTGTGTCGCAGCCAAGAAGTTGGGCCGCAAGTGGGATAGAGCTTTGGAACTGGTCCGCGTGCGGATGCGGCGCGAGACCAACCTCTTCGACCGGTTTAACCCGATCGTCCGCACGGACATCCCGAGACGGTCCGACGTGGGCAAGCTGCCGCCGTACAAGACGCACCGCCACACGCTCTACGGGAGGTAGGAGGGGAACTATGCTGGCTGCGGCCATCACTTTCCGTTCCGCAACCGCACGGTGGATCACATCGTTGCCCGGTCGAAGGCCGGGACGGACCACCCTGACAACTTGCAGGTGCTCTGCCCGGCCTGCAACTCGACCAAGGGGACGAGGGATCAGGCACCGTTTGTGGCGCTGCTTAAGAGGCAGGGAATTCGGGGGATGAGCAAGAAGTCGAAACTGGAGAAGGCAGAGCAAACTCCACTTGAAATCGAGTTGTCGCACACCACCTATCAGCGCGGCATGGCGGAAGTGCGGAAGGAGTTCGACATGCCCGCGGCCAGCCTGGAAAGAATCCAGCGAGCGTTCTTGTGGCCTGTTGTCGTGCGCCGGAATAATCGCAGGAAGCGAGCAGACTTGCCCGCGACGTCAAGACCAACTGTGACCGTTCGATATGATCCCCTTCACACACCTACGCTTCGGCAGAAAAGCCTCAACTGGATCGTCAACGATGGCAAATTGTCGGTCCTTCTGGCGTTTTCCAGCCGAACGGAGCGATTAGCGGCTGTCCAATGTCTGCGGTGCGCCAAGCAGCAAACCCAACGGTCTCCACGGGAACAAGTGGCATTCCGTCAAGACAGTGTACAGCAGATCGCCGAGTGTAGCCACGCCTCGGAGCGGATGCCGTGAGTGTTCCTGACCAAAACCACATCAATCAAGTTCGCGAAGCCTTATGGCGACAATCTGGAGCCGGTGCATCAGTCATGGTCGGCAGCGGATTCAGCCGAAACGCACGCAGGATCCGCCCCGATTCGCGGCCCATGCCGATGCTAAACGAGCTGGCAGCCCACATTCGCAGGATCCTATACCCCAACTGCGAACCTGTGAAAAAACTACCTTCAGAACGAATCCTTCGGCTTGCGCAGGAGTATCAAGGAGAATTCGGCCCCGCTGCATTACACGACATACTACGGAGATTGGTGCGGGATGATGACTACGTTCCAGACAGTGCCCATAAGCGCCTCATTCAGATGCCTTGGGCTGATGTCTTCACAACAAATTGGGACACCCTCCTAGAACGCGCATGCAAACTGGTCCCAGATAGGTCCTATACGATCGTCCAGAGCAGTGCAGATATTCCGAGGGGAGCTCGTCCGCGTGTTGTGAAGCTACATGGTTCTCTTCCAAATCCTCCTCTTATTTTGACCGACGAAGATTATCGACGGTACCCATTCGATTTCGCACCATTTGTAAACACTGTTCAACAGGCAATGATGGAAACTGTGTTTTTGCTCATCGGCTTTTCGGGAAACGATCCAAATTTCATCCATTGGGCAGGCTGGGTTCGAGACAATCTCGGTGAGGCAGCTCCCAAGATCTATCTCGCTGGGTACCTCAATCTGCCGCGACCGACCCGCAATATGCTCAGAGGACGCAACGTGATTCCGATTGACCTTGCTGAGCATCCGAGAGCTACCGAATGGCCTGTCAATTTACGACATGACTACTCTACACAGTGGATTCTTTCCTCGTTGGAGTGCGGTCAGCCCTACGACATATCGAAGTGGCCCACGCCACGGTCTAAGGCGTTTTGTCGTGATCAAGATCCCCTGCTACAGCCGATTGTAGCGAACGTATCAACAGAACCGAGAAACGAGCCCTTACAACCGCCAAGCGAAGTGGAACCAAAGGATACGGTAGCAGTTGTAACGGAAGCGATGTCCGTCTGGGCTCACAACCGCAGAAACTATCCGGGATGGCTTGTGATTCCAGCGCCTGTGCGGAGGAGACTGCGGGAATCCACTAGAGCATGGACTCCACTAGTCCTCAAGGCGTTGCCCCAGATGTCGCCGCCAGTGCAGCTTTCAGCTGTCCGTGAACTTGTGTGGAGATACGAGGGTGCGCTTTCCAGAATACCCAAAGACTTGGCTATGGCCGCAAACGAAGCCTTTATCTGGGCCGAACACACTTCGCGAACTATCGCGAGCAGAGAAGACGAAGCTAACGATTGGACCTCGATACGGAGATCATCGAGGGAGATAGGCCTAGCCCTTTTGACGGAAGCAAGATATCGTATGGACGCCACGGAATTCCAAATGCGACTTGGAACTCTCGAGCCACTCCTGAACGACGATCCAGACGTTCAGAATCGTGTCCACCACGAACGCTGTCTATGGGCTCTGTGGTCGCTCGATTACAAGATGTTGTCAGAGCGTTTGGGCAAATGGAGAACTACCGAGGGCGATCCTGCTTGGATGCTTCGCAAGAGCGCACTCCTCAGAGAAGTTGGAAGAGACAAGGAGGCTACTCGTCTCAGTGAGAAGACACTTGAGACCATCAGGTCCGTACCTAACGATGGACAGGATCTTAGAGTCCCTTCGCGAGAAGGATGGGCATTATGGAGTGTGCTTGATTTTTCGACCTATTCCAATGTCCACACGGAGTGGAGCAAGTTGGCCCCGATAAAATGCGATCCGTCGATGGAACTCACATATCTTTCCCGCGAGCTGGAAGGCAACTTTGTCGATGAGAATCCGCCATCGTTTGACTTGGGTGTCCGAACGCAGCAGTCGTCACTCTTCTTCACGCCAGATATTTCTACCACCGCGTATCATAGCCTGCGCTTGTCTGAAGTGGGCGGTTTGCCTCCATTCGTCAATTCGACTTTTGGAGTCGCTGGACCGTTACTAAAGCTAGCGGCGGAGAATTTATTCACGGCAGATCCCGGATTGGCAATCCGCCATATATTACGCGTCACTAGGTATGATCAGGGCAAAGGCCTCAAACGTGCCTTCTCTCGGCAGAGAGTAGCCGCCCTAGAAGAGTCAACCGCACGCACAGTAGCTGGGTGTTCCAGAACTCTGGTCCGATACTCGATCGCACAAATTGAGGCGACAGCTCCGAACCGAAATGTTTTTTGGTTTGAGCGTGCCCGTGTCGCAATGGAAGGGCTATCTCGCTTGGTATTGCGGCTGGATGGAGTTACAATTGATGAGGTGTTCGGTGAGGCTCTTGATCTTTATAGAAAGCCTCAGATCGCTTCCGAGTTCTGGTTTCATCAACCTTTGCGAAACCTCATCCGACGATCTTGGGAGTCTTTATTGGATGAGCAACGTGCCGAGCGGTTGCTTGATGTCTTGGAAACACCCATCGTAGGGACAGACGGTCTCAGGACACAATCCAGACACTTTCCAGATCCCGGTGAAGTTGTCTCGGCTGATGACCGAGCGCCGAAGCGAACTAAAGAGAACAACTCCCGTTGGGCATCAATAGTGGGAGAGTTGGTGCGCAACCTCGGAATCGAAGGGATGGCGCGAGAGCGTGCGGCCAGTAGACTCGGGTCGATCGCGTTCTTGAACCGATTGACGAATGCTGAAGAAGCGAAAATTGCAGATGCGTTGTGGGATTCACGGTTTGGTGGTGATGGTGACCTACCCGGCGGAACCAATTTCTTTGACTTTGCATTCATAGTGCTACCGCAGCCCACGGAAGGTGTAGGAAGACACGTGTTCGGCCGAAAATGGCTTGGTGGAGACGTCCCCGATCGTGCATTGGCTGATCCGCTCGACAGAGTCACAAGCGCGGGCCTCGCAATAACGAAGAGAGACCCTAAGAATGTTGATGACATCCTCTGGCAGACGGGACTCTCAATACCGTTCTTACGGCGACACGGACATAGTTTGGCACTGAAGCCGGAAGAGAAAGAGTATCTCATCCGCGTGATCGAGCAATGGATTGAGATTAGTGTAACAGGAATGTCAACGGTTGATCAGTATACCTTGGGTGGATGGAAACAGTCACTTGAGCGTGCCTGCGATGGGTTGTCATGGATGCTGTCTGAGTTGCAAATTCGTCCGCCTCTTACGGGTCAGATGTATAAGAAGGTGCAGGAGTTAATCGACGAGGGTATTCCGAGCTATGGGTTACTGCCTGGCATTGCGAATGGTGAACCAGCACTAAGCGATGAAGTAGCCCTTCTGATGTCAACCGGGCTGGTATCAGATGACGAAGATGGGGCACGGAACAGCTTGTTTGGTCTCCACAGATGGATGCTCTGGGCTTCCGACTCGGCCCTTGCATTTGCGTCTCCTCCGGAATATTTAGTGCAAGAGATTGGCATTGCTATTGCAACGAGAAGAAGAACGATTCTTGCCGAGGCGCTCTACACCGCAAAGTGGGTGTTTAGCGAGGGAGGGGAGACGTATCGGCGGAAGATTGAAGACTTGGTGCTAAAGGGAATGAGCTATTTGACAGAAGAGTTACGCTATGATCGGGAGGAACCGTTTGGTGTCGAGTTTGACGTGCCTCGCGCACGGTGGCGCTGTGCGCAGGTCGCTCGGGCGATGGCCAAACGGGGGTTGGGAGAACGCGCGGTGGTTCGAAAGTGGCTGGAGATGGGAAGAGACGATCCGTTGCCCGAGGTCAGACGTGTGGCGGCCAGCTGGCGCGTTGCGACAGCGGTAGGGTCTGTGAGCGACGGTGAGCGGCGGTGTGGGCAGTCGAGGGATTCGCACACAGCCGCAGTAGACGCGGACGGCGATAGTGAAGGTACTGGCTAGTTGGCGGCGGTCGTGCTTGGGAATTGCATCTGGCGTGAAGACTACCTTGTTCGGGAGCCGAACGGCAGCTGACGCCGATGCGCCGAGCAACACCTAGAAGTTCCGCCAGTCGATTTCGCCTTTTCAGCTATTGTGATCGGATGGAGCGAGATGTTGCCCCGCGATAGGAATCGCAGACCGTGAAATTGTGGTTCAACTTAGAATACTGGCTTGCGCCTTGCGGCGGAGTGGCCTGACAAATGTCTACTTTCGTCTAGTTGCTTCTATTCGCTTTGCGCACTCAGGTGCCGGTCGCGATGTCAGCCTCCCTGCACCACCGGACGGCCCTCAAGATGGTTGTGTCTCAGACGGAACAGTCCAAACCTGCCGCGAGTACTCCGTCGAACCGCGGGCGGTTGCCTCTCTCCCCGTCAGTTCCAGCGACGAGCCGGTACCCTACGCTGTTGCGGTTCTACGCGCACCGATCGTGACCGCATCCGGTTTTCCCAGATCTTTCTGGGCGTTATGGAGAGTTTCTGTCTAGCGGCGGTGAACATGCTCAGTCCCGAGTTGCGGTCAGTCCCCTTCCTCTCCCGGACTGCCCGCCGCCGATTGCACGGGATGGGAGTCGGAGACCTGCCGACGCTTGCTACCATAAGAACGCACCGGGCGTGGTCGGAGTGTCGCGCTCGGTCGGTTGGCCCAAATGCAAGGAATCTCGCGTTGGTTCGTGCCGTTGGCGATATCTCTTGTCGTTCTGACCGTCGTGCTGATGGTCGGCGGTCCATCAAAGCGCGTCTCGGCCGACTCCGGGGACGCGGAGATCCAGCAGAGCCTCGCCGACTTCTCCGAACTCTTGGCCACTGTCGAGTCGCACTACGCAACCGACGTGGATGCCAGGGAAGTGCTGTTCAACGGGGCGATTCCGCGGATGCTGCGCATGCTGGACCCCCACTCCTCCTTCTTCAACCCGGAGGCCTACAAGCAGTTGCGGGACGACCAGAAGGGAAGCTACGCGGGCGTTGGCATGCACATCGGCGACCGTGGCGGCAGCACGATTGTGGTCGCTCCCATGCCCCGCACGCCTGCCTATCGGGCCGGGCTCCGTCCGGGCGACGTGATTGTCGAGGTGGATGGGAAGAATGTGGAGGACCTCTCCGTTTTGGAGGTCTCTCAGCGACTGCGCGGCCAGGTCAGCACGAATGTAAGGATCGGCATCGAGCGCAGGGGCTCCGAGAGCCTTCTCGAGATCACAGTTACGCGCGCACGTATTCCGCGGCCGTCCGTTCCTACCAGTTTCGAGGTCAAGCCCGGGGTCGGCTTTGTGCGGATCGACACCTTTAACGAAAACACGGGCCGAGAGCTGGACGAAGCGCTCTCCAAGCTCAAGGTTGAGCGGCTGGGTGGTCTCGTCCTAGACTTGCGCGGCAATCGCGGTGGCCTTCTGAGCGAAGGCGTGCGGGTCTCGGATCGCTTCTTGGATAAGGGCAAGACCATCGTTTCCCACCATGGCCGTGCCTCGCAAGAGCGCATGTACACTGTGCGCCGGGGGAACCGTGGCCACGTCTACCCCATGGTGGTCATGGTGGACTGCAACTCAGCCTCAGCTTCGGAGATAGTCGCGGGAGCGCTGCAGGATCATGACCGTGCCCTGATCGTAGGGAGCAACACCTTCGGCAAAGGACTCGTGCAGACCGTCTTCGTGCTGTCTCAGTCAGCGGGCCTTGCTCTGACCACAGCCCGCTACTACACCCCTAGCGGGCGACTCATCCAGCGCCGATACGACGGCGTGTCGATGCTCGAGTACTACAGCAACCCCTGCAGCGAGGGCTATCGGCCACAGCGCGACGGAGTGCGCCTGACCGGAAAGGGTCGCCAGGTGTTCGCAGGGGGAGGTATCACGCCCGACATCGAGCTCCAAGAGCGGAAGGCAAACGACTTTCAGTGGCTCTTGACACGCCGCTATGCCATAGAGACCTTCGCTCAGGACTACAGCCGTGACCACCCCGACCTAGCAATGGGCTGGGACGTCAGCCCGGATGTCCTACAGAGCTTCCGGGAGTTCTTGGTTGCCGAGTCGATCGAGTTCGACGGCGAGGACTTCGACGCCAATCTCGACTATCTGCGCAGGTCGATCAAGCGCTATGTCTACGACTCGGCTTACGACATCGAGGTCGGCCAGCGTGTGTACTACGAGCTCGACCCCGATGTGCAGCAGGCCCTCGACGCCCTGCCGAGAGCGAGAATGCTGCTGGAGGGCGGTGCGCGCCTGGTCGCCGGACTTCCCTCGCAGTAGCCTAGACGGGGGCGCGGGCCGCCTCTCGGGCGAATAGTCCCACAGAGTCGCAGGGCATCGACGGGCGGCCGATTCACCGCCCACCGCCGAACACGGCGCTGGCGGGCGGCGTCCCGTGCACCGAGGTACGGGGATCGCCCGTTAAGGCGTCCCGACAGCCGCTGGGCCTCTGCCGCCTAGACTGAATCGCCCTGGAGATGGGCAGAATTGGGTGCAGCCTGCAGGAGCCAGCAGGTATGAGCACGGCGCTCCCCAAGCCGGAATCTGCGTTGGCCCGCAGTGGCTCGGTATCGCCGGCCCACTAGAGACCGAGGCCGCAGCATTGCCCCCACGAATCGCTTGGCTAGGGAATCAGTCCTGCTTCCTACTCTGGCTGATGGCCTCCAAGAACTGCCGCTCGTCCTGAAAGTCGCGGTAGACCGACGCAAAGCGGACGTACGCAACCCTGTCCACGCGCTTGAGCTCCTTCATGAGGAGTTCCCCTATGTCCCGCGTTGTGCACTCGTTGTCGGCGGATTCGATGGCCAGCCTTTCCGTCAGCCGGACAATTGCCTGAATTGTGGCCATCGCGACGGGCCGCTTCTCGCATGCTCGCAAGAGCCCCTGCAGGACCTTCTGCCGGTCGAAGCGTTCCCTCCTGCGGTCCTTCTTCACCACCATCAGGGGAATCTCGTCGACCCGCTCGTACGTCGTGAACCGCCTGCTGCAATCCATGCAGCGCCGACGGCGCCGGATCGCCTCGCCTTCCTGGGTGATGCGCGAGTCCACCACCTTGGTCTTCGGATGTTCGCAATACGGGCATCTCACAGCAGTGCGCCCCGATACTACTATCGCCCATAGCGCCCACGGGTATACTCGGAAAATGCCGTTGCGTCTGATCGCCTTGGCGTATTCCTTAGCGCTGGCAGGGCTCGCGCAGCCCCCCAATATCCTCTGGATCAGTTCCGAGGACAACGGGCCCCACTTGGGCGTGTACGGGGACGAGTACGCGACCACTCCGAACCTGGACGCACTTGGCAGGCGCGGAATGATCTACCGCAAGGCCTGGTCGACGGCTCCCGTCTGCGCGCCCGCGCGCACGACCATCATCAGCGGAATGTACCCGCCGTCCACTGGATCCCAGCACATGCGGTCTCGCACGAGGCTTCCCGGCTCGATGAGGATGTTCCCACAGTACCTTCGCGATGCAGGGTACTACGTGTCCAACAACTCCAAAGAGGACTACAACCTAGAGAAGCCGGGACAGGTCTGGGACGAGTCAAGTCGCGAGGCGCACTGGCGAAAGAGGGCTCCCGGCCAGCCGTTCTTCGCCGTGTTCAACTTTACCGTGACCCACGAATCGCAGATCCGAAGGCGCCCGCACACCAAGGTGCACCCTCCTTCTGAAGTGCGGGTTCCCGGGTACCACCCCGACACTGAGGAGAGCCGGACCGATTGGGCCCAATACCACGACAAGGTATCCGAAATGGACCGGATGGCCGGCCATGTCTTGGATGAGCTGCGAGAGGACGGGCTCGAGGACAGCACGATCGTCTTCTACTGGGCAGACCACGGCCCTGGGATGCCGAGAAGCAAGCGTTGGACGTACAACTCGGGCTTGCACGTGCCGATGATGCTCGTCATCCCTGAGAGTCTCCGCCATCTGCGGCCTCCCGAATACACGCCAGGCGGCGAGAGCCAGCGCTTGGTGGGTTTCGTCGACCTTGCGCCTACCGTGCTGAGTTTGGCGGGCATCGAGCCCCCGGCGCACCTCCAAGGGCACGCCTTCGCCGGTCCGTACGTGACCGAGCCGCCTGCCTTCGCTTACGGTTTCCGGGGCCGCATGGACGAGCGCTACGACATGGTTCGGGCAGTGACGGACGGGCGCTACGTTTACATGCGGAACTTCATGCCCCACCGCATCTACGGCCAATACATCCGGTACATGTTCCAGACGCCGACCACCGCGGTTTGGCACAGGCAGTACCAGCAGGGACGGCTGAAGCCGCCCCGGACGCACTTCTGGGAGCCCAAGCCGGCGGAGGAGCTGTACGACCTTGAGCGGGATCCGGACGAAACCCGAAACTTGGCCGGCAGCGCGGATCACTCCGCTATTCTCAATCGTCTGCGCGCAGCGAGGAGAGAGTGGTCGCTGTCGATTCGTGACCTTGGCTTTCTGCCGGAGAGCGAGATTCACGCTCGGGCGGGCGAGGACGCCCCGCATTCCATGGGCGCTGATCCGGGTCGATTCCCTCTCGGGCGGATCATGGCGATGGCCGAACTGGCGTCTTCGCTGCGCCAAGATGTCGACGCGGATCTCCGGGACGGGCTTCGGGACGATGACGCCGCCGTTCGCTACTGGGCGGCAACCGGCGCACTGATGCGGGGCCAAGCCTGCGTCCAAGGGATGGCTGCCGACCTCAGGCTTGCCCTTGACGACGAGAATCCCGCAGTCCGGGTGGCGGCTGGCGAAGCGCTGGGCCGCTTCGGATCCGACGATGACGTGGCCCGCGCACTGAAGGCACTGATTCCGTTGGCCGACTCGACGCGCAGCGGCCTGTACGTGGCAATGGCTGCGCTGAATGCGTTGGACTACATGGACGGTCGTGCGGACCCCGCGCTCGATGCAATCCTGGCGCTACCCCAGGAGGACGCCGGCTACGACCAACGCTTCCGCGCTTACGTTCCCAATTTGGTCGAGAAGATCAAGGCGGACTCCGAGTAGGCTTCCACGGACCACCACTCCAGTCTTGCCTTCGCCCAGTTGGGCAGAGACGGGCGATCGGGCCCTCGTCGCGCTCCGTTCCAAGGCTCCCCGGAATGGATCGGCCGCCGCTGTAGACTGCACCTAAGGCCGATGGCGATCTCGAGAAATCACGTGCCGCTGCGCGAGCGGCTCATCTTTGCCCTGGACGTTCCGGACACGAAGAGCGCCGAACAGCTTGCGGACACCCTCGCGGACTCTGTGTGTTTCTACAAGCTTGGGCTGGAACTCTTCATGGCCGGCGGGTACTTTCGCTTGGTCGACCGCCTTCTTGACGCCGGAAAGCGAGTATTCGTCGACCTGAAGTTCTTCGACGTTCCCGCGACCGTGGGGCGTGCCGTCCGCCGGTTGTCCGGGAGCGGAGTGTCGTATTGCACCGTGCATGGGAATGACTCCATCCTGGAAGCCGCCTGCGCGAACCGGGGCGACACGGGAATCTTGGCGGTCACGGCCCTGACCAGCCTTGACAGGGGTGACTTGGACGATCTGGGCTTCGACTGCGACCCCCACGAGCTCGTGCTCTCCCGAGCGAGGCGAGCATTCGAGATTGGCTGCGACGGGGTAATCTCATCCGGCTTGGAGGTGCCCGCCCTCCGGCGACACTTGGACAGCCGATTGCTGGTCGTGACTCCGGGCATCAGGCCGGTCGAGAACAGGCCGCCCGATGACCAGAAACGGACAGTGGACGTCCGCCGGGCATTCCTTAACGGGGCTGACCACATCGTGGTCGGGCGCCCGATTCGCGACGCGCGCGACCCGCGCGAGGCCGCAGAAGCGATCCAGTCGACGATCCGGACCGTCTTCGCCGAATGACGCAGTTCGCCCGAGCGTGCCCCGGCGCCCATTGCGGTCCCCCCGTGCCAAGCCACGTTCTGGCTGTCGGGCCTGGGTCAGCAGAGGCCGAGGTCTGCAGCTAGGCCAATGCGCTTGAGTTTTCCCGTCGGGCCCTTGGGAATGGCGTCGACGAACACGAAGATCCTCGGGACCTTGTAGTTTGCCAGTCGCTGTGAAGCGAACCGGCGCAGCTTGGGTGTCGTCAGCGTACGCCCCTCCTTGGGAACAACGGCCGCGGCCACTTGCTCTCCAAGCTTCGCGTGAGGGGCCGCGAAGGCAACCACTTGCGCCACGTCGGGGTGTTCCAGCAGCACCTCGTCTATCTCACGAGGAGAGATCTTCTCGCCTCCTCGGTTGATGAGTTCCTTGAGGCGACCCGTGATGGTGTAGTACCCGTCGGCGTCACGACAGCCCTGGTCCCCGGTTCGGAACCAGCCCTTCCGGAAGGCCTCCGCGTTGGCCTGGGGATTGTCGACATAGCCCGCCATCACGTTCGGCCCCCGGATGACGATCTCCCCGACGGCTCCGTCGGCCAGCAATTCTCCGGAGTGCCCCATGATTGCCATTTCCGGACCTGCCGGAGGACCCACGGTCCCAGGCTTGCGCGGCTTGGGCGGCAGCGGATTGCTGGCCATTTGGTGGGATGCCTCGGTCATTCCGTATGACTCGATCACCGGACAGGCGAATCGATCTTCCAGAGCGTCCAGAACTGATGGCGCCAGCGCTGCGGATGACGAGCGGACCAAGCGCAGGTGGCTGCTCGCTAGCCCGGCCGGATTGCGGTCGGCCCGCTGGACTACCGCTTGGTGCATGGTCGGCACGGCGCTGTACCACGTCGGCCGCAATTGCTCGAGCCACCGGAAGAACCGCATTGGGGCAAAGCCTGTCGTGGCGAGTACGCACGCCCCCGCCCGAAGCGATGCCAGCAGCACTCCCACCAAGCCGTGAATGTGGAACAGCGGCATGATGTTCAGGCACCGGTCCGCAGGGTCTAGGCACAGGGTCTTCGCGACGCTTGCAGCGGAGGCCGTCAGATTGTCGTGTGAGAGCGGAACGAGTTTCGGCCGCGACGTTGTGCCGGAAGTGTGCAGCAGCAGCGCGGCATCGGCTGGCCTCGCTTGCCCAGCAGGCGGGATCGGCACTGACCGCTCCCCGTCCAGAACAAAGCCCCCGCACGGATCGGACTCCAATAGCCGGAGCACCTGGATCCCCAGCGCTTGGGCCGCGGCCTCTGGCTCTGAGCCGCACCCCGCTCCCACCACCAGTGCCTTCGCACCGAGGCTCCGCATTGCGTCAAGCAGTTCCCGTTTCCGTAGCCCTGGGTGCAGCGGGGCCGCCGCTGCGCCGGCCGAGACCGCTATGAAGGCCGCGGCCATGTGCGGGCCGTTCCGCAGCACCATTGCGACCGGTTCGCCGCGGCCGATGCCTGCCCGTCGCAGCCGCGCCCGCGTCCGCTCCGCCAGCTGCAGCAGTTCGCCGTACGTTTTCGCCGGCCCGCTCTCGCCAGACAGCGCGGGCCGCGCTGGATCTGCTTCCGCCAGCATTTCGGGAACGGTCCTTGCCGCTCGAGTGGGGTTCATGTCCTGCTTCCGCCTCAGATCAGGTAAGTGTAGTCGTCCAGCAATCTTGAGGCAGTCGCCAAGACCTCGTGCTCTTCCCCTTTTCCCAGCAGACCCTTCGCCTTGCGATCGGCAAGGCGGCGGGAAATCGAGTTGAGCACCTCTTCGGGCTCGTATCGGAATGCTCGCAGCACGTCGCGCACGCTGTTGCCACGAATTGGGGTGCCGACCGTCATGCGGCCGTCCGGCTCGATCCCGACGTCAATCGCGGTCACGGCCCCGAACAGGTTGTGCATGTCCCCCAGGGTCTCTTGGTAGGCGCCAAGGAGCAGGAAGGCCAGGTAGTATGGCTCGCCCGGGCGGAGCGGGTGCAGCTCCAACGAGCTCTTGAAGTGCTTCGTGTCGACGAATCGGTCCACTGTGCCGTCGGAGTCGCAGGTGATGTCGCAAAGGACACCCCGTTCGGTCGGCACCTCGTTCAGCCTGTGAATGGGGATCACCGGGAAGAGCTGGTCGAAGGCCCAAAAATCCGGCATCGACTGGAACATCGAGAAGTTGCACACGAACTTTGACGCCAGCATTTCGTCGAGGTCCTGCAGCTCCTTGGGACGGTCCTTCATCCGCCTCGAGAGGTGGGCCACCTGGCGGCAAATGTTCCAGAACAGCCACTCGCCCTTAGCCTTGTCGCGCAGCCCCAGGTAGCCCAGCTCGAAGAGGGCATTCATGTCGCCGCGATGTTGCAGCGCGTCGTGGTATCGCTCGCGGAAGTTCTTCGCATTGATTCCCCGAGCTATGTCCACAAGTTCCAGAACGGGTTCGGCCACCGAGCGGATCGCCTCGATGTACTCGTCTGGGGCAAGCCCGGGAGTCACAACCTTGCGCACCTCCACAATGAGCATGGCGTGGTACGCCGCGACGGCCCGACCGTGCTCGGTCACGATCGTCGGCGGCCGCACTCCCTCCGCGGCGCAGACCTCCCCGATCGTGTACACAATGTCGTTGGAGAACTCCTGCACCGTGTAATTCATTGAGAACTCGCTGGCCGTGCCCGAGCCGTCATAGTCGACTCCCAGCCCTCCTCCGACATTGAGGCACTCGATGTCAAAGCCTGTCTGAACGGCCTTGGCGTACACCCTGGCGGCCTCCTTGAACGCCTGCTTGGCCCGCCGGATGTCGTTGACCTGCGACCCGATGTGAAAGTGGAGCATCTTCAGCTGGGAACTCGCACCGGCTTCGCGGATCATATCGAGTGCTTGGACCAGGTCCAGTGTGCCCATGCCAAACTTGGCAAACTCACCGCAGGAGTCCTCCCACTTGCCGCTCCCTCGGGAGCTGAGCCGGACCCTGAGGCCGATTGGCGGCCGCTCCCGCAGTGCTTCTGCGAGCCGCAGCGTGCGATGCAGATCTTGGGTGTCCTCGACTATCACGACGGCTTGTCGACCGAGCTTGCTCGCCTGCATAGCCATGCGCAGGTAGAGGTCGTCCTTGAGGCCGTTGCAGGCGATCAGGGCGCCGTCCGAGAGCGGCATCGACAGGGCGGCGACGAGTTCGGCCTTGCTCCCCACTTCCAGCCCGTAGTCGAAGGCCCGCCCCGAGTTAGCCAGCCGGCGGAGGACTTCCGGCCTCTGGTTCACCTTGACGGGGTAGGCTCCGATGTGACGCCCCGGGTAGCGGAACTCCTCGATCGCGTTTGCGAAGGCTTGGTGCAGCGACGAGAGCCGCTCGTCAAGGATTTGAGGAAACCTCAGCAGAAACGGCGGAGAGACCTGCTTTCGCACGTGCTTCCGGACAACCTCGAGCACGTCGACTTCGAGCCCCCGGATCTTGCTCGGAGCCACCGTGAGGTGGCCAGCGGCGTTCACGCCGAAGAATCCGAAGCCCCAACTGTCGATACCGTACAGGCTGGCCGGGTTGACACGGCTGGCGTAAGCGGGCTTGTGAGTGGCCCGGGCGCTATCCGTTATCGAGACGGGCATCGTGTCGGGGAACGTGAGGCAGGTGACTGAGCCCTGGAACCGGGCCGGTCTAGTTCTTGAACAGCGCGTGGAAGGCGGCGCGGGCGTCCGCCGCGGGGTTTCGCCCTCCCCGGGCGGTAAGGTTCACAGAGGCCCGCGGGGCGAAGTAACCGCAGAAATTTGAGGCCTTCTTGTCGCGGACCCACTCGGCCTGAGGCTCCGCGCACTGGTTGCTGCGCGCTGGGGCGAAATGGCGGCAGTGGACGCAGGCGTGAAGGTCTGCCCCGCAACTGTTGCAGGTGTCTTTGCGCTGGATCTTCTCCCTGCCCAGCAGGCGCACAGGGTGGCCGCACCGGGAACAGGACAGTGCAAAATCCGCCATAATGACTGCTTGGACAAGCGTACCATGCGCACGCCCTCACACCGGCCAATGGGCGTGGCACTTTCGGTGCTCGCGCTTGCCGTCGGGTTGGCTTGCGGCGGTAAGGTGCCGCCCACGTTCTACTACGTCCTGAACCTCCCGTCGCCCACTACAGCCGCGGAGGTTCTTGATCACACAGCCGTCCTCATGCCGATTCGCGCAGGTCGTGTCGTTAGCCAAGGTCGGATCGTGTACCGGGAATCGCCCGAGCAGGTCGGATTCTACGAGTACCACCGCTGGGCCGAGGATCCGCCCCAGAGCGTGGGGCGGTCCTTGTTGCGCCATGTTCGTGCGCGAGGGACCTTTGCCTCGGTTGTGCCCTTCGATGGCCGCACGCGCGCTGACTTCATCCTGCGGGGAGAGTTGAGCAGGCTTGAAGAGGTGGACCACGGCGGCTCAGTGCGGGCGGAAGTGGAACTGTACCTCGAACTGGTGGATTCCGACACCGCAAGGGTGGTCTGGTCATCCTCTGCCACCGAGAGGGGGGCAGTCACCGAGAGTGCCGTCCGCTCCGTGGTGGCGGGCATGAGCGCCGCCGCCAACAAGGCCATATCGCGGTTGGCGGGCCAGCTGGACAACCACTTGCGGCTGTCGGGGTAGGTCGGTCGCGACGGCCGGGCACGCCAAGCGCCGGGCCTCCCGAGTGCCTGCGACCCTTCACGCCGCTTGCGTGCGTTCGGGTGCCCGACCGGCGCGACAATGGTGCCGATGCTCATCCCATACTTGCTGTTCGCGGCTGCCTTTGCAGCGGTCCCGGCACACCCCGCCGTTGCCCTCCCAAACTTCGTCGTCATCCTGACCGACGATCAGGGATATGCCGATCTGGGCGTGCAGGGGCATCCTTCCATCCGGACCCCCCACATTGACCAAATGGCAGCAGAGGGCATCCGCTTCACGGACTTCTATGCCCAGCCGTTCTGCGGGCCGGCGCGGGCGGCGCTGCTGACGGGAACCTATCCGCCGCGCAACAGCCTGATGTTCAACCATATACCCCGGGCACGGACGGGCATCCACCCGAACGAGGTCACCATTGCCGAACTGCTGCGCGACCGCGGCTACGCAACGGCGATGTTCGGCAAGTGGCACCTCGGGGACGCCGCTCCGTTCCTGCCGACCAGGAATGGCTTCGATCGCTACTACGGCCTTCCGTACTCGAACGACATGTGGCCCTTTCACCCTAAGATCCTCCGGCGCCCGGATGAGGATCCGCGCATGCAGTACACGCGAGAGCGGACTGGTTACACCGGATTCGCACAGTCCGACGAGACCTACCCCGTGGGCTGGTTCCCCCCATTGCCCCTGATCGAAGGCGAGCACGTCATCGAGACCGACCCACGTCAGGAACTGCTGACGGAAGCCTATGCCGACCGGGCCATCGAGTTCATCCGCGAGAACAAGGAAGGCCCGTTCTTCGTGTATCTGGCCCACTCCATGCCGCATGTGCCCCTGTTTCGGGGCAGGGAATTCCGTGACCGCTCCCTGCGCGGGCTGTACGGAGACGTGATCGAAGAGATCGATCATCACACCGGGCGCATCCTCAAGACTCTTGACGAGCTCGGAATCGGGGGCGAGACGCTGGTGATCTTCACGTCAGACAACGGGCCCTGGGCTGATTACGGGATTGACGCGGGCTCGGCCGGCATCTTGCGGGGCAGCAAGGGCACGGTCTACGAAGGTGGTGTCAGGGTACCGGCCATCATGCGTTGGCCAGGGCACATCCCCGCCGGGCTGGTCACGTCCGAGGTCGCATCGCTGATGGACATCTTCCCGACGCTGGCGCGCCTGGCGGGCGGCGAGCCCCCCCGTGACCGAACGATCGACGGGCGGGACCTGCGGCCCCTCTGGGATTCGCCGGGCAAGGGCACTGGCCACGCCCAGCTGTACTTCTTCGAAGGGGGCTACCGCTACCGGGCCGAGGACGGGCCGCCCCGCAATGAGCCGCTCATGCGTGCCGTCCGCTCGGGCCCGTGGAAGCTCCACTTGGCCAGCGAGGCCGGGCCCGACGGCTCGGCCGGCGAACTTCGCACAGGCTCCCTGTACCAGCTCCGCTGGGACCCGGGGGAATCGTACGATCTGTCCGACAAGCACCCGGAGGTCGTGAAGCGCCTGTTGGGCCAAGCGCGCTCGTTCAGCAGGGGCCTCGTGAACGACATCCGCCCGCTGGGCCGGCTGTCGCAGTAGCGCGCTACGCTGCGGCAGCTCACTCTACGGTGTAGAGCCCGAAGTCCATTCCCCGCAAATCGCCCCCAAACGCTCCAGCGACGGCGATCACGTTGCGGCCTGCCTTGAGCTCGGCCGCGTAAGCGCTCAGGTTCCGGTGCTCGTAGTGGCGCCCCCCGGCGCGAGTCCCTTCGAAGTTCCAGACCTCCGTGCCGTTTATATAGACCGCCCCTTCGTCGACCCAGTGATAGGCCTGGAGCCAGAGGTTTTCGGGAGCGCTGTCCAGGTCAAATGGTTTGCGGATCCAGATCTCGCCTCCGGGCCAGACCGTGCCCGTCGGGAAGTTGCCGTCGTTGCCCGACTGGAACGGGGCGGGCCCGGACAACCAGCCCTCGGACGACCCGCCTTGCGCCCAGCCCTCCTGCGGCTGGTCTGTGCGGTACTCCCATTCCTGAGGGGAGTGCTCGGATGTCTTTACTAGCGTGCGCGCCGTCCCCTCCGACGCGTAGATTCGGTCATGGAGCGCCAATACGCTCTCAACGTCGAACTTGACGAGCTCGCGGTCGTAAGTCATGAGTCCGTTGACCTCGCCCTCGACATCGGTGGTCTGGGTGTAGATTGCCGCAGCAAGGCCTTGGGCACGGGGACCGACAAGGTTTCCCACGACATCCTGATACCTTGCGTTGAGCTCCTCACGGCTGAAGTACGTGCGGTAGCCCCAGTTGCGGCGGTCCGTCCACCACAGATGGCCGTCAACCGGCCATCCGAGTCCGCCGAATTCGCCGAGAAGTGTGGCCCGCTCCTCAGATACCAGCTCCATCCCCGGGCCTGGATACATGTGAGCGTCGAACACGTCCCCAATACCACGGTCCGTCCACCCGCTGGTCGCGTTCACGAGCCGCGTCGAGTCCCACTGCCGAATCGCCGAGTCGATGCGCTCCACGTCGTACTGACCCCAGCCTTCGTTGAACGGGACCCACATGACGACGGAAGGGAAGAACGAGAATGTGTCAATCAGTTCGGCCAGTTCGGCCTCGAACTGCTCCGCGGAGTCCTCTGGGCGCTGTGCGTCCTCGGCGTCGGTCGGCCGCACGAGCAGGCTGTCTGGCTGGCCACGCCTCAGGTTCCCGTTGGGCATGTCCTGCCAAACGAGCAGTCCCAGCCGGTCGCAGTGGTAGTACCAGCGGGCCGGCTCTACCTTGACGTGCTTGCGGGCCATGTTGAAGCCGAGCTGCTTTGTGACCTCAATGTCGTAGCGCAGCGCGTCGTCTGTCGGAGCTGTATAGAGACCGTCCGGCCACCAACCTTGGTCTAGAGGACCGAACATGAAGATCGGCTTTCCATTCAGGGTCAGCCGCGTGAAGCCGCGCGAGTCCTTGCCGAGCCCGATTTCGCGGATTCCGAAGTAGCTTGCAGCGCGGTCTAGATCCTGTCCATCCCTTGCAAGCACGATCCCGAGGTCATACAGGTTGGGATCGTCGGGCGTCCAGAGCTGCGGATTCTCGACTGTCAGCCGCACCTTGCTGCCCGGCTCGCCATTGGCGGCTGCGACTTGGGTGCCGTCCCGGTATGCTTCGAGCCGCACGCTGCACCTGGAGCATGCGCCGCGCGTCCGCACCGTCACATCGACGGCGCCCGCGGCGAGGTCGGACTCGACCCTCAGCGAGGCGATTGAATCTTCTGGGACTGGCTCAAGCCAGACCGTCTGCCAGATTCCGGTGACGGACGTGTACCAGATTCCGCTCGGATCGCTCACCTGTTTCCCACGCGCTTGGGTCCATGTGTCGGTCGGATCCCAGACCGAGACGCTGAGCTCCTGCTCCGGACTGTCGGACAACAGGTCCGTCACGTCGAAGGAGAACGGAGTGTAGCCCCCTTTGTGCTCGCCCGCCATTTCGCCATTCACGTAGGCGACGGCATGGAAGTCGACCGCGCCGAAGTGAAGCAGCACACGCGATCCACTCCACTCCGTAGGCACTTCAAACACTCGCCGGTACCAGAGCGTTTGCTCAGGAGTGGGGGCCTTTTGCACCCCCGACAGGGTCGACTCGGCTGCGAACGGGACCAGGATTTCCCCGTCGAAGGACTCGGGCGGAGGGGCATCCTTCCCCGTGATTGCGTATTCCCACGGCCCGTTCAGGTTCTGCCACTGCCCTCGAACGAGTTGGGGCCGCGGGTACTCGGGCAACGGGAGTTCCCGGTCGAGATCCCTCGCGAAGTTGCTCAGCATCGGACCATCCCGGCTGGCCTCATCCGCGGGTGCGCAGCCGCAGGTCAGAGCGACCGCCACCGTGGCTGTCACGAGCCAGCGCAGTCCGCTCCCCATGTCGAAAGTGATCATGCGAATGAGCGTATCAGAGGACCCGCAGCTCGGCTGCCCCAGAGGCGTCCGAATGCGCTGACTGACTCTACCTAGTCACGGTCGGGGAGAGTCCTGCTCGTCCAGTCGGTCACTCAGCCGGCTCAGGGCGGACTCGGCAACCTGCCTGACCGGGGAGTCCGGGTGCAGCCGGACGGTCTCCTCAAGTGCCGCCTTTGCCTCCGGTAGCCTGCCCAGCCTGGCGTAGATTTCTGCAAGGTACATTTGCGGGTGGCTGAAGTGCGACGGATCCGCTTCCTTGGCCCGCAGCAGGAATTCGAGCCCCTTGTGCAGTTGGCCGACGTGGTAGAAGTTCATGCCCAACTGTGAATTGGCGAGTGCGTCCCGCGGCTGCATGCTGCGCGCCATCAGGTTGAAGTCCAGCGCTTCTCTGTAACGTTCTTGGGACAGTAGGGCGCCCCCAAGATTGACCATCGGCGCGAACGCCAGCGGCTCGTGCTCAAGAGCCGCGCGGAAGCAGCGCTCTGCTTGGGTGTAATCACCTGACTTATAGGCAACGGTCCCTAACTCGTTCCAGGCTTCACTGAAGGTAGGGGAGATCTCGACGGCCTTGCGGAGTAATGCGGTGGCCCCTTCCATGTCTCCCTTCGCGAACTTGGCGTGGGCACTGCGCACCGCAGCCCTAGCCTTGCGGGACACCTTGAGCTTGGCCACCGAAACCGTGGCAGTCTGCACCGAGCGTTCCGAACGGACTGCGCTGGAGCGTTCTAAGCTGACGTCAACTCGCACGCGGCCCCGGCCGTCGGCGAACGAAGCAGTGACTTGCACGGTTTGGCGCGTGACTCCCCATTCGGGATCCAAGACTGTCAGGGTGTAGGCGCCGGGAGCTAGCGCCCGAAATGCGAAACGGCTGTTGCGAACAGCTGTCTCCGCGTAGAACGGGCTTGTGACGGCAGACACCGTCGCGAGGCCTTTCTTGAGATCCGGCTGTACGGTGCCCTCGAGCGCCAGCGTGTTGGATTCCCCCAGACCCGCAGCGCCACAGACGAGAATGGCGAGCAATCCTAGGGCGTGGCGCATTGGGAATTCTAGGTGCGAGAGGTCCAGTAGCCTGACCGAGCCGATATAATGGTAGCCCGAAGGTCGCAACGGCCGCACCCGGCCAGATGGGCCGCAACCCGATGGATGCAGTGACCTTCGCCAGGTCGGCGCTCGGCAACTTCCGGCAGACGGCCTCCGTCGTGCCCAGTTCCCGCAGGCTCGCCAAGGCCATGGTGGACCCGATTGCCTGCCTCCGGCCGAAGGTCGTCCTCGAGTTCGGGCCTGGGACCGGGGCAATGACCCGCGAGCTCTTGCGGCGCCTTCCCTCAGACACGCGGCTTCTCGCGTTTGAGATCAACCCTAGCTTCGTTGCGCACCTGCGGGAGTCGATTCCCGACCGGCGTGTCCGGTTTGTCCCGGCCGGTGCCGAAACCGCTGGTCGCGAACTGGACAGGCGTGGTATTTCGAGGGTCGATGCGGTCGTCTCGTCACTGTCGCTCGGAATGATGGCGGTCGAGCTGGCCGATTCAGTCTTCCAAGGCATTGCGCCGTATCTCGAGGCGCAGTCCAGGGTCACCCAATATCAATACGTGCACCGCACACGGGTGGACGGCGGGAAGTTCTCGCGGTTTGATGCCAGGACAATGCTACGGAGGCACTTCTCCTCCGTTCGTTCCACGACGGTGTGGCTGAATATCCCTCCCGCGGTCGTGAGCACTTGTGCTGGAGTACGTGAGACCGGCCGACCGACTCTAGGTTAGACACCCGGCCCGGCCGAGCCCCCCTTCCGTGCCGATGCCCGGCAAGGGGCCTCAGCAGTCGGTAGGGGGCTCCCGTGCGGGGGTTCGTTGGCTATACTCCGGGATGATCGGCTGAAGTGCGCCGCCCAGCGGGCTCGGCGAGTGATTGGCAGTGATTGACATTCTGTTTGGCGGGATCCTCGCCCTCTCGATCTTCGGTGCCGTTCGCAATGGAATCACTAAGGAAGTGATGCGTATCGTATCGCTGCTCGTCGCTGTGTTCGCCTCGATGTGGGGCTATGGTCTCCTGGCGGGCCAGCTGCAGCCATCGATGCCGAACACTCGCCTTGCGGCCATCGTCGCGTTCCTGGTGATCTTCGTGGTCTGTGTGCTCGCCGGCGCACTTATCGGGGCGCTGCTCTCGAAGGTCTGGCAGCTGTCGGGTCTAGGGTGGGTCGACCGACTGCTGGGGGCTGGCTTCGGCTTTGTCCGCGGGATCCTGGCCTGCACGGCGCTCCTGCTCGTGCTGATCGCCTTCCAGCCGTTTCCAAGCGTCACCAATGCGCTAGCCGGTTCCAGGATCGCGCCTTGGGTCGTCAACTTGGGGAGAACTGCCGTCCAGTTGGCACCTGAAGCGTTTCGCGAAGCGTACACCTTGGGGGCTGAAGCAGTGGAGCGCATGACGGAGGACGGCAAGGCGGATCCGACCAGTGGCTCTGGGGCCGTACCCCAGGAGACCTGACTTGGGCCGGGCTCAGGACCGTCCGGTGCAGATAGAGCCGTAGGGCTGCACTTGTTGGACGGAAGTGCGCTCGGTGCTGGGTCACATTGGTTGTCGGAGCCGTCGGATAGAGACCGTTCGGGCAAATGGCAGGGGACTCGTTCACCCTTGCTCCGTATCGAATACCATCGACCCCCGCAGGCGTTTGGGCGAACCGCCGGAGCCAGCCCGCGAAGCTGGCGGAAACCGCTCCCGCCGGCCTTCCGTCTTTCCTAAGAGGATGCGGTCTCTTGTTCCCTGTGTGGTTGCTCTTGTGGCGGCAGTGCCCTGTGCCCCCCAAGAGGCTGGAGTGACAAGTTCGGATCCTGTATTCACCCTCGACGTTCAGGTCGTCAATGTAATGGTTACGGTCAAGGACGGGCAGGGGCGTCTATTGCCGGACCTGACGAAGGACGACTTCATCCTCGCAGAGGATGGTGTAGCGCAAGACATTGCCTACTTCGCGCACCAGACCGACCTGCCGCTGACGATCGGACTGCTCGTGGACACCAGCGGCAGCCAGCAGTCCCTGATCCCAGCGGAGCGCAGCGCGGGCATGATGTTCTTCCGCTCCCTGCTCCGGCAGGAGAAGGACTTGGCCTTCCTGATGAGCTTTGACCGCAATGTGGAGCTCCTCCAGGACTACACGGGATCCCTGCGGCTTCTTGAGCGCGGTCTCTCGGAATTGGTGGTGGAGGCTCCCACCGGCGGCTTCCATCCCAACCCCACTGGCAACAAGAAGCAGACCAGCACAGCTCTCTACGACGCTCTGTACTTGGCCGCCGACGAAATGTTCCGCGATCAGGTAGGGCGCAAGGCGGTCGTGGTCATTTCCGACGGCTATGACGTGGGCAGCAAGGTGAAGTTCAAGAGCGCAATCGAGGCGGCCCAGCGGGCCGACTTGGTCGTCTACACGATCCAGTACGTGGACCGGCACTTCGCGCGTCGAGCGTATCTCAACGTAGGCGCGGGAGCCTCTGCACTGAACAGAATGGCGTCCCAGACTGGGGGAACGGCATTCCGCGTCTCCTCTGGACGGAGGTTGTCCGACATCTTCGGGCAGATCGAGGAGGAACTTCGCGGGCAGTACAGCATCGGGTACACGCCCAAGAAGGGCCTTGACAGCCGCGGATTTCGAAAGATCGTGGTGAAGTCAAGACGCAAGGGTCTCAAGATCCAAGCCCGCGACGGGTACTATCCGGACGCTATCTGAGACGCCAGTCTCACCGCACAGCCGCCGGCCGCGAACCGATCCGGCCAAGGAGCGACGGCGCCGCGCTCGATTGGGCCGCCTTCCTAGTCGGCCGGCGCAGTCTCTGCCGCGCGGGCGAAGGCGCGGCCCGTGTGGTGCAGGAAAACGTCTTCTAGGCTGGGGTGGGAAATCTTCACCGAGTCGATGCGATCGCCGAAGCGGGCCATCAGCCGGGAGGCCCACTTGGAGCCCTCGCGGTGCTCAAAGCGGACCTCGCTCCCATTGATCCTCGCGTCTCCGACCGAGAATTCGGAGGAGAGCACGTCGGCGATCTCTCCGGCATCGGCGGCCCGCAACGTCACGACTTCGCCTCCGATCTCGGACTTCAGCGCAGCGGGCTCGCCCTGCTGCACCAACCGTCCGCGGTCAAGGATGGCCACTTCGTCGCAGCGGTCCGCTTCCTCAAGAAGGTGGGTGGTCAGCAGAACGGTGACACCATCGGAGCGACGGAGCTGCTCAAGGTGATCCCAGAAGGTGCGGCGCGCGGCCGGATCAACGCCAGTGCTAGGCTCGTCGAGCAGCAGCAGCCTCGGACTGTGGAGCAGAACCTTGGCCAGATCGACCCTGCGACGCAGTCCACCTGAGAGAGTCGCGACGCGATCCTGGCTACGGTCCGCGATTCCGACTTTCTCCAGCGCCTGCGGAATCCGCTGCGCGAGCCGGTCCCCGTAGAAGCCGTGCAGGTGGCCGTGGTGGCTTAGATTCTCCCGCACCGTCAGTCGCGGGTCCAAGCTCTGTGCTTGGAACACCACCCCCATCAAGCGCCGTACTTCCAACGGGCGCTCCTCAACGTCGATTCCGAAGATCCGCGCTTCGCCACGTCTCGGCGGCAACAGCGTGGCAAGGATCCGAAAGAGGGTCGTCTTGCCGCTCCCGTTCGGGCCGAGAATCCCGAAAATACTGCCCTGGCAAACCGAGAAGCTCAGGCGGTCCAAGGCGGGTTTCCGCCCGTAGCTGAAGGTGCACCCGGAGATGCTGACTGCCGGAACGGATCCCATTCAAGTAGCTACAGGTCTGAACTTAGCACAGCGGATTGCTGGGCGGTCCTTGGCCCGCGGGCACGTCTTCGAGCCTGCGCCGTTGTGGTCAAGCGGTGCTGCGCAGAGTCTGCAGGATGCCCTTTATGTAGCCGAAGCCGTAGGCGAAAGCCTGGCGCCTGTTAGGGTCGTCGGGATGCCGGGGCATGTGGTCCGGCATGAGCATGTAGGGGTAGTCGACCTCCCACAGAGTGCGTGCCACTTCGACCATGTCCATGTCTCCCTCGTCCGGGTAGACCTCTTGGAAACTGTCCCGCTTCCCAATGATGTTCCGGAAGTGGATGTTGAAGATCTTCTGCTCGCCGCCGATCATTCGGATCACATCATGGATCTCCGTGGCAGGGTCTTGGAGCATTTCGGACGTAGTGCCTAAACACAGGTTGAACCCGTGGTAGGGGCTCTCCTGGATTCGCATGAACTTATACAAGCCCTCCGGAGTCCCCAGCACGCGGACCACCCCTTGGTAGCCTTCAGGCGGCACGCCCGGGTCGTGCGGGTGGCAGGCCGCGCGTATCTTGTACTCGTTGGCCACTGGGATGACCCGGTCCAGGAAATAGGTGATCCGCTCCCACGCCTCGTCCTCGTCCACCCGCCCGGCACGGGTGAGCGGAGGATCGGGCACGGCTTCCTCCAGTTGCCAGGTGGAGTAGCTCGAGCCACCCCGGCCCGGGGTCGGCTCCGTCCGCAGTACCCCTAGGATGCTCATGTTGTACTTGACCGCGGGAATCCCCACCTCGGCGCATGCTTGGATCATCTTGTGGATGTCGTCAATGTCCTTGTCGCGTTCCGGCGACTGGCCGAGCATGATCGCTCCCCGCTTCTCCCGGTCAATGTGGGACGAAGCCAAGAACGGCAGCGCCACCATGTCCAGTGAAACCCCTTCGGACTCGCACAGTTCGCGAGTGGCTTCCAGTTCCTCGCGCAGCCAGTAGCCCCTCTCACCGGGGTCCGGAGGGTAGCCGCAGCAGTTGTTGACGCCGTGACGCTTGAGGAACTGCAGGATTTCTCGGTTGGTAGGACTCCGCTGCGTCCCCACGTGCATGCGCATCGGCGGATACGTCTTTCGTGCCGGTTCCGGCTGCCCCGCGCAGGCTGTGCCTGCCGCTCCCAGCGCAGTCCCGGCCACAAATGCCCTTCGGTTCATGTGGATCCCTCCTCGGGTTGCATGTCGATTATAGATTGCGTTCCCGGCCAATTGGCCCACGCGGGTAAGTGGGTGAACGCCGCTCCGAGCCGGCGGATCGAGCGATGCCGACGGAGCGTTGGTAGCCATGAACGGTCGAAGCCCCAGAAGCGCGGACCGCAGGCCATGGCAGGGAAGTGCGTGTCCGAACGGAACGTGTGGACTGGAGAGATCTTGGAAAGGAGGTAGGTCTGGGCGTACACCTCCCAGTCCTCTCGAATTCCGCATGAGGCGTCAAAGCGGGGTAGGTCCAGACAAGGCCGCAAGCACGACGGCAGCACTGCCCTTCCGTGGTTCGAGGCCAGCCAAGAATACCCAGCAACATGCGAAACCGAAGGTGCACACATGAGAATGGCCTTTCCGAGTGCATGTACTCCGTTGTCTGATGAGCAGCATCCGAGCGACCTCGGCTTCGCTGCTTCGAGTCCGACAGGGGCAGCGGACTGTCTCCCTAGCACTGCGTCGGCCACGACGGCCAACGATGGCCCCCGGCCCACGAATCGGGCGGTGCACAGTCCGGCGGACGAGCAGCTTGGGCCGGCCCCAACGGCGGACTGACCGACGCAGTCAATATCGCTCAGATCGTGCAGTCGACCAATGACACTGGCGCTTCCTGTCCGTAGTCACGACCGTAGCATGAATCGACGGCTCCTTGTACTTGGAAACCGACGGCCTATTCGAGCCGGATCCTGTCATAGGCGTCCCACGCCGACATGTCAGATAGGACAACCGTATCGCTTTCGCTCAGACCCGAGCGGATTTCGATCGTGCTCACGGAAACCCTGCCTACCTGCACCTGCACGCGCGAGGCGTGCGTTTGGACACTTTCCAGTTTGAAGAGGCCCATGAGGCTCTCCTCTCTTGCATGAATGGGACGACCCACGTACAGCACATTCTCAAGCCGCTCAAGTTCGATGGTCCCATCTACGCTTAGGTCGGGCCGAGCGCCGCGGGGCATTTCGCCGAGCAGACGGATGTCTACTAGCACGGTACCCTCGATCGCCGCTGGATCGATGCGCGAGACCTCGCCCTCGATCACCCCGTTCCGCGTGTCGACCTGCGCACGCTGACCAACCGCTACGTCGTTGACCAACGTCTCCGGGATCTTTAGCTCCGCCTTGAGGTGAGTCGGATCGGAAACCCGGGCCAACTCGTCACCCGGGGCAACCAACTGCCCGACCTCGACCTTCATGAGCTGGAGAACTCCGTGCATCCCGGCCCGAACCCTGAGCCGGTCGACCTTGTCCTGGCGGAGCGCAAGGAGCGCCTCCATCTGCTCAATTCGAGCCTGCTGCGCCGCCAGTTGTGCTTCCACAGATGGCTTGCGGGCGTCCTCGCGAGCCCGTTCCAATTCGAACCGCTTCTGCAGCTGTTCCATCGCTACGCGAGACTTCATGAGGGTGACTTGGTCTGTTAGCCCGGACTTGGACAGCTCGAGATCGGCATCGTACTGTGCCTTGGCTTGCAGGTACTGTCCCTCCAAGTCGGCGGTGACAGACTCTTGGGTAAGTCGCTCGTCCTCGAGTTGGGCCTGTAGATTCGCAAGTTCGGCTTGGACTTCCCTCAGCTGGGCCGCGGCATCTAGGTATTCCTGTTCCACTTGCGGGCTGCTGAGTTCCAGCAGGACCGTACTCGGGTCCACAGGCTGGCCGGGCTGAACGAAGCGTCGCTCGACACGGCCCTCGTCACTCGCCGCGATCACGACCACTGTCTCGGGCACGAGAGTGCCGATGCCGCGGACCTGCCGCAACATCTCGCCGCGCTTGACCGTGTCCGTGAAGACAACCGCAGCATCCACCCTTGGTGAAGCCGGCTCGACGCGAGATACGGCCCAAGCCACAGCCAGAATCGCGACCGCCACAATGGACGCTACGGCTATCCGTCGCGCACGCTTGCGCTTGGCATATCCAATGCGCGGCTTGTCCATTTCGAGGTCTGGTCAATTATTGCGCAATCCTCCAGCCATCCCCCTTCCGATGCCCTGTGCACCGGCGCATAGCTGGCTCGCGATAGAGTTTTCTCAGCGTGGCTAACACGTAGTAGACGGGTCTGAGCGCGTGTCAGGCTGCATCTGCAGAAGCCGTCCACCGTCAAGTGGTTCCACTCGGCACTGGCCTTGGGCAGGTTGTCGCGTGCCCAGTTGCGCGCTTGTTGTGTCGGCTCGACGAGTGGCGGAACGCCCGTCGGGCGGCTATCGGTGGAGGACCGCTACAGCGACACCCAGGACCCGTTCAAGCTTCCGGCCAGCTTGGATCGAGAGAGCAACCGTCAGCGGGGAGACTCTCACGAGACGAGCGAGGCCATCCGCTGAGGAGGGCCGGTTTCGCAGAGCTGTGTGACGGGAGAGATGCACGCACGGTCCTGCGAGCGCCCCAGGGTGACACTCCAACGGGCGGCTCGATCCCCTCTACCCTTGCACTTCGACAGGGGCTGCCCATAAGATGGACCTGTAGAAGCCAAAGGCGTTTTGGTGGCACGCGTCGATCTTCCGCAGGGCACGTTGGATCTGCTGATCCTCAAGACCTTGGCACTCCAACCGCAGCACGGCTGGGGGATCTCGGAACGGATCCGACAAGTCTCCAGCGACGTTCTGCGGGTCCAGCAGGGATCTCTTTATCCTGCATTGCATCGACTGGAACGGCGAGGCTTGATCCGGGCGAAGTGGGGAGTGTCCGAGAACAATCGCCGCGCCAAGTACTACGAACTCACCCAGACAGGGCAACGTCAACTGGTGGACGAATCCACTTCGTGGCGTAGGTTGTCGACAGCCGTAGAGACCATCCTCGACATGGCCTAGGCAGCGTTCTTTCCATGCTAGGCGGCGTTTTCTATCGTGTGCGAGGCCTACTCCAGCGCAAGCGTGCGGAACAGGAACTCGACGATGAGTTGCGATTCCACCTCGAGAAACTGACGGAACAGCACATCGATCGCGGAATTCCTCCTGGTGAAGCTGCCCGGCTAGCACGAGTGCGCCTAGGCGGCCTAGCCATGGTCAATGAGGACTGTCGTGAGTCCTGGGGATTCGGCCGGACCCAAGCCCTGATCGCAGACATCACGTACGGATTGCGCAAGCTCCGCAAGAGCCCGGTCTTCACTTCGACGGCCATCTGTGTTCTCGCACTCAGCATTGGCGGTGCCACCCTGTTCTTCGCGCTCTTGCGCTCCGTTCTGCTCGCACCCCTGCCGTACCGCAGTTCGGAGGAACTGGTGGTCTTGTCGCTTGACAACCCAGCCACCGGCACGTTTGACCAACGCTTTACAGTGCGAAGGGTTGATCACACGCGAGACCATGCGAAGTCGTTCAGCGCAGTCGGCGTGTTCCTCAAGTGGCCGGAAGTCATGACCCTCTCTTCGGGCGGAGCCCCCGAAGCGCTGGTGGCAGCGCGGGTCTCTTCAAACCTACTGGGGATAATGCGAGCTCAGCCGATCTTAGGACGCGACTTTGTCCCGGAAGAAGATCACCCTTCAGGGGGGTCCGCAGTCATCCTCAGCGAGGGCCTGTGGAAGCGTCGATTCGGTGCGGACCCGCAACTGACTGGACAGGTCCTGTTGCTGGATTCGCAGCCCCACACCGTGGTGGGAGTTCTGCCCGAGGCGTTCGACTTCCCATTTCCCGAAGTCGACGTCTGGGTCACACACCCGTCTCACACGTCCCAGATGCCAGCAAAGTTCTGGCGATTCGTGACGACCCAGGATGTCATCGCTCGCCTCAAGACCGGAACAACACTCGCCCAAGCCCAGAGCGAGATGGACTCCTTGAACCAGAGCTACGTGTCGCGACATCCCAACGCCCTGGACGCAAAGCCCGGAGTGACGGTGCGAGTCCAACCACTCAAGTCGCGCGTCGTTGGCAGCGTGCGCCCCGTCCTCTGGATACTCTTCGGGGCCGTTTGTGTTTTGCTCTTGATCGCTTGCACAAATGTGTCCGGCCTTCTCCTGACTAGGGCCTCAGCGCGGTCCCACGAGTTCGCCACGCTCGCTGCACTAGGGGCCGGACCTGTCAGGTTAGTCTCTCGGCTCTTTGTCGAGAGCAGTACGGTCGTCGTGCTGAGCGGCGGAATAGCAGTCATCTTGGCAGCCGGCGTGACAGGTGTTCTGCCTCGTTTGCACATGCCTCACCTGCCTCGTTCTGACGAAATCCAATTGGACGTTGGTGTGTTCGTGTTCGCGGTGGGTGTGGCAGCTCTGACCTGTTTGGTAGTCGGTTTCTTCCCCGCCTTAGAAGTCGCTAGGTGTCGAATCGCGAGTCTGCTCACCGGTCACGCCAGTTCGGCGAACCAGCTATCCACGATGTGGCGCAAGCGTCTCACTGGATTCGCAATGCAGGAGCGGCTGGTCGTCGGCCAAGTGATCCTCTCGTTTGTGCTCATGTTCGGAGCTGGTCTACTGGTCCAGAGCTTCGCCAGATTGCAGTCCGTCGATCTGGGATTCAATCCTGAGCGGCTGCTCACGCTGAGAGTACCGCTGCCAACAACAAGTTACAACACGCGCGAAAAGAGAGCGGTCTTCTTCCGCGAACTGGATCGGCGGTTGTCTTCCGTTCCGACTATCGACGACTCGGCGCTCATGCGATCCATTCCAACCACGCCTCCCCTCTTCACGAACATTCATGTCGTGGGTCGAGACCCAGTTCCGGAGTGGGAGGAACCTATGGCGCGCCTACAGAGCATCACTAAAGGGTATTTCGCGACGATGGGAATTTCAGTCCGTCGAGGCAGAGCGTTTGCAGATTCGGACAACAGGTCTCAAACGCCGACCGTTGTGATCAACGAGAGTTTCGCGCGGCAGTTCTGGCCTGCATATCCTGCGGGTCCTGACCCAGTCGGTCAACACCTGCGCTTGGCATTCGACGGGATCGCGTCTGCTGAGATCATCGGTATTGTCAAAGACGTGCAAGCGTCGGGGCCTGCTGAGCCAGCCGATCCAAGCTTCTATGTTCCGATCGAATTCAGCCCTCCTGAAAAATGCTTCGTTGCTCTGCGAACCAGTCTCTCAACGCAGACTTCTGTGGGACTTGTCACTGAAGTTCTGCATGAAGTCGACCCGGATCTGGCCATCTTCGAAGTCAAGACAATGACAGAATTGCTGGATGAAGTTCTCGGCCTTCAACGCCTAGCCACAGCCCTACTGGTAGCATTCGGAATTCTCTCGTTGCTCTTGGCAGTGGTTGGCCTCTATGGAGTCGTTGGCCAGCTGGTCCAAGTCCGCGCTTCAGAGATAGGAATTCGAATGGGGATTATCAAGGTGGGTTGACAAGCTAGCCCGGATTTGGGATTCTCCGGCAA
>JAPPMC010000213.1 GCA_028819235.1 Bryobacterales bacterium
CGTGCGTAAAAGTGGGTGTCCCCCAACCGCGAATCTACTGCCGTCTCCTACAGCAGGTTCTCTTCTGGAGTGCGAAAACCAGCAGCGACGTCCATGAGGGAAAACTGCTCGGTTTGCGAGTCAAAGATGATTCTCTGACAGAGGACGCTGGCGATGTGCTTCACGATGGAAACCCTAGTAGCGCGCGGCCCTCGCCCAACGCCAGTGCGTCACGGTCCCCTTGCTGTTCCGGAGAATCCGGGAACACAAACTCCCAGCGCAAGACCTCCCGGTACTCCCGGGAGACTTCCATCTGGAAGCGGACGCTTTTCTTCAACTCCTCAAGGGCCCACTCCCGGGAAGCCTTGTCCAGTGCGGTAGGGATTCCCAGGCGGATTGCCATTGCCGCACGTGACACCCTGAACCGCTTGGCCAGGTCGCCGACGTCATTCACCCCCTCGTGAAAAGCCCACAAGAGCTGGGTCTTCGGCATGAGGATCTCCGCCGCCATCTTGTTGGCCTGTACCTCGAGAGGGGTGCTTAGCCCGCTCCGATACAGCCCGTCGTGCTGGATGCCATCTCCGATGAACTGCGGGTGTAGGAGGAAGTGGGCAATCTCGTGAGCAAGCGTGAAGCGTTTGCGATTCGGAGAGTGCCTGCGGTTCAGGAAGATGGCGTAGCCGCTAGACCCACCGTGACGATCACTCCGGACGATTTGGCCGGAAACATCGTCGCTCCAGTCGCGGGTGTGGTGGACCTTCAAGCCCAGGTCATCGGCGATGGCCTTGATGTTGACGGGGACCGCTTCCTGGTGTCTCGCCAAGATGAGCCTGTGTTCCGGCTTGTGGACGATTTCAGAGGTCATCGCCGATGCTCCTTTCTGCATCTGGCTCCGCGGGCTTTACGCCCCCATTGGGGCGGAAAGCCCGGGACCGGAAAAACGACTCGACCTCCGTCTTCGCAGCCTTGCGGGCCTCGATCTGAGCCGTCTCGATAGCGATATCCTTGAACCGATGGAAGCCCCAAAAGGCCAAGACCGCGATTCCCAGCGTTACGGCCAAGAAGAACTGCGTGAGGAGAGAAACCTGCAAAGAAACGGCGTTTATCGCATTCGACTCTCGGGCGCCGAAGTAGTGGAAACTACTGATGATTAGCCACGCCCCAAGGCTCCCCGGAACCGTGACGGCGAAGACTGCAACTCCCCACTTCCCGATCACCTTCCAAGGCAGGTTCATTGCAAGATGCCCCCTCCACGCCCGCCACTTCCTACACAGTCACAAGTGTAGCCGATCATTGCACAACCCCCCTCGCACGACAGGCGGGGCCGAGCGAGAATCCCGTAGAGTAACGCGCCTTGGTCGTGCCCTGTCACTCGCAGGCGTGACCGTCCTTGTCGCGGTCGCGGCCTGTGTTCAGTGCGTAGGTGCGTTTCTCGGCCTTGTTCCACGCCTCTCGGTAGGTGCCGCCGTTCTGGTTCACGCCGCGGGTCCAACCGGCCTCACGCATGAGCGAGCAGTTCCGGAAGGTTTCGACGGGCTGGGGGCTCTCCTGCCCCGGCGCGGCGAGCGCCAGCAGCGGGACGGCCAGGCGATGAGGGCCAGGGGGGTGCGATTCATGGGGGCTTTCCTTTTTGAAGATGACGAGTCCGAAATCCAATAGCCCACGTGCGAAGCCGCGCCCACCTCGTCGCCCGGCAGCGCCGGGGCCGCACGCAGCCGCCCCTCGCGCGCCTCACGGGTCGCCGAACCATTCAGTTCTCACGGTCGAGAAGCATCGCCCCATGCACACGCCAGACTCCGAGATCATTAATCGCGAGTCGTTCTGGAAGGCGATGCTGATGAGCCGAGGTGAAGACGGCCTGAACTGGAATTAAGCGGGAGCAGCAAAGCGCCGCCGAATCCTGCGCGGGGCTCGGGGACGCTCGCCGCGGAAAGCGCAGCGTCAGTTGACCGGTCTGATTGGGATGGGGGTGCCACTGGCGGCGGGCACCCGCCGCCGGAGCCGCCAGCGGCAAGGCGATGGAGGAGGTGGCGGGAGTCCGGCGCTCCCGCTCTCCCGCGCCGGATCTCGGCAGCGTCATCGACGGCAGCTGAGGGAGCATCGCTCCCGCGTCCGACCGGTGGCCGGGCAAGCAAATGGCGCGCCAAGGACGCACCATCAATTGACAGCCTATCCGTCGATAGGCGACTAACACTCTTCGCGGTCGTCGGGGCAGGCTCCGTGCCTTCCTGATGACCAGTAAGGCCCGAGAGCCAGCCTACCCCCTGTGCGTACAGGGGGACTGGCGAGGGGGTGCTGCGCCCCCCTTCGAACCCCCGGCATCCGTCGCTGCCCGAGCAGCGTTCGGACGGGGGGCGCCGCCCCCCGAACCCCCGGCACGGTGCGCCCATGGCTGAGCGCCGCACCGTGAGGGTCCACGTCCGCCTGTCGGCGACCGAGCTCGCCGCCTGGCGCGCCAAGGCGGAGGCGGCCGGCGTGCCGCTGTCCGTCCTGCTGCGGCAGGCGATGGCGCGGACGCGGACCTGGACCGCGGCGGACGCCAAGATCGAGCGCGAGCGGAACCGTCAGGTTGCCCGCATCGGGAACAACCTGAACCAGCTCGCGCGCTGGGCGAACACGTACACCTCGACGGCCAGGTCCGTCACGGTGATCGCCAACCTCGTGGTGTTCGAGCGGTCGATGCGCGAGGTTGCCCGCTTCCGCGGAGAGGGCGGCGATGCACATTAGCTGCGCCAAGCGCGGCACCGGCTCCGCCCGGGCCGCGGCCGACTACCTGGTCGGCGAGCGCGATGCCGCGGGGCGGGTGCGTCCGGGCGTCGAGGTTCTGCGGGGCAACCCCGACCACGTGGCCGCCCTCGCCGACTCGCTCGGCTTCGAGCACAAGTACACCTCGCTCGTGATCGCGTGGGCGCCGGAGGACCGCCCGACCGACGCCCAGATCGGGGCCGTCCTCGACGAGTTCGAGAAGACGGCCTGGGCGGGCCTGGAGCCCGACCGCTACGCCTGGACGGCGGTCCTGCACCGCGAGGACGGCGATGGCGTGCATGTGCACGTCCTCACCGCACGCTGCGACCTGGAGACCGGCCGCAGCCTGAACATCGCGCCGCCCGGCTGGGAGAAGACGTTCGACGCGCTGCGCGACGCCTTCAACCACCAGCACGGCTGGGCCCGCCCCGACGACCCGGCGCGGGCCAGGGAGCACCAGCCCGGCCACCGCGCCTACATCGAGGCGGCGCGGCTGCGGGCCGGCCTCGAGCACGAGCCCGGCCCCCGCGAGCTGATCCGGGACTACCTGCTGCAGCGGGTCGAGCACGGCATGGTGCGGAGCCGCGCCGATGTGGTCGCCACTCTGGAGGAGGCCGGCTTCGAGGTGCCCCGCCAGGGCAAGGACTATCTGACCGCCCGTGATCCCGACAGCGGGAAACGGTGGCGGCTGAAAGGAGCGTTGTATGAGCACGACTTCAAGCCGGAACGACTTGATCGCCCGAGTGCGGAGCCGGATGGCGGCCGACCGGCAGCGGATCGAGGAGATAGCGGCGAGCGAGCTGCGGCTGCTTGGCGCGAACTTGCGCGCCGTCGTGAACGACGAGCTGCGTACCATCGAAGGCGATACGGGAGCGGCGGTCGCGAGGACGCGCGCGGTGCTGCTGAACGCGTGGCTGCGGCCCCTGGTGGTCGGCCTGAGCCTTTTTCTCGGGTTCAGCGGCGGGAGCTGGGGGCTGACGCACTGGTTGTCGGCGACCATCCAGAGCCGGATCGAGGTCCTGGCGACGCTGCACGTCCGCATCGAGCAGGGCCGGGAGACCCTGGCCGAGATCGAGGACGTGACGTGGGGGGTGACGCTGCGGGAGATCGACGGGGAGCGGTTCGTGGTGCTGCCGGACGGGACGCTGGACGATCCGCCCTGGACCGTGGGCGAGCGGCCTGCCTTGAAGCTGTCGAGCGAGTGAGGGAGCTGTATGACCGAGCTAGAGGGACAGTTGACGGTCGCCTTGGAGCGGTTGTCCGAGCAGTCCGCGAGGGAGCGGCAGCGGGACGCCGAGCGGATCGAAGCTTTGGAGCGGCAAGTCGCGCAGCAGGCCGAGCAGAGCGCAGCCTTGCGGCAGCAAGTCGAGGTCTTGCGGCGGCTGTTCGAACGGCTCGACGGGCAAGTGACACCCTTGGCCCGGGATTACGAAACGCTCGCCGCGACGTTGCGCGAGCTCTAGAGGTGATGCGCCAGCGCGGTCGGGAGCGGGATCAGGGGCCGAGCCGCTGATGGCTTTGACGGCGCATAGGCTTCGCCTGGAACACGAGCACGGACCGAGTGGATCCTACCCACCGGGGGTGTGACCTCATCCGATTTCCGGCGCCGCCAAAGGGGAATTCGAATCATGCTAAAGGGCACCAATACGTTTCTTGCAGCGGTCATCGCCGCTGTAGTTTGTGTACCTTTCGCTTGTAAAGAGGTCTCGCGGAGCGACCTCCACCGAGAACAGGTCGCGGCAGCACTTCGAGAACAGCAGGAGCGATCCGAGTGGAAACTCGACCAAGCTCAGCTTCGCGTCCAGAGAGCCCTCATGCTCGTAGCGGAGGCGATGGAGGCCCAAGAAACACCGCGACGGGAAGCGCTCGCCCGCGAGGCACGCCGTCTCGCTGAGTCGGCCTCACGCTCCCTCTCGAACCCCAGTTCGGAATCCGTTTCCGTCGGCTACCTAGTGAGACCGAACTCCCTCGTTCTTGGCTGCGACAGCGTCCAAGCGCTGGAAGCGGTCATGGCGATAGCGGCGTCCGATGAGTCTCAAGAGGAAAAGAGAAGGTTCATGAACGAGGCTCGGGATGCTGGCATGTGCGAATACCTGGATCCGCTGAGTGTTCATTGGGAAGTCGGAGAGGCACCTGCCCTCTCCCAGGTCGTGCGGGGACTGAACTTCATTGCCCTGAAGTCGGACGACTTCGGTACCGTTTGGGCAAGAGGCAACGGTCTCACCAGGGTTGTGGCACAGGATCAAGACAGATTCTCGCCGTAAACCAGAACGTAGGGGCCGAGCAGGAGTCCCGGAACTACCCAAGCTTCCCGGTTGGGTAGCTCAAATCTCCAGGTCGCAGCGTTCTTGGGAGCGCCCGCGGCCCTTGGCGGCGCCCGACGCGGGTCCAACCGGAGACGCGGGAGACGGCGGCGGTGGAGCGCCGGGTCTCGACGAAGGTCTCGGTGAGCACGGGGTGGTGCTGTAGCGTGCGGTCCAGTCGCCGGGCAGTTGGCGGCGGACGAGGGCGAAGATGTGGAGCCGGTCCCCCTCGACATCCCAGGATCACCACTTCGCGCTCCACCGCGCGGCGACGGAGAACAACGCCTCAATTGAGGAATCCGCAGGCTGACGCTAGCCGAGACTACGTGAGACCTGTAGCCCTGTCGCACTAAACTGCGGCACGCTAAAGGTGGTGTGAATTGGGAGAGAACCTCCAGAAGAAGGCACAGGACGGCGAGAAGCTGCTCCGAGATGCGGTCATGCGATGCCTATACAGGGTTGCGCAGAGGGCAGGTGTCGGCCTGCAGCGGGGAGAGATTCACGAGGCGTTGGGATTGACACGCGGCGAAAAGCCCTATCCTCACACCCTTACTAGAGCGATTCTCGCGCTGCTCCAGCAAGAAGGGATCGCGAAACGGGTAGGTGGCAGGTCGCGTGAATGGACGCTCACACCAGAGGGGCTTGCAATCGCAGAACTCGACGAGGTGGGCGAGGCACCTCCTGAGACGCAGACAGATAGTGGAAATCGGACTCACTGAAGCCCCGTTCGCCACGGTCGCGCAGGGCTGCGAGAGTGCCCGCAAGTGGTTCCCCGACAAGAACGGGGACGTGCGGCTGATCCAGGTGGTAGCAATGGCGGACCCGGGTACCGCGGGCGATCCCGAAAGTCGTAACCGATGGCGCCGCGCTAGCGGTACCGGCACGACCGAACGGTTACCCGCCAGCGTTACAGCGTTCGTAAGCGTTCGGTCGTGGGTGTATGAGAGGGGGTTGGTACTGGTAACAGGACG
>JAPPMC010000022.1 GCA_028819235.1 Bryobacterales bacterium
GTGGAGTGGAGCCGCCTGATCGAGCTCCAGATGGAGGGCAGCGTCGGCTGACCCCGCGGATCCCTCTGGGTCCGTGCTCAATCCTGGTGCTTGAGCCTTAGACCTGCGGTGCCCCTTTCACCGCGATGATGCACTCCATCTGCAAATGAGCTATAATTCTCGCAGGAGAGCAACGCATTCAAGGGTTACTCGTTTGCAGGGCTACGAGGAGGCTCGCGATGCTTCTCAGATTCGAGGTCGGCAACCATCGCTCGATCTGCGAGCCGGTCGAGTTGTCGATGGTCGCGATGGACAAGGATCGCGCCGCGGCTCGGCAGCTTGAGGGACTCGACGACAGAGTTCTGACCGTTGCTGGAATCTACGGTGCCAACGGGTCAGGCAAGACCAACCTCATTGACGCGCTCGCGTGGCTGTCGCATGCGGTCGAAGTGTCGTTGCGCGCCTGGGAGGACTCCATCCCCTGCGACCCGTTCAGCTTCGCGGCCGGAACGCCACGGCCGTCGTACTTCGGGATTGAGTTGGTCGTCCACGGCGTACGGTACCGCTACGAGTTGGAGATAGACGAGTCCAGGGTGGTATTTGAGGCGCTCTACAGCTATCCGAATCAGCGTCGCCGCACGATGTTCGAGCGCGATGGCAACGATCTGATATTCCGCCGCGGCACACGCTTCACGGGTGGCGGGCGCGAGCTGATCACGCCGACAACGCTGGTCCTGTCCGCTGCTAGCCGACTCACTGAGGAGATCGACCGTGTGGCGCGCTGGCTGCGCGACGTCAACTGCCTCGACTATTGGCCTCGGGGGTTGGTCCCTCCCGAGGCGCGACTCTACCGTCCCGGAGTTCGATGGAGTCGTCACGGCTGGGACAACTTCTTGATCGATGTGTTCGACGAAACGCCGTCGCGCAGTCAGCAGGACGGCGACCGGTCGGCACACAAGGGCCATGAGCAACATCGCGACTTGGCCCTGGCGATGCTCATGTTCGCGGGCCTTGGCGTCCAGGGCGTGGAGGTGGTCGACGAAGCCTCCGGTCGGGGCCGCAGCGGTCGCAGGCTCAGGCTTCTGCACGATGTGGCTGGCGATCCGCATCCCCTCGAGCTCGGTGAGGAATCCGACGGGACGCTCACCTGGCTTGGCTTGATGCCAGAGCTGCTCGCCGTGTTGGAAAATGGGGGCCTGATTGTGGTGGACGAACTCGATGCCAGCCTGCATCCGGTGATCTCGGGCAATCTCGTTGAGCTGTTCCAAGATCCGTCCAACAACCGTCACGGCGCACAGATCATCTTCACCACCCACGACACGAGCTTGCTCGGCCGCTTGAACCGGGATGAGGTCTGGATCACCTCCAAGCAGCGCGACGGCAGCACCGAGCTAAAGGCGCTCTCGGACTACCGCAGCACCAGCGTTAGACGCTCCACGAACCTTGAGCGCGGCTACCTGCAGGGCCGCTTCGGCGGAGTCCCGGTGGTTGATCAGTATCGGGTTCGCGAGGCCTTGGGCGTCGCGACCCATGGCTGAGCATGGCACCGCGCCGAAGAGGCAATGGGCCGCTACGTCGCCGCGCTCCGCGAATCGATGAGCTAGCCCGCTTCGTTATCTTCTGCGAGGGGGAGTTGACCGAGCCGCTTTATCTGAAGGCGTTCGCCTCCCTACCAGAGGTTCGCAGGGTAGCGACACTGGACATTCGTGGAATGGGATAAGAGCCACGCAGGCTTGTAGAGGAAGCCAGGGCTGCGAAGCGCAGCGAACGCCGGCAGTCGACCGGCCCCACAGAGTACTGGTGCGTATTCGATGTAGAAGCGCCCACGCCGCACGCCCTGCTGGACGATGCGGTGCAGATGGCTCGTGACAACGGGATCAATGTCGCGATCTCCAATCCCTGCTTCGAGTTGTGGCTGGTGCTCCATTACACCGATCACGAGAGCTGGTTGAACAACGACAACTGCCGAAGCCTCCGCCGCAAGCACGACAACTCGCAGGGCAAGAGCCTGATCGGCGCGGCTTACATGCCACGTCGACATCAAGCCATCACCCGAGCCAGGCGCCTTGCCATCCTTCACGCCAGCGCCAACAGGGAGTTTCCCAATGACAATCCGTCTTCCAGCGTGTATCTCCTGATGGAGGCCGTATATCCGACCGAGGACCAGCAGTAGCGCTAGGTCGGCATCCAGCTTGGTAGGGTCACCATCCCGTCCTCTAGCAGTCGTGGGATTCAAAGATCACTGCCCATGCCTCTTCGATGACGATTGTACCGCTGCGAATGCTCTCATAGCCATAGTCCTCGTAGTCCGATCGGTGTTCGTATCCTGTGTATCCGCGGACGCGGCCGAAATCAGATATCCAGTCTGTCCACCGTTCACCCGGTGGCACATAGTCGGGATGATCCTTGATTCGCTCCGTTACCCATGCAAAGGTGCATCGGTGGAAAGATCTAGAGGCAACCCACCATCTACCAGGTGCGATATCTCGGCCAACAATCAAGAGTGTGTCGCGAGGTACTCCGAAGGTGCCGGACTTCTCGATCGGGCAACCTCTGTCGGTGTAAAGGCATGCGGCCTCAGCTCCTATTCCGGCGTTCAACCCGGATGACGGCGACGGACGGCCATTCTGTACCCAATCGTCGTACCTCTTCAGAAACGTAACTATCTCGGCTCGATTCAATTTGGTGTCGGGACAGAAGTTGGTACCGTCCCCGCATCCATCGGTTATGCCGTGGTCGACCGCCCATTCGACTGCAGCATACGCGTAGTGATCGGGTGGAACATCATTGAACTGTCGGCTCTGACCGATGGCGACGCCGGCGCAGAACACTGCGATCGCCACAGTCGCTCCGACGAATACGAACTTCTTCATTGTTGGGTTTCCTTTCATGGGCTGGAATGCCTTGCCTTCACTGTGTGATAACGTTGGCGCTGCGCGATTTCGTGGGATGTGGGCGGGCACCGGTCGCTGGTCATGTTGTCAGCAGGCCGCGGGCTTCGAAGTTGGTGGTGTCAGTAGCCGTGGGCGGTGCGGCGCAGGTTGGTGCCCCCGATGCGTCCGTTGCTGGGCCGGCCCGCGCGATGCCCGGCGAGGATCTCGTCGGAGCGGGCGATGAAGGTGTCGACGATGTCGTGGAACTCGGGCAGTTCGCCGGTCTCGTAGAGGTCGCAGAACCGTCCGAGCGCGTCGAGCGCGCCCTGGTGGTCGCCTGCGGTGTACGCCATTTCGAGAACGAGTCCACCGGCACAACACTTCAGTAGAACCAGACATCGATTCCATAGGCTCCCACGACTTCATCGTCGTAGCCTCGTACTTCGATGACATACAGGCCTGGATCAAGGAAGAGGTCAAGCCGTGCGTTATAGCCTGCACCGCCGTCATCGTTGGATGCAATCGAGGTATCAGAACCCGACCGGAATAGATTGGCCACGAGATCTAGGTTGCCATTCGTCTCCGCGGCTAGCCATCGCCCCCCCTCTGGAATCCTGAACCTGTAGCGGTTGTGTCTCCCGAGTACACTAACTCGCCCCGATAGTTTCCAGACTCGGTGCCCACCAACAGGAACATTTCGAGGGATGGCTCCGGCTCAGCTGCGACCGCTGGCTCCGGCTCAGCTTCGAGCGATGGCTCCGGCTCAGCAGGACGAAGGGACTCTTCCTCGGCAGGGAGGTCGAAACTCTCCGGCACTTGGCCAACGGCAACCAGCGTGCTTCTGATTGGCTGGGCTCGGCTGTTCACCAGTCGATAGCCGCCATAGTCCGGCGCGTCGTCTCGCAGATCACCTGATGAGACGTCGAATACGAGAGTCTCCAAGCCCAGTCCGTCTCGGACCGTGGCATAGATGGAACTGCCATAGATCTGGCCGGACACGACTTCGTCAAAGTCCCCGTATTCGACATCGGATTCGGAACCCGACCGCATACTGAACAGCACCTCCGACGTTCCGTCGGTGCCGACGGCCAACAGAAGTCCTCCGTTGAAATCGAGAATCTCGATCTCGTCCCACACCAGCGAGTCTACGGCTTCACCGCCATCCAGAGGTACTACCGATGCTATCTCGCTTCCGGCAAGATAGAGGAATCCTCCATGTATGAAGCTCCGTTGAACCTCGTCGTCGAACTCGTGCAGTTCCGTACCCCGGTCCGTGGGCAGGAACCGCTGGAACAGCGCACCGAGGTCGTCTTCAATTACGGTGAGGGCCGCTCCCTCGTGAACTCCAATCAATCGCAACCCCTCTTCTTCCGCCAGTTCGATCACCTCTTTCTGTGAGACATCCCAAACGGACAGGACTCCCCGATCATCTTCACCGCTCTCGATCCAGAACAGGTCTCCCGAGACTGCGAATTCGGCTACAATCTGCCCGTCTCTCACCTCCAACAGTTCGTCGGCGTCTCCGGCGCCATCAACCGCCACCAGGTACGCCTCACCAGAATCCGCTGTGGCTGCCAGGGCGATGTGACCGCCGGGATGGCTGGCCAAATCGAAGTCCACGCCGCCATCGAGTTCCCAGATACGGTCCCCAGTGTCAACGCTCGTGACCGTCACGCCCTCATCGTCGCCAGACACCACGAACCGGCCGTTGTCAGACATCGAGAGCGTGCCCTGGAAGTTCGCCCGCGATATGGCGGTCTCGTCTCCCAGTGGCGACCACACCGTCACCCGGTAGGAATCCCCCGAACTCGTCGCACCCAAGATGTGGCCTGAGTAGGCGATTGCGCAGGCATCGCCCCGGAACACTCGCTCCCTGTCGTCGAGCGCGTGAAGAGAAGCGCGATAGCAGCGTTGCGTACCTTCACGCGCCTCTCGCAAGTACAGAGCGTCACCAGCCACAACAACCTCCACGGCGCCGCTCTCCGACACGATCTCCTCTGCCTCGGATTCTTCGATGACCCAAGCACCGGCGCCGTCCAACGTGTCTGCCACCAAGACGCGGCGACTCCCCGCCTCGACGAGTCCGACCGACCACCAGACTCCGTCTCGTGTCTCCACGGCACGCGCCAGACTATTGAAGTCCCGCACGACCCGGTCGCTGCGGTCAACCTCTACATGGGCGCTGCCGACGTAGAGGTCGCCGGAGCCCTCTCGCACGAGCAAGAGCGCATCAGAGGAGGGTTCCCCATCGCCCCCACAGCCGCGGACAACGAAAACCATGGCGATGACGAGCGCACATCCCACCGCCGCTAGAATCGTCCTCCCAGTCGTGGAGGCAATTGCTCGCCCGAATACAGAGACGTCCCCAGCCTTCGTCGTAACATCGGAAGCCGACTGCGGATCGGACCCGGAAGCACCATCTACCTCCGAAGCAGTGCCGGCGCGCCCCGCATCCTGCGGACTCTGGTCTCCTTCAGTCATGATAACCTACCCCCATGCTTGGACAATTGGGTCCCCTCTCATCATCCGCGTGAGTTGGCGTTTCCGCGGGCGGACGTCACCGCGACCGCGCGCGGCGGATCGGGCTTCGTTGTGCGCTGCCATGCAAGTTCGTTCGACCTGACGCCGTCGACTACGACTTGCGCCACCCCTCCCCAGTAGTAGCAGCCCGTCTCGGCGCGCCCGCTCCACTGGAACGAGGCGGTTCTCGCGCCCCGGTCGAAGCACTCCACCGTGTAGGGCGGTGACGGCCAGTCGCCAACATAGGTGTAGCTGAGGTTGCGACACTCCGTGCCGAGAGGGCAATCGGCGCGATCGTCGGCCCTGCTGCCCCATGAAATGCGAAGTTCACGGACTCCGGCGGGCGCTCGGGGGGTGGCTACGCTTCCGGGCGACCATTCGCCTGGGCCCTGGCCGTTCCAGGCGCGTACTTGGACGCCGTAGGCGATGTTGTTGGTGAGGCCGGTGATGGTTGCGCTGCGGGTGTTGCCGGGCGCGAAGGTGTTGCTCCATTCGTTCGTGCTCTCGGCGACGATCTCGTACCAGGTGATGGCGTCGCCGTTGTCGTCGGGCGGCGTCCAAGTGACGCCGATCCGGCTGTCGCCCGGGGTCAGGAGCGGCGCGCCGGGCGC
>JAPPMC010000087.1 GCA_028819235.1 Bryobacterales bacterium
TGCTCCAGTTCTACTTGAAGCACCCCCGTTGTGTCAAGTGCGCCGTAGCGCTAGGGCTGCGGAGCGCCACGAGGTGGCTGCGCTGGCTAGCTACGCCCCTCAGATCAGTGCGTTGTGGAAATGGGCCCACTTCGCGGATGGCCCTGCAGAGATGAGCGATCTGCGGGTCGATCTGGATCGCTTTGGCCCGGGCCTCGAACGGGCCGCAGGGCGCTTTCAGGCCGCCCACGGGCGACAGGCTGACCTCGCGGGCCAACAACGGGACTTGGAGGAGCGCGAGGCGCTGGACCCGCTCAATCCTAACCTCGGCGACGAGAGGGCCACCCTCCTGCAAGAGCGGGTCGAGGTACAGAAGAGGATCAAGAAGGCCGTGGCAGACGTCCTGCGAGCGGTCGCGCCGAAAGGGTTTGCATTCTCGTCAACTGAGGACTACGAGCAACGGTGGGAAAGCTACGTTCAGGCTCAGGAAGAGGGGCGCGAAGAGAAACGCGCGGCCGACGAGTCCATTCGACGCGCGCGGGACGGAGAGCTGGACTCCGAAGTGGATGACCCAAGTGCGGAAAACGAGCGGCTGCGAAAGAGGATTGCGTCGCTGAGGGCTCGAGTCAACTCGCAACGGGACGAACTCCAGCAAGTCAGGGAGGACCTTGAGCAGGCCAACAGCAACTTCGCTGCCATGGCGCCCTACGCGAGTGCGGGTCTTGGGCCCGGCTCGCGCTCAGCCGGACATGCTCCGGATTCGTTCAGCACGGTTGAGGAGGCTTGGCACTTCGCGTCCGACCGCTGGAGCAGCCAGTTGGCGTTTGGTGCCGATGTAGCGAGGGGCGTGCGGGGCCTGGCCCCAAGGCCGGCCCTCCCAAGAAGATAATCCACCGCTTGGCAAGGCTTTCCGCTTACTGCGACCTGAGGGTGGGCCAGGGAGCTGAAGGGCCCAGTTTGCCAACTTGGCTCAGCGACCAGAATGTTGAGGCCAGCCCGCTTGTGGCAACGCTGAAGCGGCCCGTGTACCACGATCCGATCCAAAACGAGCGCATTGAGTTCGAGACGCACACCAAGCCCAACACCCACACGTCTCGCGACCTTTGCGTTCGCATCTACTACCGCTACGACCGGGACAAGAACATGGTGGCGATCGGCTGGATCGGTCGCCATCCGGTCTGATGCTCGGAAGTCCTCTCCGAGGGGGCCACGAGGAGTCCCGCGCTTCCCGGCCCCGAACTTCGGACTTGGTGCGGCGCTAGACTGTCATGGAACCAATGGCCAGTCGCAGAACGCTCATCCGCCGAACAACTGTCGGCCGCTTCGGGGCTCTCGCAGCCCTCGCCTGCGCATGGCCGTCTCCGGGAATGGATTGCGTCGGCTTGGCGAGCCTTCAGCTGCCCGACGTCCGCATCACATCAGCCGATCTGTCCGCGGGCGAGCCAGCGTCGGAGGGAGTAGTGCCCGCGGGTGTCCCCTCCACCTCACCGAGGGTGACTGTCCCCCATTGCCGTGTCGAGGGGGTGATCGGCACTGAGATCCGCTTCGAAGTGCTCCTGCCGCAAGACTGGAATGGTCGCTTCCTGATGGGTGGCGGGGGAGGCTTCGTGGGGACGCTGGGCAACCAGGGCCGCTTCTCGGTCAACCTCGGGTTCGCCACCGCCGCCACCGACACCGGGCATCAGGGGGACGGTATCCGAGCGGACTGGGCCGAAGGCAATTTGGAGCGCCAGATCAACTACGGCTATCTGGGCGTGCACCGCACGACCGAGACGGCAAAGGCGATAGTGCGCGCGCACTACGGTCGCCCTCCGCAGCACTCCTACTTCTACGGCTGCTCCAACGGGGGCAGGCAGGCCCTGATGTCGGCCCAGCGATTTCCCAACGACTTCGACGGAATTGTCGCCGGAGCTCCGGCCCACGACTTCAGCGGCGTGCTGGCCGCTTTCGCGTTCAACATGCAGCGGGTGTTCCCGGATCCGGACAACCTTGAGGAGCCGGTCATCTCTCCGCAGAACAGGCAGCTGCTTGAGAGCGAGATCTTGGGCCGATGCGACCACTTGGACGGCGTTCGGGACGGCTTCCTCAACGATCCGCGGGACTGCGGCCTTCGCTTGGCGGATCTTCCCTTGTGCTCGACTTCCGAACCGGCGGACCACTGCCTCACTGTGCGGCAGCGGGAGGCCATCGCGGCTGTCTACGGCGGCCCCCGGGACTCCGAAGGGCCGATCTATCCCGGCTTTCCGTTCGGCGGCGAGACCGCGGGCCCGGGCTGGGAAAGCTGGATCACCGGCCCGAGCAGACGTTTGATGGACGCCTACGGGGAGCCGAGCGCGCAGTTCGGCTTCGCAACGCAGGGCCTCAAGTACCTCGCATTCGAGGACCCCGATTTCGACTACTCCACGTATGATTTCGATTCCTACCGAAGTGATGCGAGGCGGCTCAAGGGATTCCTGGACGCGACGGACCCGGACCTATCCGCCTTCAAGGCGTCCGGCGGCAAGCTGATCCTCTGGCACGGGTGGTCCGATGCGGCGCTGACGGCGCACGGTTCGATCGACTACTTCGAGTCTGCGGAGCGGCTCGATTCGGCTCTTCGGGAGTACTTCCGGTTCTACCTCCTTCCGGGGGTTTATCACTGCTCCGGGGGGCCCGGTCCTGACCGTGTTGATTGGCTCGCGGCGGTGCAGGCGTGGGTCGAGGAGGGCAAGGCCCCTGGCCGCTTGACGGGATTCAAGGTGGAGTCCGGAAGCGTCTCGAAGGCGCGACCGGTGTGCGTCTACCCTGAGCGCGCCGAGTTCACGGGGGGAGATCCGAACGAGGCCGCAAGCTACACTTGCCGCGGCCCCTGACCGGTCTGCTGCCCCTACTTCAGCGAGTCCAATGCTTGGACGAGGTCCTCGACGATGTCGTCGCAGTCCTCAATGCCCACCGACAGCCGAAGCAGGTTGTCTCCGATGCCGAGCCTCTGCCTGTGCTTCTCGGCGAGGTTGCGGTGGGTCGTGGTCACCGGGTGCACGATCTGGGAGTGCACGTCTCCCAAGCTGATCGTCCGGACGACCAGCCGCAAAGCGTCAACGAACCGGAAGGCGGTCGCGCGGTCCGCATCCCGCAGTTCCAAGCCGATCATGCCGCCGAACATCGTGGCGCCCTCAGAGTCTTGTAGGAACAGTCGTTCCGCTACCGACTTGTCCGGGTGCCCTTCGAGCCCGGGATAGTGCACCGCCCCTACCCGCGGGTGCTCGGCCAGGACTCGCGCCACGCGCCGCGCGTTCCGGGAATGCTCCTCCATGCGCATGGGAAGCGTCTTGATCCCCCGGATCGTGAGGAAACACGGGAACGGCCCCAAGTTCGGACCGACTAGGCGCCCCAGCTCCTGCAGGTCTTCAGCCCTGCCGGGTCCGCAGGAGACAATGCCTCCCAGCACGTCGGCGTGCCCTGCCAAGTATTTCGACGCGCTGTGGACGACCACCGACGCCCCGTAGTCGAGCGGACGGCTGACCGCCGGGGACGCCATTGTTGCGTCCACTACGACCGGCACGCCGCGTCGATTGGCGATCTCGCAGATCCTGTCGACTGGCGGCACTCGGATGAGGGGATTCGACACGGTCTCGACTAGGACGCACCCGGTCTCGCGCCGATCCAGCGCCCTATCGATGGCACTCACGTCGCAGACGTCGACGAATTGTGTGGTCACGCCCAGCGGCTCCATTAGCTGGAGCAGCTGAAATGTCTGGCCGAACAGCACGTTGGCCGCCAGAATCCTTGCCGGCCGGTCCCTCAGTGCGGCAAGCAGGCCGACATGCATCGCGGCCATCCCGGAGCTGCAGGCGAGCGTGCTGGCGGCGCCCTCGAGGGCGCCTACTTGGCGGTGAAGGGCGGAGGCCGAGGGGTTGCCGTACCGCTGGTAGACGTAGCCCTCCATCTCTCCGTTTGCAATGGCGGTCATGTCCTGCGCCCGCCGGAAGTGATAGCTCGCTGCCATCTCCAATGGCGGCGAGGATGCAACGAACGGAGCGTCGCCGATCTCCCGGCTGCAAGCGTGGATGGCCAGGGTCTGCTGTCTCACTGTGTCTCCAGCGCTTGGCGGAGGTCCGCCAAAATGTCATCGATGTGCTCTCCGCCCACCGAGAGCCTCACTAGGCCGTCAGTCACCCCTATCGCGTCGCGCTCCTCCTGGGAGAGCATGCGGTGCGTGGCTGTCGAGGGGTGCAGCGCCAAGGTTGTCATGTCCCCGATGCTCGCAGAGGTCTTCACGAGCCGAAGCTTGTCGACGAATCGGTAGGCTCCCGGTATGCCGCCCTTGACGTCGATGCCGACGGCGCCGCCCGCTTGGCCCTCCGGCATCAGTGCGGCCACGGTGGCCGCGTCGGGGTGGTCCGGATCCCCCGGGTAGATCAGGCGTTCCACCGCCGGATGGTCGCGCAGGGCGTCGAACACTTTGCGCGCGTTGGAGCAGTGCTGCCGCATCCGGAGAGCCAGTGTCTTCATGCCACGCATCACTAGGAAGGCCTCGAAAGGGCCAATGTTCCCCCCTAGGCAGCGGTGGGAATGACGTAACGCCTCTCGGTGCTCCTCCTGGGCCACGACGACACCTGCCAGCACATCCCCGTGCCCGGCCAAGTACTTGGTAGCACTGTGGATCACCATGTCCGCCCCGTGGTCGAACGGCCGGATGAGCAGGGGCGTGAAGGTGTTGTCCACAAGCACCAGCGCTTTGTGGGAGGTGGCGATCTCGCGAATCTTGTCGAGGTCGGCGACCCGTAGGCAGGGATTCGACAGCGTCTCGACCAGCAGGACGGACGGGCCCACCTCGTCTGCGGCGCGCTGCACGCCTTCCAAGTCGCAGAAGTCGCAGAAGCGCACCTCAATGCCGGACCGGGGCATCACGGATCGCAGGAGCTCTAGCGTTCCCCCGTACAGCACGTCCGCTGCCACAATCGTCGGGCGACGGTCCAGCAGTCCGGCCATGAGGGCTAGGTGGACGGCGCCCATTCCCGATGCGGTTGCAAATGCGCAGGAACCGCCCTCCAGTGCCTTCGTCAGGTCTTCCAGGCCCTCGGAGGTGGGATTGCCCATGCGCGCGTAGGTCTGGCCCGGCTGGCGCTCAGCGAACACGTCCGCAAGCTCCCCGATCGACTCGTAGAAGAAGCTGGAGGAGGAGAAAATCGGCGTCGAGACCGGGATGTAGCCTCCGAGCCGGCGTCGGTCTCCCGCATGCACGAGGGTCGTTTGCGGCTTCATAATTCCATTTCTCTGAGCAGGATTTGAGTATAGACAGGATCAGGGCGGCGACTGGGACGCTTCGGAACGGCGCTTATCGCGGGCCGGAATCCGTCTCGCTGGCCAGGAAGCGACGTAGCACCTTGGCGACGTATGCTTCCGTTTCCGGGAACGGCGGAACCCCACCGAACCTCTCGACCTGGCCGGGACCGGCGTTGTAGGCGGCCAAGGCCTTCACCAGCTGGCCGCTCCCTCCGGAGTACCGCTCCAGCAGTTGCCGCAGGTAGCGCGTCCCTCCTCGTAGGTTTCCGGTCATGTCGGTCGGATCGACGCCAAGCTCGGTCGCGGTATCCGGCATCAACTGCATCATCCCAACTGCGCCCTTGGCGGAGACTGCATCCTGCCGGAAGCCCGACTCTGCCCAGATCACGGCCCGTACCAATTCCGCGGGGACACCCGTCTCCCCGGACACGCGATCAATCGCCTGCGTCAGGTCATCTGCCGGGTTGCGGCTCTTCCGGGGGTCAGCGGAAGCACGTGGGACTGGGGTCGTGCGGGGAGGTCTGCTGGAAGATTGCCGGGTGTCCGGAGCGATCTCCGCGATCTGGCCGGCCGACAAGCCGATCCAGCCCCCGTTCGCCATTCGGAGGCGCACACGCTCGCCCTCGATTTCGTGGCTCTCGGCCTGCAGCCGGTAGCCGTTACGCAGCACGACCGTCTCTGCGCCCCCGGCAATTGCCGGTACGAGCCCGACCAAGAGGAGTGCGCTTATGGAGGGCTGCTTTCCCATACACTCGTACCTTGCATCATAGGACGTACATCTCGCACTTGGAGTGCAGCAGGTCCGGGGAGCGCCTTCCCGCCGGGCAACTCGCCAACCTCTCCCCACGCGGCGCCCCGCTGCTGGTCCGCTATGACCTTGACGCCGCCAGGCGCGAGTTCGACAGAGCGGCGATTCAGGCCGGCGTCGGCAGCATGTGGCGCTATGCGCCTCTGCTGCCGCTTCGCGACCCGGACAATCGGGTGACGCTGGGGGAGGGCTTCACCCCGCTCATACGGGCGAATCGCCTCGCGCGTCGGATCGGGATGCGCACTTTGCTCGTCAAGGACGACGGGGCCAATCCCACCGGAACGTTCAAGGCCCGCGGAATGGCCTGCGCGGTCTCCATGGCGAAGGAGCTGGGCGCCAGAGAGCTCGCGGCCCCCTCGGCGGGCAATGCCGGCGGTGCATTGGCCGCCTACGCGGCGCGCGCCGGACTGCCGGCGCACGTCTTCATGCCTAGGGATGTCCCAAGGGCGAATATCGTCGAGTGCCAGGTGATGGGAGCGCAAGTCACGCTCGTGGACGGGCTGATCAGCGACTGCGGAAGAATCGTCGCCCAGCGCGCGCTTGAGGAGGGCTGGTTCGAGGTCTCGACCCTCAAGGAGCCGTACCGGATCGAGGGCAAGAAGACCATGGGCCTGGAGATCGCTGAGCAGCTGGGCTGGCGTCTGCCCGACGCGATCGTCTATCCGACGGGCGGGGGGGTCGGAATGATCGGCATGTGGAAGGCGTTCGAGGAGCTTGGGGCCCTCGGCTGGATCGGGGAGAAGAGGCCCAAGATGATCGCCGTTCAGGCATCCGGCTGCGCGCCGATCGTGCGCGCTTGGAAGGAGGGCAGCGCCGTTTCCCGGTATTGGGACCGCGCCGCGACGCTGGCCAGCGGCCTGAGGGTCCCAAAGGCGATCGGCGACTTCCTGGTGCTGCAGGCCGTTAGGGAGAGCGGCGGCGCCGCGGTTGCCGTCACCGACGGGGAAATCTTGGCCGCTGGCCGCAAGCTTGCCGATGCTGAGGGAATCTTCGTTTGCCCCGAGGGCGCGGCGGGCGTCGCAGCCGTGGAGCAGCTGGTGCGCGGGCGATTCTTGGCTTCCGACGAGGAGGTCGTGATCTACAATACCGGCACGGGCCTCAAGTATCTGGATACTTGGGATGCTCCGTCCGAGCCGGACGGCGGCGCGCCCTGACGTCCGCGCCGGGATTATTGGCCGACTGTTCCGGAGTCGGCGGGTTGTCTTGGCGTAGCGAAACGGCGTCTGGGCGGGTCCCGGAAGCGGGCCACGTCGGTTGGTGCGGATCAAGGCGCGGAGGGGCGAGAATGCGCATACGGGTGTTGTTCTTCGGCCAGCTGAGGGACATCGTCGGGACCGACTGCGACATGGCGCAGGTGGTGCCCGGCGCGAGCCTCGAGACCGTCTTCGAAAGCTACGCCGAACGCTTCCCGCGCCTCGCCGCAATGGCCGGCAGCGTCGCGATGGCCCGCAACCAGCGCTTCGCAGCGCGGACTGAGGCCCTCCAGGATGGCGATGAGGTTGCGCTCATGCCGCCCGTGAGCGGCGGTGCCGGCTGGCTCGCAAGTATAGACGAGGAAGGCGTCTTCGCGGCCCTGACGCGGGATCCGATTGACAGCGCCGCCCTTGCGCGGCGGGTCCAGGGAAACGGGGACGGCGCCGTGATCGTCTTTGAAGGAGTAGTGCGGGACAACACGGGTGGGCGGACGACGCTGTATCTGGACTACGAGTGCTACGTGCCCCTTGCGCTGCGGCAGATGGCCCGCATCGGGCACGATGTCCTGGACCGGTTTGACGTCCACCGCATAGCCCTCGTCCACCGGATCGGCAGGCTGCAGGTCCGAGAGGCCAGCGTCTCGATCGTGGTTGCCTCGGCACATCGGCACCCGGCCTACGAAGCCAGCTTGGCGGCAATTAACGATGTCAAGCGCGGAGTGCCCGTTTGGAAGAAGGAGCACTTCGCGGACGGAGAAGTGTGGGTGGAGGGGCAATGGGACGAGTCCTTGGCCCGGTACTCAGCGGCGGCGTCTCCCTGATCGCGGCCTTGGCGGCGCTCTCGCCGGCGACGGCCCAAGACGGCCGCACGCCGCTGTTTACGGCCGACGTGAACCTAGTGACCATCCCGGTCACCGTGCGAGACGAGAGCGGGCCACTGGCGGATCTTGACCAAGCTGACTTCGAAGTCTTCGAAGGCGGGCAGGAAGTGGGGATCTCGGTGTTCGAGCGGAGCACGGACCGGCCGCTGTCCGTGGTCCTGATGCTGGACACAAGCCTGAGCACGGCCATCCAGCTCTCCTACGAGAAAGAGTCCGCCAAGCGGTTCCTAGAGCGGCTGCTGAGCTCCCAAGAACATCCGGAGGATGTGGCTGCCGTGTACTCGTTCTCCAGCGAGATTGTCGTGCTCGAGGATTTCACGCGGAACCGAAAGACGCTTGGGGCCGGCCTCGGCCGCGCTCGCCCGCAGACGGGCACGTCCGTCTACGACGCCATCACTCTTGCCTCCGAGGAGCTGGCGCGGCGGACCGGCCGGCGCGTGATTGTCCTGATCACGGACGGGGGAGATACGACCAGCTATACCAGCTTTGATGACGCGATGCGTTCGGCGCACCTTGCCGAGGCGGCCATCTACCCGCTGATCGTGCTCCCGATCCGCAGCGACGCCGGCCGGAATCGCGGGGGCGAGCACGCCCTGATGACACTGGCGAGCAAGACAGGAGGCGAGTCCTTCGTGCAACTCGGCGTGGAAGACCTGGACGCGGCATTCGACGAGGTGCTGCGAAGCCTGCGCACCCAGTACCTGCTAGGCTTCTATCCCCGGTCCGACATGTCGGAGACCAGGGGGGTCCTGCGCGAGGTCCAAGTGCGTGTGCGGCACGAGGGAGCCACCGTTCTGGCACGCTCCGGCTACTACGAGCGGGAGCCGACGCCGGAGCCAGCGAGCGGGTCCGGCCGGCAATCGCCCAGCGCCCCTGTTGCTGTGCCGTCCCGCCCGCGCACGGCAAAGCCTGCGGAAGAGCCGCCTGCGCCGCTCAGCACACCGCCGGCTCGTGCCGGTCGGCGACCGGGCAGCACCCTGCGGCCCAGGCCGTAGGCAGACTGGCGGCCGGGGACGGCGGACCCGGCTGGTAGCCTGAAGTTGTGCCGATCGGCGCACCCGACTACGTCGCGTTCGCCAGCGATGTGGCTCGCGAGGCCGGTGCCGTCCTCATGCGGCATTACCGCAGTGTCGGCGTCGAGTACAAGGGCAGCTTCGACACGGTCACTGCCGCCGATCGTGCCTCGGAGCGTCTGGTCGTCGACCGCATCCGGGCGCGCTTCCCAGCCCACTCGATCGTGGCGGAGGAGGGCGGCGGCTTTGACGCGGGGGACGAGTTCACGTGGTACGTGGATCCTCTCGACGGGACGACCAACTTCGCCCACGGGCTGGAGCGGTTCTGCGTCAGCATCGGGCTGTGGTCCCGGTCCGGAGGCCTCGCAGGTGCGGTCTTCGACCCCGTGCGCGACGACCTGTTCGCTGCCGAGGTCGGATCGGGTGCCTACCTGAACAGCCGGCGCGTGCGGGTCTCCGACGTGTCCGAGCTCGCCAATGGCCTGTTCGCGACGGGATTCCCGAGTTCGATCCGCGACACGAACCCGAACCTGCACTACTACCACGAGGTCGCCCGATGCACGCACGGGGTGCGCCGGACCGGCTCCGCGGCGCTGGACCTGTGCGCCGTCGCCCAAGGGCATTTCGACGGGTTCTGGGAGCTCGGCCTGAAGTCTTGGGACGTGGGCGCGGGACTGGTCGTGCTCACCGAGGCTGGCGGGGAGTTCTTCGCGCTGGACGGCGGGACTTACCGGCCGGGGGGTCCGGGTGTCGTGGCCACCAATGGCAGGGTCACGGCCGCCCTGCTGGACCTGCTCGGGGACGTCTCCAGCGGTCGGCGCCGAACGCCCATTCCCAGCCCTGTGGCCTAAGCTGGACGGCCTGCAGCCGTGCGGCGGGGCACGTAGGCCAAGCATTGTAGAATAACGGACTCTAGGCCGAAGCACCCGGACGCACCGTTGTCCAGCCGTTTGTGGCGGGGCGGAGGTGCAATGGGTGCATTTGTGCGGTAAGACCCTATGGATCGGATTGTTGACCTGATACGCAGCAAGCGCCGCGGCTCCGAGCTGTCCCTCGCGGACTTCGAGCGGCTGATCAACGGCTACACGTTGAATGACATCGCCGATGCCCAGATGGGCGCCCTCCTCATGGCTGGGGTCTGCATCGGCTTTTCCGATCCGGAGTCCGTGGCGCTGACGACGGCCATGCTCCGATGCGGTGAGCGGCTCGACCTGTCGGAGCTCGACCGTGTCGCGGTGGACTGCTGCTCGACCGGCGGCGTTGGCGACAAGGTGCCGCTGATCGCGGCCCCGATCGCAGCTGCAACTGGTGTTGCCGTGCCGATGATCGTCGAGCCCAGCGCCGACCATGTCATAGGCACCCTTGAGAAGCTGCGTTCGATCCCCGGCTTCCGGACGGACCTGAACGTCCCGGAGTTCTCCGAGGTGGTCAGCCGGCACGGGCTCGCGTTCGCGGGGCAGAGCAACGCGCTCGCGCCCGCGGACAAGAAGCTGTACGAACTGCGGGACGAGACGGCCACTGTGGATTCCCTGCCGCTGATCGCGGCTTCGGCGATGTCCAAGAAGCTTGCCGAGGACCTAAAGGGGCTGGTCGTCGACGTCAAGATCAGCAAGGGATCGCAGCTGTCCACCCGGACGGACGCGCGCAGGCTAGCGCAGCTGATGATTGCCATCGGCCGTCGGCTCGGCGTCAAAGTGCAGGCGCTGCTGACCGATCTGGAGCAGCCGCTGGGCTTCACCGTCGGGAAGGCGCTGGAGATCATGGAAGTTGCCCAGACTCTTCAGGGCCAAGGCCCCCCGGATCTCGCCGGCCTGTCGGTGGAGATCGCCGCGCGCATGATCTACCTGGCCGACCCCACGATTTCGATCGAGGATGCCCGGGAACGTGCCACCGCCGCCGTGGAGGACGGAACGGCGTTGCAGACGCTGGCGAATGTCATAGGCGCCCAAGGGGGGAACCCGGAGGTGCTGCAGGACTTTTCCCAATTGCCCAACCCGGCCGGTGCCGTCCCCGTGATGTCGCCCCGCGAGGGCTTCGTCAGCCGCATCAGCGCCGAAGACATAGGGCGCGCGGCCGTGATCCTTGGCACCGGAAAGGACGATGCCGATGGAGAGATCGATCCGGCGGTGGGCGTCGTGCTGGAGACGAAGGTGGGTCAGCAGGTCTTCAACGGCACCCGCCTCTGCGCCCTGTACTACAACGACGATTCCCGCCTGGAGGAAGCCCAAGAGCTTGTGGAGGATGCCTTCCGCATCTCCTCGCGGCAGCCCCAACCGCGAGAGCTCGTGCTGGACCTGATTCAGGGCTGAGCCGGCAGCTGATCGCTACGGCAGGGCAAACGCGAAGAGCGACCCGCCTGCCGCAACGGCCACCATCTGTCGGCCCGCTACTTCGTAGGTCATTGGCGAGGCCTGCACGGTGCCCCCGACGTTAATGCGCCACCGCTCCTCGCCGGACCCGGAGTCGAGGGCCTTGAAGAAACCGTCTGAAGTGCCGGCGAACACCAGCCCTCCCGCCGTGGAGAGCAGCCCGGCCCAAGCAGGGCGGAACAGCTTGTGCTCCCAGAGCAGCTCCGCGGAGATCGGATCGAAGGCCCGAACTGCTCCCCACCAGTTGTGCATGGTCGGCTCATTGACGAACATGCTCCCCCAGTACCGCGTCCCGGGACGGTATTCGGTGTCGCCCTTGTAGTACATGCTGCTGCCCTCGCGGCACGAGACGTACAGCATTCCCGTGTCAGGGCTGTAAGCCGGCGACATCCAGTTCGTGCCGCCGGCCACGGTGGGGAAGACCTCAATGCCCTCGGCGCTGGGCTCCATGCCGGGCCGGCGGATAGGCCGGCCATCTTCGGAGATCCCGACAGCCCAGGTCTGCTTCACGAACTGCGTCGCTCTGAGGAATTCGCCGGTCTGCCTGTCGAGCAGGTAGATGAAGCCGTTGCGGTTTGCGGTGACGAGCAGCTTTCGTTCGACGCCGCGATACTCCTTGTCGAGGAGGACCATCACCTGCGTGGCGTCCCAGTCGTGGACGTCGTGCGGTGTGAACTGGAAATGCCAGCGCCGCTTGCCGGTGTCGGCTTCCAGCGCCACCACGGAGTCGGAGAACAGGTTGTCCCCGAGGCGCACGTCACCGTTCCAGTCCGGGCCGGGGTTGCCCACGCCCCAATAGACTAGGTCCAGCTCGGGGTCGTAGCTCGGTGTGATCCAGATCGACGCTCCGCCGGTCTTCCACGAGTCGCCCGCCCAAGTCTCGTGGCCAAACTCGCCCGGTCCCGGCACGGTGTAGAAGCGCCAGCGGCGTTCCCCTGTCTCCACGTCGAACGCATCGATGAAGCCGCGAATGCCATACTCTCCTCCCGCCGTGCCGACCATCACCATGTCCTTGACGACCAACGGCGCGTGTGTGCCGGAATAGCCGAGCGAGTAGTCGATCAGTTCGGTCTCCCAGAGCAGACGGCCGGTCTTGCTGTCCAGAGCGATGGTGTACGCGTCGAGGGTGGCCATGAACAGCCTGTCGCCCAAGACCGCGAGTCCGCGGTTGACGAGCCCGCAGCAAGCGATCAGCTTGCTGGGCAGCCGTCTCGAGTAGCGCCACAGGCGGGCCCCCGTCTCTGCGTCCAAGGCGTAGACGTCACCCGGCGGGACCGTGATGTACATGATCCCCTCGTGCACGAGTGGCGTTACCTCGAACTTCTCGGAGATACGCTCCTGGAATGCCCACTCCAGCCGTAGGGCCTCCACGTTCGACCGGTCGATCTGATCGAGCAGGCTGTGGCGGTGGCCGGCGTAGCCGCCGTGGTAGTTCAGCCAGTCGGCCCCCACGCGCGGGTCGTCCAGCAGGTCTTGGAGCGTCACCTCCGCGGGAAGGGCCACCGCGCACAGCAGCACCGGGGCAAGAATCGCTAATGGGGTCCGAAGTCTCATTCCGTGCCACCCTCCATGCGGTCCTCCCGCAGCGTGCACATGTAGGCAACCAAGTCCTCGATTTGGGCCTCGGTCAGAAGGTTGCCGTACGCCGGCATCAGGGACTCCGTTGGCGTTTCGAGCGACCGCAGTTCACCCTTGTCGAACCAACGCAGGTCCTCGGCGCGGTCCATGATGTAGATCCGGTAGGAGTTCTCGTTCAGCACTACACCTTCCACGCGCTCGCCCCCGGCCGTCACCAACCGCACGGTCCGGTAGCGGTCCGCGACGTCGGCGGCTGGCTCCAGCAACGCACGCCGGATCTGGTCCGCTGTGAACAGCTCGCCCGCGAAGCTCATGTCCGGTCCCAACCTCCCGCCGGCCGGTCCGACGGTATGGCAGGCCAGGCAGGATCCTTGGCCCGAGAAGAGGCGCTCGCCGGCGGCGGCGTCCCCCTGGCCGGCGACGCAGTTGTCGCTGGCCTTCGCGGCGAATGTCCGCACGAACAGCAGGATGCGCCAGATGTCGTCCTCTTCCAGCCAAACCCCCGGCATGTCCGTCCCTGGGACGCCGGCCTCGATCAGGTCGAACATTTCGGCGTCCGAATCGCCGTGGCGGTAGTTGCGCCTAGCCAACCGGGCGCCTCTGCCCGTGTTTCCCTCCATGCCGTGGCAGACGCCGCAGTGGATGCGGTACAACCGCCTGCCCTCGGCAAAGTCCTCCGGCGAAGTCATCGGGTTCGTCTCGTGCGTTCGGGCTTCGGCCAGTACGGCTGGGAGTGCCAGCAGCAGGACGAGATTCAGCAGGTTCCGCATCGCCTTTGGCAAGAAAGAATATCAGACGCTCGCGGTCGATTCGAAGTGCGGTCGCGCGCGCCGGGCAAGGAGGCCTAGAATCAACCATGGGATGGGGGACCGAGTGCCGCGAAGAAGTTGGAAGTTGCTGAATGCTGCCTGTGGGGTACTGGCCGCCGCAACCTTCGCCCATCAGGCTGTCGCGTCCGACGACGTGTTAGATGTGATGCAGGGCGAGATGGACCGCTCCCTGGCGGTCCTCGGCGGCGAGCCGGTTCCCGTCTACTACTTGAGCTATGAGGTGACGGAGGAGCGCTCTGAGGTCTTGGCCGCCTCTTTCGGGGCCATGATCGCCCGACAGACTTCAGATCGTCGAATTCTTGATGTGGACCTGCGGGTCGGCAGCTACGACCTGGACAATACGCACCCGCTTAGGGAAGCCCGCTTCGGAGGCGGTCGTCGGTCTTCGCGCGTTCAGGTCTCGGTGTCGGATCCTGATTCGCTGAGGGCGGCCATTTGGCTGGAAACCGACAGGAACTACAAGAACGCCACCGAGCGGCTGACGAGGATCAAGACGGATGTCGAGGTCACCGTTCGGGAACAGCAAGAGCACGTGGCGGACTTTTCTGCCGAGCCTCCCGAGCAGGCTTCGGAGCCCTTGGTGGACATGGTGCTCGACGACGGTGAGTGGGAGCACCGCCTGAAGGAGTACAGTGCGGCCTTCGCGGACTCGCCGGGTGTCTACTCCGCCACGGCATCCCTGAGCGTTGCGAGTGTCACACGATGGTACGTGAACAGCGAAGGGGCCCGGATCCGAACGGTGGAGCCGCGGGCCAGGCTGTTCGTGTCGTCCCAGACGAAGGCCGAGGACGGCATGGAACTGCCGCGCTTCGAATCGTACTTCGCCTTCAGCCCGGAGGGCTTGCCGGGTCACGATGAGGTGCTCGCGGCAGTCCGATCCATGGTTGGCGACCTGCGCGCGCTGCGAGAGGCGCCGATGGCCGAGCCCTACACGGGCCCGGCGATCCTATCGGGCCGCGCCAGCGGGGTGTTCTTCCACGAGATTCTAGGCCACCGGGTCGAGGGCCACCGCCAGCGCAGCGAGCAGGACGCCCAGACCTTCAAGAAGATGCTGGGCGACAACGTGCTTCCGGAGGAGTTCTCGGTCGTCTTCGACCCGACGGTCAGCCGGGCCGAGTCAACCGACCTCGCGGGGACGTACCGATTCGACAACCAGGGCGTTCGGGCACGGCGAGTTCCCGTGATCGAGTCCGGTGTGCTGAAGGGCTTCTTGATGTCCAGAACCCCCATCGAGGGCTTCGCCCGGTCCAACGGCCATGGGCGCAAGCAGCCGGGTCTCGCGCCGGTCTCGCGCCAGTCGAACCTGTTCGTGGAGGTCCGGAATCCGGCTGGCAGCGACGAGCTGAAGGCTCGGATGATCGGGATGCTCAAGGAGGCGGGCAAGCCCTACGGGCTGTACTTCGACGATATTCGCGGCGGCTTCACCACAACTCGAAGGGGGACGCCCAACGCATTCAATGTGATGCCGGTCATGGTGTACCGCGTCTATGTTGACGGCAGGCAGGAGCTCGTGCGCGGGGTGGACCTGATCGGAACGCCGCTGACGACCTTCAGCCAGGTCGCTGCGGCCAGCGACGAGATCGGCGTCTTCAACGGCATCTGCGGTGCCGAGTCCGGTGGCGTGCCCGTTTCGGCCATTGCGCCGGAGGTCCTGATCTCGCAAATCGAGGTCCAGAAACAGCAGAAGTCCCAAGATCCGATTCCTGTCCTGCCGGCTCCTCCGGCAACCCGCGGCATCGCCGTCGTGCAGGTTACTTCTCGAGATTCCCCATGACCCGCGGGATGCTCGGGGCCGGCATGCTGGCGGCCTGCATTTCCTTGGGGACAGCGGACGCGCAGGACGGCACCCTAATGCGCGCAATGCGGGACGAACTCGACCGCACGATGGCAGAGCTGAAGCTGCCAGACCTCAAGGGGCCCTATTTCGTTTCGTACACCGTCCGAGAATTGTCCGGAGCTCAGGCGAGCGCTTCTCTCGGCGCCGCCGCGGGCAGCGGCAAGACATCGGCCCGGCTCTTGTCGGTCGAGCTTCGGGTCGGGGACCCGGAATTGGACAACACGAACTTCTACTCGCGGCAGCCGATCCGGAGCGTGGGTGCGATGGGCTACGGGCGCTTCCCGGTCTCGATTCCGCTCGAAGACGAGTATCGCGAGCTGAGGCGCGCGATCTGGTTGGCGACCGACGCCGCCTACAAGCAGGCCCTCGGGCAGTTCGCCCGAAAGCAGGCCGCGCTGCAGAACGAGACTCGGGTTGACGAGATTCCGGACTTCAGCCCGTCGGAACCGTTTGAGCATCGAGCGGATGGTGACCTTGACCCGGCCAGCGTGGAGCGGGTCGAAGCTCTTGCGCGGAAGGTCTCGGCGGCCTTCAACGGGTTGCCGCACGTGTACGCCTCCGAGGTTAGGGTCGACCAGAACGATGAGGTGATCTGGTACGTCAACAGCGAAGGCTCCTGGTACCGGAAGCACGAGCCGCGCGTGTCGGTCCGCGTCATGGCGGGCACACAGGCCGAGGACGGTACGCCCATTGAGGACACCTTCACCGCTTACGCGCGAACGGTCTCTGGGCTGCCCACCGAGGACCAGCTGGCCGACCGGGCTAAGGCCTTGGCCGGGCGTCTTGCAGCGCTGAGCGCCGCCGGTTCGCTGGAGCGATACAGCGGCCCGGTCCTGTTCGAGGGTCAGGCTGCCGCGGCCATGGTGCGACGCGTCTTGGCCCCCAAGTTGGTGGCGGCGAGGGTTCCCGTCGCCGATGACCCGCGGTTCGCCCGAATGGTGCAGCAGGCTGCCAGCCCGTTCGTTGACAAGCTTGGATCGCGCGTGCTCCCCAGGTTCATGGCGGTCGTGGACGACCCGTCGGCTGTTGCCTATGGGGACGTCCCACTTCTTGGGGGCTACCAAGTGGATGACGAAGCGGTCCCCTCCAGGCGGACGGAACTGGTGCGCCGCGGTTTGCTCCGTACGCTGCTCTCCACCCGTACGCCGGTGCCCGGAGTGCCGACCAGCTCCGGCAGCCGCCGCGGTGGCGGGCCCGCGCCGTCGAACCTCTTCCTCGTTGCGGAGCCTGGACTCACTCCCAAGGACCTGCGCGCCGAGCTGCTCAGCCTCGTAGAAGAGCGGGAGCTGGAATTCGGGATTGTCGTGCGGCGCTTTGCGAGCGGAGGGGGCAGGATCGCCCGCGGACGGGCCGGCGGGGGACCGTCGGGGGGCGGCGATTCGCGCAGAATCGGGGGAGTAGTGGCTTACAAGGTATTTGCTGACGGAAGCGAGGAGTTGCTCCGCCCGATGGAGCTGACTGGCTTCAGCGAGACGGACTTCCGTGACATCGTCGCCGCGTCTGCGGACTCAACGGTGCAGACCGGGGTGTTCGTCGACCCTTCCGGTGCGTTCGACCGATTCGGGGCCCGGCGTCCGGCACTGGTCAGCGTAGTCGTGCCGTCGCTCCTGTTTGAGGACGCGACGATTCGGCGGCCGCCCGGGAACATTCCTCGCCCACCGGACGTGCCCCACCCCTTGGCGGTCCACTGAGGGAAGGGGACCGCGGTATCGACGGCGGAACCTAGCCGAAGGCGTCCCGCAGTATCTGGTAGCTCTCGACGACGGCTTCCTCGGCCGGCGCGTTGCCCTCCATCTCCAGCGAGACGTAGCCGCGGAACCCAGCATCCTGCAGGATGCCCGCGATCCGGGGATAGTCCAAGTCAAGCGAGTACCAGACTCCGCCCCCTGGATAGGTCTTGGCCTGGACGATGTTGGCGTGCGGCGCCAGCTTCTCGATCTGCGGGTATGGGTCGCCCACATAGTTGCCGGTGTCCATGTTGATCCCAAGCCAAGGACTGGCGACCTCGGAATGGATGCGCAACAGGTTGTCGATGTTGGTGGACAGGCCCCAGTGGTTCTCGAGTCCCATTACCACCCCAGCCTGCGCCGCGTGGGGAACGCACTCGTTGATTGAGTCGACGCACCATCCGATCGCATCTTCATTGGTGTAGCCGTCGAGCGCTGGCTCCTCCCCGTTCGATGCCATCAGGGCGTCGAACCCTCGGATCGTACCCCAGCGCCCGGTGTTGAGGCGGATCGCCGGAATCCCCATCTGGTGTGCCAGATCGATGCAGTGCTTCGTGTGGTCGATGGCCGCTTGGCGCTTCTCGGCTTCCGGATCGACGAAGTCCTGGTGAATGGACAGCATGATCAGGTCCAGGCCCAGGTCCCATGCCCGGCGCTTGAGGTCGTTCATATAGGCCCCGGTCTCGTCCTTCATCTGGCGGTGCAGGATCTCGACGCCTTCGAAGCCGACTTCCGCGGCGTGGTCGATGACATCCTCGATGGGGTACTTGTCCTGCGTGAAATGCCAGTAGGAGTAGGTCGAGACCCCCAAGCGCACGCCGCTCGGCGCCGTTTGCTCAGGCGCATTTGCGCTTGGCCCATCGGTCGGGGAACATCCGGCTGCAATTGCGGAGATGCCGCCCGCCTGAAGGATGCGGCGTCGGGAAAGTAGTGTGCCCATGGGCATTATCGTAATGCAGCGCCGACGGGCGGGCGGCGGAGGCCGCCTGCCCACCCGCCCGGCCGGTCCTACGCCGCCGGAGCCAGCTGTAGGTGGGGATCGATCACAAACTTCGTGGCCGCGCCGCGGTCGAAGTCCACGTAGCCCTGCGGGGCGTCGTCCAGCGAAATGTACTGGACGTTGCAGGCCTTGGCGGGGCTGGCCTTGCCATACAGGATCGCCTGCATCAGCTGCCGGTGGTAGGTCATGACCGGGCACTGGCCGGTCATGAAGTGGTGCGACTTGGCCCACCCGAGGCCAATGCGGATTCCGAGGTTGCCGATCTTGGCGTTCTCGTCGACTCCGCCCGGATCGCCGGTCACATACAGGCCGGGGATGCCGATTCCGCCCCCTGCGCGGGTGACCTCCATCAACGCGTTGAGCACCGTTGCCGGTCGTTCCACAACGGCCTCCTTGCCGTGCCCGCGCGCTTCGAATCCGACGCAGTCCACGCCGCAGTCGACCTCCGGCACTCCGACGATCTGCTCGATCTGCTCTGCAAGCGTGGCGTCGGCGCGCAAATCAACCGTCTCGCATCCGAAGCTCCTGGCCTGGTCCAGCCGCTCCGGGATCATGTCCCCGACTATCACGCAGGCCGCTCCGAGCAGCTGGCAGCCGTGGGCGCAGGCCAAGCCCACCGGCCCGGCCCCAGCCACGTAGGCAATCGTGCCCGGCCCGACGCCGGCGGTCACCGCGCCGTGGTACCCCGTGGGAAAGATGTCCGATAACAGGGTCAGGTCGCCTATCTTCTCCATCGCTTGGTCCCGGTCCGGGAACTTCAGCAGATTGAAGTCGGCGTATGGGACCATGACGTACTCGGCTTGGCCGCCCACCCAGCCGCCCATGTCGACGTAGCCGTAGGCTGCACCCGGCCGGGCGGGGTTGACGTTGAGGCAGATGCCGGTCTGGCGGGCCTTGCAGTTGCGGCACCGGCCGCAGGCGATGTTGAACGGCACGGACACCAAGTCGCCTTCGGAGATGAACTCGACGTCGCGGCCGGCCTCGATCACCTCGCCGGTGATCTCGTGTCCGAGGATCAGCCCCTCAGGGGCAGTCGTGCGGCCGCGCACCATGTGCTGGTCGCTGCCGCAGATGTTGGTGGAAACCACCTTCAGGATGACGCCGTGCTGACACATCCTCGTGCCCAGCTCCAGCTTGGGGAAGTCGATCGACTGAATCTCGACCACGCCTGGGCGGATGTATGCCACCCCTCGGTTCGATGCCATGTTATGCCTCCTCTTAAGGTTCGCTATCAGTACCCGCGCCGACCGTGGCCGGTCGGGCCAAGAATGCCTTCGATAGGATACATGGCGCCTTCGATCAATCGCAACTGTCTTCGTAACTAGCGTCCTGGAGCCGCCCGACAGTCGCCGAGGTCGCTGCCAGTCTCGTCTGCCAGGAGGGCGCTCCCTGTCACTGTGAATGACACGAAATTCGCCGCCTGCTATGTCGCGTTCGAAAGGGCCCTGCACATGCGTCAGAAACGCCGGATCCTTTCCCATCAAGTCGCTGGGCGGCGCTGCGGAAGTGTCTGCCTGTATGTCCTGCGGGTGCCTGCCATCAGGTCTGTGATCGTTGGGCCCCGCTGGATCCGATCGCTCCGCTGACCGCTGGCGTGCTGCACAGCGGGCGGAACAGAGGCCAGGTATTGCCGGGGGGATCGATGCAGATACACGGCAGTACGTAATCGTCGGGGTAGGAACGGGCTCATGGGCCTTTCGGCCCCCGAGGTCTTCTGAGACCGACCGTCCCCCAACGCAGGCGGCCAGGCTGGCCCGGATTGGTGGGGCCGGTCTTGACGTGCCGGGGAGCTACAACGGCGACGTGGCAGGCCAGGCCTGAGTCTCGGCTATGGACGCGCTGCGGGGTTCGCGTTCAACGAGTCGGGGCCTGTATTCCTCTCGACGCTTCGTGTGACCCATAATCAGGCGCAGGACGAACTGAGAGGCGTTATCAGGTAGCTGGGCTCGCGCTTCGCCCCGGGGTCCGGACCTTGGGTTCGACTACATGCCTTACGAGTCGTCGACTGAACTCCGCTACGCGCACCTGCGTGGCAGGAGAATGGCCATCACCGGACACATGGGAGCGTCAATTCGGGGCTCCACCCGCCCACCACCGTGGATCGCCAGGTGGACGAAGCCTGACTCGAAGCCATGCAGCACATTCCGACCTCGAATCTCGCCGCGCGATTTGCCCTCAAGCTAGGTCCAGTACGCGCCGCCCGAGTGGGTCCTTCGGGTGTCTTCAGTACCGACCGCAGTGCCACCCCCGGAGCCGAGACAGCCACGGCGCTTGCGTTCTGCCAAGCGTTTGTATGGGCGTGGGCCGATCTTGGCCTTAGCCATTCGTCTTGCCTAAGTTGGAGCCCTTGGTAGGCAGCCGATTAGAGCCTGCCTTCGCGGATAGTCGTCCGGCCTTTGCGTCGGGCCTTACCTCTCGCTGCGCGGGTCCGGGCCTGTCAAGTCGGAAAGCTGCTTCCACCGCTCCGGGTATCGGACGGTCACGGGCGGTTGAGCCACGTTCGTTAGTTGCCGGCCTACATTGGCCAGCCGGATAAACCCTACTTGAGGAGGTGGTGAGCGCGCAGGGACTCGAACCCCGAACCTAGTGATTAAGAGTCACTTGCTCTACCAATTGAGCTACGCGCCCACTGGCCGGCAGCCTTACGAAACGGAACGCCAACGCTGCTGCCCAGACTACTGGTCCAGCATAACACCACGAGACTGCCGTCTCTGCGCGGTCCCGAAGCAGTCCAAGACTCTTAAGACCACAACGGTCAAAGCATCCAATGCGGCAGGGGCAGGGGCCCATGCCCGTATGACGACACTTTGAGTGGGTCGGCAGTATATTCCGTTTCCGAAGGTCCAGTTGGGTCATGCCTGCGCCCGTCGGGGGCCGACCATTGAGCCGTCGTACAACCGAGCACCAGTCCTTCTCACGGGACCCCATGCGAACTGTACTCCTCGCCAGCGCGAATGTTCCGATGTTGATCTTCAGGTGCCCGGGTAGTCCGATGGGTCGATCTGCGTGCTGAGCGACCTGTGAGCGCTCGCCGCATGCCGGCACGATCTGGGCAGCTCGATGGCGGGCGGTAGACTGTCCTGCTGGGCGCTGCAGCGCCTGCGCGGAGAGGTGTAACATGCTCCACCAGGCACCAATCCGGGGACGGCCGTGTTCCGACGAGTGATGGCATGTCCGCTGCGTGGCTTGGCGTTCCCGGTCGGCTTTTCCCTCCTGATCGGCGTCGCCGTTGGCCCTTCGGCACACCCGCAGGGTGTCGCCTCACTCGGCCGTTCTCCCCGCTCCTCGCCGCTGGCCCAGACGGACCTGCCCCGACCCGCAATCCATTATGAGGACATTGCCGAGTCCGCCGGCCTTGAATTCCGCCACGTAGCCGGCGAGCCGACCGGCAAGCGCTACATCCTTGAGGTGACGGGAAGCGGTGTCGCCCTGTTCGATTTCGATGCCGACGGGCTCACCGACATTCTTCTGGTGAATGCGAGGCCGTGGATCCTGAGCGAAGGCGAGCAATGGCCGACGAGCCGCCTGTTTCGCAATCTGGGCCGTCTCCGATTCGAGGACGTGACCGAGGCGGTCGGTCTTGCCAGCACCGGCTGGGGGCAGGGCGCATGCGTCGGTGACTACGACAACGACGGCTACGACGACCTCTTGGTCACCCACTACGGTCCGGACTTGCTCTATAGGAACGAGGGCGGCAAGCGCTTCGTCGAGGTCACCGCCGACGCCGGCCTACCGACATCCGGCCGCCGCTGGGGCACCGGCTGCGCCTTCGTCGACTACGACCGCGACGGGAACCTCGATCTGGTCGTGGCCAACTATGTTGACCTGGACTTGGACAGGACGCCCGAGCCTGGCCAGAGCAACTTTTGCCGCTACAAGGGCTTGGCCGTCCTGTGCGGTCCGCGCGGACTGCCCGGGGAGTCGACGATCCTGTACCGAAACACTGGTTCGGGCCGGTTTGAGGACGTCTCGGTTACTGGCGGCGTGGGCGGTGCCGTGGACCGCTACGGGCTTGGAGTCCTGACGCTCGACGCCGACGGCGACGGCTGGACCGATGTGTACGTCGCAGCCGACTCTACCCCCAGCATGCTGTTTCGCAACGACGCCGGCGAGCGCTTCGAGGAGGTCGGGCTGCTGTCCGGAACGGCCCTCAACGAGAACGGCCAAGAGCAGGCCGGCATGGGAGTATCAGCCGCAGACTTCAACCGCGATGGCCGGCTCGACATCGCCAAGACCAACTTCTCAGACGATGTGCCGTCGCTGTACCGAAACGATGGCCGCGGGTTCTTCACGGATGTCTCCTACCGTGCAGGACTTGGAGTCCACACCAACTACCTCGGTTGGGGTGTCGGGTTCATCGATATTGACCACGACGGCTGGAAGGACATCTTCATGGTCAACAGCCATGTGTATCCGTCCATCGACCAGCTGGAGTCGGCCAGCCCCTACCGACAAGGCAAGCTCGTGTACTGGAACATCCGCAACGGGGCCTTCATCGATGTCTCGGAGAGCTCCGGTCCCGGAGTAACCTCGCCGTCCTCCGCTCGCGGGGCAGCATTCGGGGATCTCGACAACGATGGTTCCCTGGAGATCGTGGTCAATAATCTCGACGCTGCGCCGAATCTGCTGCGGAACACGTCGCCACAGGGAAACTGGCTTCTGCTGGATCTGGTAGGGACGACCTCGAACCGCGGCGCCGTCGGGGCCCAAGTCACGCTGGAGGCCGGCGGCGCGACGCAGATCGACGAGGTCCGCAGCGGTGGAAGCTATCTCTCCCACAATGACTCCCGGCTTCATTTCGGACTCGGGGAGGAAACGCAAGCGAAGCGTGCCCGAGTGCGCTGGCCGAGCGGACTGCAAGAGTCTTTCGGGCCGCTTCAGGCCGGCACTGTGGCGACCCTGACCGAAGGCGAGGGTGTTTCCGATTGATCGTGCCGTCGGGTAACCCGGTGTGACGCGGTCGCCAGCGATGCGCCGAACGCGAACTCGCCACCTGGTCAGGGAGCAGTGTTGCGCTGGCGTCGGCGAAGGGACTCCAGCTCATGCCTTGCGAAGAGGCTTTGGCCCACGTATCGGAGGTAGCCTTCCCACGCTTCCGCGGCGGCTTGGACGTCGCCTCTCTCCTCATGGATTCTTGCCAAGACTTGGTACCCGGCCCGATTCTGCGGGTCCAGCGCGATGGCCCTGTGGAGAAGGTCAGTAGCGTTTGGGACATTGCCGGTCTGCCATTCGGCAGCCGCCATCGTGCGGAGACGCGCAGGGGTGTTCGGGGCCGTCTGGAGTGCGCGTGCCAAAAGGTCCTTGGCCAGGTCGGTGAGGCCCGCCTCCGGTGGCGCCCGCTTGGCGAGCAGGGCGCTGCCCAGCTCTTCGAGCCCCTCGGCATCAAGTTCGTCCCTCTGGGCAAGGCGCGCCAGAAGCGAGGCACCCTCGTCCATGAAGTCGTCGCGCCCCCGGCGACGGCCCAAGCGCAGGTACGCCAGACCGGCGTTGCGCTGAGCCAAGGAAGGGGAGGCGGGCTCCCTCCAGGCCCGGATCCGTTCGGCCGGCGGGCCGTCCGCACCGTCCTCAGTCGGTATCCGGGCGATGAGGTGGTCCGTGAATGCGCTGTGGCCGCTGTCGAACGACGGTCGGCGAACCATGTGGCAGTCTACACAGCCGTCTGTGCGCGGAGGGTGCCGTTGCATCAGTCCCTCTTGGTGACATCCCATACATATCTGGCCGTACTTGTCAGAGGCCGAATCTTCGGCCGCGTGCGGGTCATGACACGTCCCGCACCACATCTCGTCGCCCGATGCTTGGTGACATTTGCTCAGCTTGAGCTGCTCTGCATGACCGACAACCTTGAACCGGCCAGCACGAGGGCCGCCGAAGTCGTCCAGATAGACAGAGAACACTTCCTCGAGCAGCATCCCAGGCTGGAAGTCTCCAAACGTCCGGCCCGGGTTGAGTACGCGCTCCTCCCCACCGAGGTGACATTGCTCGCAGACGCTGTCCCGTCTCTCGGGAGCCAGCTTGGCCGGGTTCACGATCGTCTCCGCTGAAGGCAAGGACAAATGGTCCAATGCGGGCCCGTGGCAGCGGTCGCAGGAGATGACCTGCGCATGCAGCGCGGGCTCCCCGTAGCGGTTCTGGGTGCCGGCTACCGGGTTCGGCCTGCCGGCATGGCACCATACGCACTCGTGGAGCACGGGACGGTCGAAGTCTGGCGCGGGATGGCGCTCAAAGCCCGGCGCCATGTCCCAGCGGCCGCGCTTCGTGTAGTACGAAACTGGGGACTGGTACAGGTAGTCCCCGATTCGCACCAGAAAGCCGAATGCGGCGTTGCCGGATCCGATGACATGCTCAATCGCGTACTCACCCACCGCGCCGTCTCTCTCCACCGACTGCTGCATACCCTCCGCCGAGCCAATAATCCGGAATGAGGATCCGGAATAGCCGTGCTCGAACTCTCCCGCCATCTCAAGCGTTGCCGGCCGGATTGAGTTGCCCATGCCCGTTTGCAGATAGCTGGCGACCTCCTTCGGATGGCAGGATTGACACTCGCTTCCCGTGTCCGCGGAAGTTGCGTATTGCGCAGCTAGCATCCAGATCCCGGCTAGCAGTGCCCTGCGGCTCATGTTGGCGCCTGATGGCTTATGCGATATCGCGGCCCGCCGGACCTCCGGCTGATCGGCACGCTCGTACGAGGAAGCGGATTGCGTCCGCCGGGATTGGGGCATTGCCACAGACCTGGCTACTTCGCCTCGTCTTGCAGGCGCTGAAACTCGCCCATCTCCCGCTCGGCCGCGCCGATGTCGCCGAGGGCGCGATATACGAGAGCAAGCTGGTACCGGGCAACTTCGTTCTCGGGGGCGACCTCGACGGCTTTCTCCAAGTGCGGCCGCGCCTGAGCCGGGAGTTCGAGCTCTCTTAGGACTCGCCCGAGACCGATCCTTCCGAGGCCGAACTCAGGCCGACTGTCCACTGCTTGCAAGAAGTACATCCGGGCTTCTTCCATCTGCGCGCGCTTGCGTAGGATCTCGCCTAGCTCGTAGGCGGCCAGAGCGTTCGACGGGTCGATCCGCAGTTCTTCTCGGAATGCCTCCATGGCGTCGTCGTCATCTCCCGCTGCACCTGCGCTGGACTGGATTGCCATACCGATGCTGTAGTGCACACCGGGCTGGCTCGGCTGCTTCTCCAGCGCCTTGCGGTACTCCACGATTGCCAACGCGTGATTGCCCAGGCTCTCCAGTGCGTCGCCCGATGCTTGGTGGCCCCAGACCGATTCTGGCGCCACTCTCAGGAGCTTCTGCATGGCCGACGTCGCCATGTCGGCGTGGAATCGACCCACGTGATAGAGAACCTCCGGGTCGTCCGGATAGGCCTTGCCAAGTTCTCCGACGACACGTGCAGCTTGGTCAGTCCAATCGAGGGCCACATAGCTCCGTTGCAGTTCCAGACCAATGAGGCGACGCAAATCGCCATTTGCGGGGTCGGCGAATCCGGCCTCCAAGCCCGGAACTGCCTCGGAGTGCCGGCCGGCGCCTGAAAGGGAGACCGCCAAGAGCGGCTTCACGTTCGGGAGGCTCGGCTTCAGCTCCAGCGCCCTCCGCAGCGAGGGAACTGCCTCATTGAAGCGTCCTTGGAGGTAGTGGATCAGGCCCAGCTTGGCATGGACCTCGGCCGTGCCGGGCGTCAGTTCGGCTAGCTTCGCGTAGCCCTCTGCAGCCTCTCCCAATCGCTGGTCACGGAATGCAGCCTCGGCGCTCAAGTAAACCTCCCGAAGGGCCTCGTCTGGTGCCTGCTGGCCCCGGGCGGCAGTCCCGGCTAGGGCGACGGTTATAGAGATGACGCCTGCAGCGCCCAGTCGTCTTCCGCGTCCAAAGGGACTGCGTAGAAGGGACACGAAGCTCACTCGGAACTCCGCGTGTCGGGAGCACCGGCTGGGGCGGTACCCCGTTGCACTTGGCGATAGATCGCGCTCAGGGATTCCGAAGCGCTGCGGATGCGCTGGAACTGCCGCAGCTCTTCAGCGGATTCCTCAATCCGGCCCAGCTGCCGGTAAGCCTGCGCAAGGCGGTAGCGCGCCGTCTCGTTCTCCGGGTCGATACGCACCGCGGTCTCAAGGTGGCCAGCCGCGATCTTGGGCTGTCCGACTGCCAGCAGGGCCTTTCCTAGGGCTATGCGGCCTTCGGCGAACTGCGGGCCCATTTCGACAGCGCTACGGTACCGCTCCAGCGCTGCTTCCTGTTGGCCCCGGCGCCAAGCGATCTCGCCCAGCTGGTAGAGGGACTCGGCGTCGCGCGGGTTGAGGCGCAGTTCCCGTTCGAGAGATTCCTCAGCCTCCGCCGTCAGAGCCTCGTCGGGATTGCTGTTCAGGATGGCCACCGCCAATGCGCGGTTGGCGCCAGACAGGTTGGGGTCGATCGACAAGGCTTTCCGATACTGCCGCACCGCTCGTGGGAAGTCGCCCTCGCTCACGAGCAGCTCCGCTGTCACTTGGTGCAGCCTGGCAGACTGGGGTGCTTCTCGGACCAGGTCCGCAAGCGCCCCCGCAGCCAGGTCCGAGTGCAGCCGATAGGCCAGATAGAGCACTTCGGAGTCGTCAGGAAAGGCCTTCCTCAGGGCACTGACCACACGGACGAGCTGGTCGTGGTTGCCTCGAGCTGCGTAGAGCTCGGCCAGCAGGATTCCCGACTGGAGGCGCCAAGGGTCGTCGCTGGCATTCCAGAATCCCCTGGACAGCGGGCCCATCGCCGATTCGACGCGGCCCGCCCGGGCCTCGCTCAGGCCCAGATAGAGTTCCGCATTCGGCATTGAGGGCGAGACTTCGAGGGCGCGCCGAAAAGCTGAAGATGCACGGTCGAAGTCCCCCAGCAGGTACCGTGCCACTCCCAAGTTCGCATGGGCGGCGGCGAGGCGAGGCTGAACCGCGAGGGCCTTCTCGAAATCACGGGCGGCATCGTCGTAGCGGTGGTCAGCGAGCGCTCGGCTGGCCTGCCGCAGCAAGTCCTGAAGCGGCTCATGGCCAATCGGCTCTTGCGCTTGGGCACACAGCAGCCCGGCTGTCATGGCTGCTGTCAGCATCAATCCTCCTGCGACGTTCCGCACGGATGTTCCCTGTCGGGCCTATGCAGATTATGGCCCAATCCATCCGCGGCCAGGTTTGGGTCCGGCCCATGTATTGGGTGCGAGACGGGAAGGCGCAGTTCCCCAATGGGTGCGAATCCCGCCCGATAGCTGTTGCTCCGGTCGCTGGCAATCGGACCAATTCGAGGGGGTGGCGGTGTGGGGCCCAAACCACTGCGACGAAGAATGGTCGACCAAGCGGTTCAGCGAGTCCGCAGGGCAAGACTCCTTGAAGGGAGAGCGGGCCGCGGAGAGGGCAGTGTTGGGGCCTCCCCGACTCTCCGGGTATATACGCTGAGCGGCAAAGCGTGGCGAGCAGACCTGCCGCAAGTCGGGTGGCACAGGGCCCACCGACACAGCGCGCCCTGCACCGCGAAACCCTTGAGCAGGTCTAGGCGCAGTGCGCGAGCCGATGGCTGGGGGGAATGTTCGGTGAGGTGAGAACGAACGCCTACTGCCTCCGGTGGTGCGGCAGGTGCCATTCCCAACGAGCACGTCGAAAAGCGATCGCGCAGCTACGCCCGGCACCTGGCCTCCGGGCTGCGCACGTACCTGCGGTTCTGAACACTACAAAGAAGTCCCGACGCCATCACCGATTCGGTGCTTCGCGACGCCGAACACGGTCGCTGTTTGACAGGCACAGTACTCGATTCCTTGGGGTCCACTGGCCGGCTGGCGTCCGCGGCGCCAGCCTTCGTCGGGCCAGAACGCTCCGATCAGAAATTGCGAAAGTTCGTAAGGTTGATCAGGCCGGACCTTTTCGCTGTACTTCTGCTGGTCATGTGACTGGATGTGATGCTTGAATCGAACTGGGTGCACAGGATGTCTGTGACGTCGCTCGCGCTCCGGTTCAAGTAGGTTCTCGCGAGAAGCAAGGGCCGAGACGATTCCTTCGGATGCTGCTCGGCATCACACCCAGTGCAGCAGAACGCACCCGGCGAGGAGTGTCCGACTAGGCTACAGTGCGGGACGAGAGCCAACGGCAATGCTGGGAAGATCAGTCTGTTCTCGAGGATTCGATGGACGTGGAAGCGTCGCGCGGTCCAACGCCGTCCGATTCGTGCCCACGCGCGTGTCCTAGAGCCACAGAGGCTGTGCTTGGAGACGCGAGGTCCGGTAGCCATGCCGAGAGCTGACACCCACCCACTTCACCGGCATGTGCCGTTCCTATACGAAATGGTGATTTCGTTGCTCGAGGCGGTCGTCGAAACCCTTGATCCTGTGCTGCAGGCGATCGACGGCTTTCGTGAACTTTGGACCAACCAAGACGGTAGGCCTGCCACCCCCGACCATGTCGCGCGCAAGTTGGCGGGACTGCCGCCTAGCGTTGCCGTCCGGCACGTCGGCGCATGCGTTTCCGCGACGACGAACCTCGGTCTCGCCTACGTCCATTCGTTCCGTGTGCTGAGTTTCCTCAGCCGAAGCGAAGATGTCCTTCCTTCCAACACGGACAACCCCCACTTGGCCAAGCTGTTCGATGTCCTTCGTACTGCCGGACGAGAAACGCTGTGCCAGGTTTACAACCAAGTGGGCGCTCACGACTTCGAGACGGAACTTTGCACTGGCCAGTTCTCCAAGGAGGCCGGAGACGAGATCCCATCAAATGGTCGGCATTTCCATTCGGCGCTTGCCTATTAGCAATCACGCGGTATGTTGCAGGATAGCCATCTGTCTCTTGCCCGTGCTAACCGTGCGACGGCCATACGCGTGTTCATACCATTGAGATCCGTGCTCGTCCTGGACCGCATCCTTGCGGATCAAGTTGCGCCTCCACTGGGTCGAGACTACAAGACCATGGACCAGCGGATGTCGATCCGGACCGAGAATCCCTTACTCGAGTGGGACGGCAATACGATCTCCGTATCTCTCAGCAACAGGCTCGGGCGAACACTCGAAGCCAGATTGAATCCAACAGTTACTTCCGTCGTCCGCATCAGGGAGTCGGGAACAAAGGGGTGGAGTCCAGTGTTCGAGACGCCCTTCAGCAGGTGCTCACTTGTTGATCTCACACCCGCTACCGCATTTGACTTGCGGGTGACCCATAAGGACGACGCTGGCGGGAGCAAACCTTCATTCGCGACGGTCAAGACCGCTCCAAGTTCGAAATAGGGAATTCACGTTGCCCGACGCACCAGCCACCCGCCTGATGCCTCCCACTGTCAAGGTCCTGTCTGTGGCGGCAGAAGGAACGTCAGCTACGAATATCGTCGTGAAAAAGCACGAACATCCAGATCACCCTTGGGCACATCGGTCGCAGAAGGCATCCGGCCGGCTAACTGTCCGAGTTCGACGACGACAGACCCCGGTTTCGCAATGGCACGCCCTGCCGAGCTTCCGGACGGCACTCCGTGCGTGCAAGGGCCGCAAGTCGGGTGGCTGGGCTCAACTCATCTCACAGGCCGAATCCAAGCTCCGCCAGGAACTTCAATCAGGCTTCGTTCTCCTGTTGGTGCCTTTCACGGCGTCGCCTATCTTGGCTTTTCTTAGGGAGCGATCCTTTCGGGCCGGGCTCTCTGGCACGGTAAGGACCCTCGGTAAGCCGTGTCACGGCCTTGGGGTGCGTTGTTGTCGAGCTTCACGAAAGGCTTGACGTACTTGGGCCGCATCAGCCGCACGTGGCGCTTCTGGGCCGCCAGTGTTGACCGAGATGATGTGCGCCGCGGCAGGCCTTCATGCCGATGTGGCCGTGACTCGTTGTGGACGTCATCGCCAGCAGCGTGGCCTTGGAGTACTGGCGGCACGTGCGTACTTGGCCGGAGGCGTCGAGGCCCAAAACGCCGTATGCCTCGGATTCCAGTAAGGCAATCGCACACTGTGCCCCAGATCGAAGATCTCCTCCGGACGTGCACGACAGCCAGCGGCGGATGATGGGGGAGGGGCGACCGCCACAGGCGTGATGGCCCCCCGGAATCCGCCGAGCCCGCGTTTGAGCTTCTAAGCAAGTGGAGACCGCGCCGGGTTATGCGGCAGATTTGGCTGGGAGGCCCAATCAGGGCCCGGCCGGCCTCAGCCGAGGAATCGCAGCAGGGTTATGAGCAGAGCCAGCAGGGTGAATCCGATGCCCATGATCCAGCGGATTGAGGCGAACTGGGCGTTCTGGGCTTCGATCTTGGAGTTTTGGGCCTCCAGTTTGGAGTTCTGAGCCTCAAGCTTGGACTCGAACCGGGCGATGAGGTTGGCTGCGGCCATGTTCCCGACCTCCTGCCTGAATGAAAGTATAGGCGCTGCCCGGATCCATGTTCATGCTCAGGAGCACGTCGAACAGGCGCTTGGAGTCCGGCTGTGGGGGTGGGGTGTCGGGCATCAGGCGTTCCTCCCAATCATAGGGGCGAGACCCGCAGTTACCTCTGTCGCACCCGGGGGCGCAACCGCGGCGATCCGGGCCTCGGCGCTGCGCCAGCCCAGACAGCCGGGTTGCGGGCTCCTTCGACGGATTACTCACGAACCCTTATGCGAATGTCATTGATGGCCCGGCAGGTGCTGATCCCAACGAAGGAGCCCGAGAAGTCCTGCCCGTCGGACATGCCGTGCAGCCGGGACTAGGATGCACAGGAGGCGGCCACGTTGGTGCTGGAACCGATCTTCGAGGCGGACTTGCAACCGGGCAATTCGCAGGAGCGATGGAGCGTGCTGGATTCCGTGCCCGTTTCCCGGCTCGACAGCTGGCGCCGCTCCCGCAGCAGGAACTACCCACCGGGTCCCTTGAGTAGGCCGGTGGCGTGCCGTATGGGCAGCTTCGGTCGAATTGCCCGACGGTGCGCGCAGCGGACCGGCGCCTTCAACACCCGCACCAAGACATTGCCTCCCCCGACGGACGAGTTGGGACCCCGTGACGTGGTCCACAGCGCGGTGGTGATAGGGCGTTCCGGCCTCGTGACAGAGCAGAAAGCCCTCACGAAGACAGCCCTTGGTCCTGAAGTGCCCTAGACACGGGAGATAGCTACGCTTGGAACGTGGGAATTCGATCGTTCGGCAACCGTGCCACCAAGAGATTCCTGGGTGGCGATCGTCGCCGGCTCCCCGCCAGCTACGCCGAGAAAATCGACTATCTGCTGAAGCTTCTGGATCGCGGCACATCGCCAGAGGACCTCCGTACAGCAGGGGTACGCGTGCATCGATTGGTCGGCGACCGTAAGGGCTTCTCTGCTATTGAAGTGTCCGCGAACCTGCGCATCGTCTTTCGCTTCCGGGACGGCAACGCGTATGATGTAGAGGTAGTCGACTACCATCAGAGCTAGGCGAGCGACATGGGGGAATGGGTCCAAGCACTCGCACCGGAGGAACTGCGGGCAACGGTGAATCGGGTGCGCTACAACTCGCCCCATCCTGGGAAAATCCTGCGTAGCATCCGCTTCGAGGATCCGCGGACCATCCCCGAGGCCGCCGAGCAGTTGGGCGTCGAGCGCACCGAACTGGAGCGTGTGCTTGACGGTGAAGCGCCGATCACTACTGCCTTGGCGCTGAGCATGGAATCGGCGTGGAACACCCGTGCCGATCTCTGGCTGGATCTCCAGACAGACCACGACTTGGCCCAGGCCCGCCGCTCGCAAGAGCGCGCGGCGGCCTGAACGGTCGTTCCGCGCCAAGGAGTGGCCCAATGCGCTCTGTCGAGGCCAACCGTCCGTAACAGCCTGAACCACCGAGCCGCTAGCGGCGGCGAGTTCGTCCGGGCCCAGTCGCCATCCAACTGAACCGTCAAACGTCGGTGTCTTTCGACAGTATGTGGACGGGCCGATCACGAGTAGGGGCCTCGACTATAGTTCGAAGTCCCGGATCCGCTCGGTTTGCCGCCGGACTCATGTGGTGCGCTGAGACCTGGTTGGCCGACGCTAGTGTCATTGGGAGGCCACGACGCACCTGACGGACGACCGTCCGGGTTGCTGGGTCGGGTATCGCTTTCCAGCCGCGCCTGACGGTCGCACGCCGGCGTGCTAAGGGCTCTGCTGGGCGAAGCAGTCTGCTGCCTTCCTGCACCGACGCGGCTGATCAGCCAGACGCGTCCCCAATCATGCCGATGCCCAGGAGGCCATTTGAGTTTCTCTCGGATTGAGTGGTATCGAATCTGACCGGCTGGGCATCCGGACTGTTTGCCTGAGAGGGCCGGTCCCTGCTGGGGCCTTCGACCGCACGGGAGGCGATCCGGTCCTGCCACGCCCGTTTCATCCCACAGGACACTCGGCATCCTCGGGAAGGGCGACTTCCTCGGGTGCGCCTTCTGCTTCTACGGAGGCCCCCGCGACTATTGCACTTGACGCACGCGCTTGCCGTGCTGGTGTGAGCGGAACGCCCGCGGTCCAAGAGTCCGGTTACGGTCCGGCGCGGCACGGTCCGTCTCGAAGTGGTGCGCCAGGCCTTGGCCCGGCCGGTGCCTAGGAGGCATTCCTAGGTCCGAGCCGCCAGAGGACTTCATTTCGCCCCGCATCGGTGTCCACGACGGTTGTCAGTGCCAGTAGCCGATCGGCCATAGCCCCGGCCTCAATCCGATCGAGGACCTCGTCGCCATTCTCGTCGGCGTCCAGAGATAGCCAGGGTGCTTCGACAAACTCGTCCTTGACGCACCTGCACGTTCCCGGTTGAGCGGACTTCCCGAAGCGTGAGTCACCGAGCCGCCCGCGGTTCTGTAGCGGATCTTCGACCAAAGCCTCGGCCCGGCAGCCTAGCAGGCCCGGTCGAACTTCTGATGGACGCCAGAGGCGTTTTCTGGGATGCCCTCGGGAAGTCTCGCCCCCACTGGGCTAACTCCGCCGCACCAGCGCTCCGCCTCCGCCCGCGAAGTCCCTCCCCTATTCGCTGAGGCTCGCCAGCAATTGGCGCGCTGTCTCGTGGGTGGGCTCCCTCTCCACCAGTTCGGCTAGGGTTGCGCGTGCGCCCTCGATGTTGCCCAATGCGATCTGGACTCGTGCGAGCGCGATGTGCGCAGCGGCGCGTCTACCGTGATTGTCGATGAGGTCTAGCAGCTGTTCCTCCGCCGTGTTCAGGTTTCCCTTCTGGGCTTCGAGCAGTGCAAGGTTCGTTAGCGTCTCGGGGTCTTCGCCAGACCGGGCTAGGGCCTCCTTGAACCAGGCCCCCGCCCGTGTCAGATCTCCAGTCCGGGCCAGCAGCGATCCCAGTCGGTTCACGAGCCCCGTGTCGCGCGGATTGGCAAGTGCGCCCCTCTCGAGCGTGTCAGCGGCCAGAGCCGCATCCCCGGCCCGCTCGAGGGCGCTGGCTAGATTCGCGATTGCTTTGGGGTAGTTGGGTTGAACGGCGAGCGCTTTCCGGAATCGCTCCGCAGCGTCGCCGTGGCGCCCCATTCTCCCGAGCACAACGCCCAAACTGTTGTGGGCCTGCGCGTGTTCCGGGCTCAACGAGATGGCGGTCTCGAAGGATCTCCGGGCGGTCTCGAGTTGGGCGGTGGCGGCGTATGCCGTGCCGAGATCGTAGTGCGCGGAACCGAGGGAGGGCCGTTGCTGGATCGCCTTGCGCAGGTAGGGCACTGCCAAGTCCGGCAGGCTGACGTCCAGCAGCTCTGCGCCGAGCCGCGTGTAGTCCCGCACGGGCCGTGACTCGAAGAACTGGCCAGGGAAGGGAAGGGCCCTCGCAAGGCGTGACGCCGCCGACTCGCCAATGTGGCTTGCGTCCGAAGCAATCTGGTCGGCTGTGACACGGCCGAGGTACACCTTCTCGATCAGCCCCTCGCCGTTGAGCAAGAAACTGGTGGGGATGCCGAGTTCGGTGCGGCGGGCCAGCAGGCTTCGGACGAGGGTGGTGTACGCTGCCCGAAACCGGACGTCAGCGAGCAACACCGGGAACGAGAGGCCCTCTGCACCAACGATGGACCGGACCGCCTCCTCGTCAGCAGCCTCGTCCACCGAGATCGCCACCACGCCGACTCCAGATTCGGCCAGACGGCCCAAACCATGCTGGATGTCGCGCAGCTCGGCCCGGCACGGTGGGCACCAGCTCGCCCAGATGTTGAGCAGCAGAGCCGAACTGCCGTGCTGCTCCAAGGTTTGCGTCGAGCCGTCTAGGGCCTTGAGATCCCACGCCGGTGCGGGGACGGGTTCCACAAGCCAGGTCCCATTCCCCCGTTCTGCGGTGGTTCCTCCAAATTGGTCAGTGGCTGGGCCATCTTGGCTCCCCTCCGCACGTCCAGCCGCCAATCGCTTTAGGCGCAGCTGGCCGGAGCCTTCGACAACCGTGACTTGCATTCCCGCAGGGAAGCCCGGGAAGACCTGTTCCGTCCCCGACGGCCAGCGGACTCGCAGCTCCTCGGCCCGCGAACGCCCGCCGAGCCCGAAGTGCAGCTCCTTGGCGTGCTGCGAGAGGAATCCCGACCCTGCACGGACCGTCCTTCGGATTTCGAGCCCGCCGACCCGGACACGTACTTCGGCACCTATGCCATCGCGGTTGGACCCGGTGCCCCTCAGCCGTACAGTTGCTGATCGCCCAGCCGGCCAGTCGTTGCGCACGATCCTCAGGCCTGGAGAATTGCGCGACTTAATCGCTAGATCCAGGTCGCCGTCCCCGTCCAAGTCGCCGAAGGCGAAGGACCTACCGTCCTCGATGAAATCAAGCCCGCTCGCAGCGGAGATGTCCGCAAACGTGCCATCGCGGTTGTTCAGATAGCAGACGTTCCGCTCTCGCCCGCTCCACGAGCCGTCACCCTCGATCCACTCCGAGATAGCAGCCCACCCGGCCTCGTAGCCGTCGTCAATTCCGTCTCGCTGCGGTGAGAGCGGCACAACTTGCCGCCAGAAGAAGCTTCACAGATCTTGGGTCTCGGAGTTCGTGATGTAGCCGTTGGCGATGTAGATCTCGTCGTAACCGTCGCCGTTCAAGTCCAACGCGTCGCTGCTCCATGCCCATCGGCCGGCAGCCGTGCCCGAGAGTGCCGAGACGTCCTCAAACGACTCCCCGGCCACGCCGCGGAACAGGGAGTTCCCTTTGGCGTGGCGCCGATAGCTGGCGAGCGAATTTGGGCCGTCTGCCGGCTGGAACGCCGGCTCGTCGGTGATCCTCTGGCCAGCCGACGACCACATGTTGCCCACATAGAGGTCCAGCCTGCCGTCAAGGTCGTGGTCCAGCCAAGCGACACTCATGCCCGCGCCGATGTCCTCGACACCGGCACTCGCAGCTACATCGGAGAATGTCCCGTCACCCTGATTTCGGTAGAGATTGTTGCGGCCGAAGTCGTTCGCGACGTACAGGTCCGGCCACCCGTCAGAGTCGAAGTCTCCCCACGACGCGGCGAAGCTGAATCTGCGGTTGTTGTGGTCCATCCCGCTGGACCGAGTTGTGTCCTCGAAGGTGCCGTCCCCGCGGTTGCGGAACAGGACATTGGCCGGGCCGTTGTTCGCGTCGTGATACGGGGCAGGAGGCCCGTGAGCGCTGCCAGCGCCCTGATGGCGGTATGCGCACACGTACAGGTCCAGGTTGCCGTCACGGTCGTAGTCGGCCATTGCGGCCGAAGTCAGCTGGGCCCGGCTCGGGGTCGCGAAGCGGAACGCGCTTGGAGCGATCTGAAACCGACCGGTGCCGTCATTGCGCAGCAGCATCGGCTTCGACGCCCCGACTAGCACGAGATCCTGATCGCCGTCGTTGTCCACATCGGCGATGACTGACATGGACGTGCTGTCGAGAGCGCCTGTTCCCGACACATCGGTCAAGTCGGTGAACTGCAGATTCCCGTCGTTGCGCAGCAGCCGGTTGGGCAGGCCTGACGGCTGGCTGATGTAGAGATCCGCGTCACCGTCGCCGTCGACGTCCCCGAGGCTGACGCCGTGATGTCCAAACACGTCGATGCCCAGCGCCGCGTCTGTGGACGAGCGCCATTCGTCCACGCCTGGCAGGAGTTGCTGCCGGTACGAAGCATTCTTGCCGAGGGCTTCCTCGGTGATGTCCGTGAACAAGGCCTGCTCCGCCGCCGCCCACGCTGTCCGGTCCCAGTGCCACTCCCGAACTTGCCACGATCCACCGGACTGTGCCCAGGCCATAGACCAGTCGCCGACCATCTGCGCCCTGCCGTCGCTGCCGGCGGGGCCAGTCAATTCGAAGTGGACCCTCGTCTTGGCCTGCTGCCCAGAATCAGCAGGGCTGACCGAGACTTCCGTGATGTGGAACTCTGCCCCGTGGATTCGCTCGAATTGCGATAGCGTGTGACCAATCCGTGCGAGGAAGCGATCCCGGTCCAGCACCGGCGACTCTGCGGCATGCGCATTCCAAGTCTTGAGCCCGACGACAGTCCCCTCACGGCTCGGCCGTCCCGGCGGCCGTCCCAGGAGCTCGTCCGATAGAATCTCGGCCGCCCCAATGTCGCCAGACCTGAATGCCTCGCCCAGCGAACGGAGGCTGGCATGTAGCTGCTCTGCGGCCGCTTCGGCGGGGTAGGCGTCCCCCGACGCGGCTGCTTTCTCGGCGAGTTGATCGATTGGCCTGACGGGGCGGGACGCATCCGGCAGGGCAAACTGCTCTGCGGCAGGCTCGGCCCGCGCCCAAGGCGCCAGCCACAGCAGGGCACTGGCGCATGCCGCCAGGATCGGGCGCACCGGCACGAGGCGGGCGGCACGGCTTTGGCCGCCCGCCACCAGATGCTCGGCTGCGCGTGAGGTCAGAATTGCAGCCGGATGCCGAATTGCATCCGGCGCATCGGTACGGTGACCGGGTTCACGCTCGTCGAGCCGGCAAGGCCGTTGATCGACCCCGCGTTCGGTGCCGTGATATTGGACACTGGAGGGCCGAGATTGGTGTAGTTGATGAAGTTGAAGTTCTCCCAACGGATCTGCAGCCTGTAGTCTTCCTTGAAGACGAACTCCTTCCAGAAGGACCAGTCCGTTCCGATCAGTGGCGGTCCCCTCAGGATTCCGCGACCGGCATTGCCCCATACGCCGAAGGGCCCGCTCGTGAAGGCGCTGACGTCAAACCAGCGGTTGCGCGTCGGGTTCGATAGCTTTCCGTCCCCGATCCGATCCGGTCGGTTTCCGAAGTCTCCATTGTGGGGACTGGTCGTGCCGGTCGGGGAGAATGCGAAGCCTGTCTCGAGCGTCGTTACCCCGTTGAACTGCCACCCGCCGATGACCGCGTCCAAGGCCGCCGGCGCGTTGGAGGCGAACCTGCGCCCCTTGCCGAACGGCAGCTCCCAGTTGTGCGAGAGCACCCAGACCACGGCCCGGTTGTAGGGCGAGATGCCATAGCCGCCCTTTCGGTCGTGCGGGTTGGCGCCCTGATCGCCCCAGCCGAAACCGCCAAGTTGGCCGTCCAAAGCCTTGGCCCACGTGAACGAGGACGTCAGGGAGTAGCCCTTCGAGTAGCGCTTCTCCACTACGAACTGCAGGGCGTTGTACGAGGAGTTGGCGCAATTGCAGCCGTTGCTGACGCGCGAGCCATAGCCGATGGAGCGTTGGAGGGGTCGGCGCGAGAGCCTGTCCGGATCCGGGCTTGCCGGTGCCGCATTCATGTCGTGGTTCCACCAGAGCTTGCGGCCGACGCTGCCGACGTACCCTAGGGAGACCTTCCAGTCCTGGGCGAACTGGTGCTCGATGAATAGGTTCCAGGAGTCGATGTACTCGGTGGCGTTGTCTCTGGGCCGGTGCCGCAGCAGGACGCCCTCCGGAGCCTCCAGTCTCCCCGAGTCCGGCAGCTGCAGGGCGGGAGACGGCGGCGGGCCCTGCTCGATCGGGAACACAGGCACGTAGCTGTTCGCAGCCCGTTCTTCTTGCTGTGCGGTGATCGGGTAGAGGTTCGTCATAGCGTAGAACAGCCCGCCGTAGTTCGACGCGAAGTAGCTCCGCCCGAAGCCCGCTCGAATGACGGACTTGTCAGTCAGCTTGACGGCAAGGCCGCCGCGCGGCGCGATGTTGTTCCAGTCGGGGTTCACGCCCGCGCGCATGTCCACGTCCCCTAGGCCCGCCAGCAGGATGTCCCCGGTGTTCGGGTCGAAGTTCGCGATGCCGCCAGCCTGGGCCGGGTGCACAGGGCCGATGAAATCGTAGCGGGCGCCGTAATTGAAGGTGAGGCGCGAGTTGATGCGCCAAGTGTCCTGCCAGTAGAGGGATGTCCGCCAGCCGCGCTCCCTTGTGTAGTCCTCGAAGACGACCCGCGCGAAATAGCCGGGCTGGCCCAGCAGGAACGAGCCCATGCCGAGTCCCGACCGCATGCCCATCTGCTCCAAGTCCTGGCTTCCCGTGATCGCGGTTGGAAAGTCGAAGTGGCCCCGCGAACTGAAGTTGGCCGCGATGAAGTCGAAGGCCGTGCGGCGCAGGTCCGCGCCGAATCGAAACTGGTGGCTCCCCTTGATGACGGTGGAGTTGCTGACGAACTGAAGGGTCGTCGTTCGGTCCAGGCGGGGGATGCCAACGCCTTGGAGGATTCCCATCGACCACCCGCCGACAGGGCCGGGCACGTTGATCCCCGCTAGGCCTTGGGTCAGGATGTCGTCGGTGTTGATGTTCGGGATTCCGACGTCGCTGTTCGTCGTCAGCCCGGCGTCGTACTGGTAGCCGTCCAGCCTGAAGCGGGAGAATCCGGCGCGCACCTCGGTCAGGAAGGTCGGCGAGAACGTGTGCGTGTAATTCGTGGACAGGTGCTGCATCCGGAAGTCGCCGGTCTGCGGGCTTAGCCCGCCGACGGCCGGGCCGCCAGCGGCCGCGCCGAACAGCGGGGGGTTGTCAAGGAAGACCTGGGCCAGCGTGTAGCGCGCGAACGCCATCCCGGAGGTGCCCACCGAGGAGTCGACGCGCATGTCCCACTGCCTGGACCACGTTGTGACGTTGTCGCCCGCGTTGAAGTTCTGCTGGGTGTCTTGATTGAGGTTGGCCCTCGGTAGCAGTCCGAGCAAGTTGTTGGCCACAGGGCTCACCCGGGAGGCGGGGATCTGGTTGTTGGGGAACTGGCTGCGCCCGAGACCGCCGCCCTCCATCCCACTGGCGGGGTCGAAGACAGGGTTGTCGGGCCACGTGCTGAAGTCGCCCTGGCGGAACGCGTCGTTGGGCACGGTTGAGGTCAGCTGCGCACCCTGGGTGCCCTCCACGCCTTGGTAGTCCGTGAACCAGAAGACCTTGTTCTTGACGAACGGGCCCCCGACGCTCCCGCCGAACTGGTTCCAGTTGAACGGTGCCGGTCCCGTGCCTGTGCCGTTGGGCCCCGTCCCCGGGACCTTCTCGGTGAACGGGTCAGACGCGAAGGTGGCCTTGTTGCGGTTGAACCAGAAGGCAGAGCCGTGCACCTGGTTCGTGCCCGACTTGGTCACATACTGAGCGACCATCCCGGCCGAGGAACCGAACTCCGGGTCGAAGGACGCGGTCGTGATCTTGAGTTCCGACACCGAGTCTTGGTTCGGCACGATGATCTGGAAGCCGCTGAAGCCGTAGGCGGTGTTCGTGATCCCGTCAACCTCGTACTCGCTGTTGCCGAAGAACTGCCCGTTCACCAACGTCGCGTTGAATTCGGAGGGGTTCTCGCCGATGCCGATCTGGAAGAAGTTCTGGATCACGCCCGGCACGGTGTTGTACAGCTTGCTGAGGTTGTTCCCGAACTTCGGGAGTGCCTGCAGCTGATCCTCGGGGATGTACGATCCCACGTCGGTCTTCTCGCTCTTGAGCATTGGCGGGGCCGCGCTGACCACTACCTGCTCAGTGACCGCACCGAGCTGCAGCACGGGGTCGACGCGCACGGTCTGGTCGACCCGCAGCACTACGTTCTCCTGCACGAAGCGCTGGAATCCGGTCGCTTCGATGGCGACACTGTAGTTTCCCGGAGGCAGGTTGGTGTTCACGTAGCGTCCGGTCTCGTCCGTCTCGCGGTTTGTTGCGATGGAAGTTTCGACGTTGGTGATCGTGATTGCGGCACCGGCGATCGCGGCGTTCGACGGGTCGGTGACGACCCCTGTGATGGTCCCGCTGACGGCTTGGCTGAAGGCGGGATGCACAGACACCAAGACGGTCAGGAGCAAGGCGAGCACCGATGTAAAGCATGCGCGGCAGATTGTCATTCGGAAGTCCTCCGCCAAGAGTCTAGCGCAGTTGCGTTTTGAGGTGCATTCGTGCGAATGCTAAGGAGTCCTTGCGGACGGACCCGATCCTTACTGCCCCATGTCGGCCAGGGGCGCACCCGTCGCCGGCCTAGTGCCTACCCGGGTGCGAGTAGGTGTTGACCCTCTATGGAGCGTAGATCCCCATCACGTGCTGATCGAAGTCCATGACCGCACCCGTCATCATGGAGGCTTCGTCGCTCAGCAGGTACGCCGTCATCCCGGCTACATCCCGGGGCCGCAGGATGCGGCCGAAAGGAGCACCCGCGTCTGCGGTCTCAAGCCAGTCCTCGGGCTGCCCCTCGAGCGTTTGGACTGCGTGCTCGGCCGGGGTGGCCATCCAGCCGATGTTGAGGGCGTTGACGCGGATCCGGTGGTGCCGCTGCGAGTGGGCGGCGTTCTTTGTCAGCACGGACAACCCCCCCTTCGAGACGCTGTATGGGGTCAGTTTCGGAATGCCGCCATAGGCCGACATGCTCTGGATATTCACGACGCTGCCGCCGGAACGTTCGCGCTGCATGATGCGCACGGCCCCTTGCATCAGCAAGAACGGCGCCCGCAGATTGACCGCCATGATCTTGTCCCAGTGCTCCGCGGACGTGTCCTCGAGCGTTCCGCGCTCCGTGCATGCAGCCGCGTTCACGAGGCCGTCAAGCCTGCCGAACTCTGCATCGGCCCGGCCGATAATCTTGGCGCACGTGTCTGGGCTGGCCAAGTCCCCGCCTTCGAACACGGCCCGGCATCGGCTTGACGTCAGCGATTCCGCGACTGACCGCCCGCGTCGGCTGGACCGGCCGGTCAGGACGAGCCCTGCGGCACCCCGTCCGGCAACCAGCCGCGCGATCGCCTCACCCAGGCCTTGGGTCGACCCGGTGACCGCCACGACTTTGCCCAGCAGCGACGGGCCCGTCCTGTCAACTGCGTTTGAAGCCTCCTTTTTGGACATCGATCGGTCTCCTTGCTGGTCTGCGGGCGGCGGGCTCAGTCCGCGATGCCTTCGGCAGTTCCCGGGGGCGGGAACAGGCCCACATGCGCCGGAAAGCCTGGGGAATCGGGCAGAGCGGCGGCAGGAGGTGGAAGTGGGGGCGCTGACCGGTCCCCATCGTCGCGACCGCCCTTGGACGGCCCGGTACCGCCTTCCTCGGCTGCAACGCCCTCCGCTGCCGGGGGCCTCTCTGCCTTCAGGTAAGCAGTGCGGTCCAGAATGTTGCGCCTCAACCCACGGTGGCGCTGGCTCCAGACCCCGCTGGAAATCTGTCCGGTGACCTCCCGCATCATGTCGAGTCGCGAATCCAGGTCGTCGATGTAGTGCAGGGCAAGGGCTTCCGGAAACAGGGGCTCCCTCGGGGAGCCGAACTCTAGCTTGCCGTGGTGGCTCAGGACCATGTGCAGCAGCAGGACCTTCAAGCGCCGGGGGAAGCCCTCGATCTCGTCGCAGCGGCGCTCGATCCATGAGCTGCCCATCGCGATGTGCCCCAATAGGCGACCCTCGTCGGTGTATTCGATGGCCCGCCCAACCGAAATCTCGAATATCTTGCCGAAGTCGTGCAGCAGCACGCCGGACGACAGCAGGTCATGGTCGATCTGCTCGTAGTGCGAAGCCACAAGCTTGGCCATCCTCAGACAGCTCACGACGTGCTCCAGCAGGCCGCCGACCTTGGCGTGATGCATTCCGCTGGCGGCAGCGGCGCGCTGGAAGCGGGCCCTGATGTCGGGATCTTGGAATATCCCCTGCATGAGACGCTTGAGGTGGGGGTCCCGGAATTCCGCGATCGCTTCGAGCAATTCTGCGTACATTTCTTGGATGTCGCGGTCCGTGCATGGAAGGAAGTCCCCTACGTCCAAGTGTGCCGGCCCGACCGGGCGCATTCTGTGGACAGAGATCTGAAGCTGGCCGTTGTACTCGTGGATGCGGCCCTTGACGCGTACAAAGTCCTTCTCTTCGAACGTCTCGGCGATCGCCTCCGCGTTGTCCCACAACCGGGCGTCCAGCCAGCCCGTGCGGTCCCCCAGCCGCATCGCCAAGTAGGCTCCGCCGGCCTTCTTCTTGCGGAGATCCTTTCGCTGGACCTGGAGCAGGGTCTCGAACTTGGTCGGGGCGCCGGGTTTAGTCAGGTCGCTGACGTACACCTCCTTGGTCACGAGGCATCGGCCCTCACTGGTGGCCCGTCGTCCGTGTCATCCGCGTCATCTTCAGCGTCAACCTTGCTCTTCGGAAGCGGGACGACCCAGAGCAGGCGTTTGCGGCGGCGGGTCCTGATCACTTCTTCGCGCGTCGTGGTTTGGGGTGCCAGCCGCGACGGGTCGCTCCATGCCGTGTTCATGCCCTCCACCGCTCCCGAATCCCGATAGCCCGGGCGGATTTCGATGTACGACTCCATGCGCAGTTCGCTGAGGTAGTTTCGAATCTCGGGCTGGAAGCGCGGCCCGCTGAGCGTGGCGCGGATCTCCTCCTGCACCTCTTCAAGCTGTGCCAGCCCTTCCGTGAAGTTCTGGTCGACTCGCAGTATGAGCCGGCCGTTAGGGACGTCGAGGATATCCGTGATGTGGCCCTGCCCCTTGTCAAACACCGCAGCCTCGATCTCTTCGCGCAGCATCCCTCGGCGGTAGATGCCGATATCTCCCCCTAGGTCCTTTGTTGCGACGTCGTCGGAGAACCTACGCGCCATTTCGGCGAACGGCTCGCCACGCTGTACCCGCCCGTGGACTTCTTCGGCACGCTTCCGGAGGTCATCCTCCGATTCCGCCTCCTCGGGCGCAACTAGGATCTGGCTCAGGCGAACACCTTCGGCCCGCACAAACTCGTCCTTATGCTCCTCGTAGAACTCCTCAATCTCGTTCCGAGTGACGACAACTCGCCGCGAGACCTCTTGGCCGAGCACTGCCTGGGAGAGAAAGTTCTCTCTCATCCGGTCCATAAGGTCTTCGGCCGGCTCTCCGGTGCGTTCGAGGACCCATGCCTCAAACTCGTCCGTGGTCGGGATGCCGTTGCGATCCATGATGTCGTCCCGCTGCTGGAGGACCTGGGCCTCGACACTGATTCCAAGCTCCTCACCCTTTTGGACCAGAAGGCGCTGGTCGATCATGTCGCGCAGCACCCCTCGCTCGCGGTTCTCTAGCTCCCGGGTACGATCCTCGGCCGACATGCCCGGGTTTGATTCAAGTTCGTTGCGGATTTGGCCCACAGTACGCTCGTACTCCGACCGCAGGATGATCGCGGCGTTGACCTTGGCAATGATCTCCTCAAGGATCATCAGTTCCGCTTGCAGCGCGGGGGCCAGCGCGAGGCAGAGGACGGGAAGGAGTCTGGAGGGTCGCATCGGTGTCATCGTCCATCTTCGCATGCAGATTCCATACGGTTTCGCGCTCGACCGGACTGGAGCGGGACAAGCGGCGGCTGGCGGCGCGAGCTTCACCCGGGTCTTAGGATGCGCTCCCCCAGGACCATGCGAGTCCACCCCATCTCAGAGCCACGATTGCGGGCCGCAGGGCGGCCTTGGTCAGCTGTCGAGGGTCTTGCGCAGCAGCTGGTTGACCAGTCTGGGGTTTGCCTGCCCCCGAGTTGCACGCATGACCTGCCCGACGAAGTAGCCCAGCACGCCCTTCTTGCCGCCTTGGTACTGCGCCACCTGTTTCGGCGACCTTTCCAGGACCCCGCGGATGATGCTGTCCAGAGCACTGGCGTCGCTGATCTGCCTGAGACCCTCCTCCTCGACGATCTCCGCGGCGCTGCGGCCGGACTCGAACATCTTGGCAAACACGGCCTTCGCCAGCTTTCCGGAGAGCGTGCCCTTGTCCACCAGCGAGAGAAGTTCTCCGAGGCGCTCGGGGCTGACCGGGGAATCCTCGATGCTCCGGCCGGCGGCGTTCAGGGCTCCCATCAGTTCTCCCTGGGTCCAGTTGGCGGCCGCCTTCGGATTGCCCGAGGCCTTGGCCGTTCGCTCGAAATAGCCCGCCGTCGCGGCGGTGAGGGTAAGCACCCGGGCGTCGTAGGCCGACAGCCCATATTGGGATGTGAAGCGCGCGCGCATGGACGCCGGCAACTCAGGCATCGCTTCCCGAATCTGCCTTAGGCGGTCGCCCGAGACTACCAGCGGAGGCAAGTCCGGCTCTGGGAAGTAGCGATAGTCATGCGAATCCTCCTTGCCGCGCATGCTGGAGGTCACTCCCGTGGCGGTGTTGAACAGGCGGGTTTCCTGGACCACCCTTCCCCCACTGGTGACCACCGCCGCTTGGCGGGCGATCTCGTACTGGATCGCCTGCTTCACGAACCGGAACGAGTTTAGGTTCTTGATCTCGCAGCGCGTCCCGAATGTGTCGCTTCCGCGGGGACGCACGGAGACGTTCGCGTCGCAGCGCAGCTGGCCCTTCTCCATGTCGCAGTCGGAAGCGCCCGCGAACTGCATCACCAGCTTCAGCTCGTTCAGGTAAGCCACTGCTTCTTCGGCGTTCCGCAGGTCCGGCTCGCTGACGATCTCGCACAGGGGGGCGCCCGCGCGGTTCAGGTCTACATAGCTGTAGCGGTCCGAGTCTGAGAACCCGTCATGGATCGTCTTGCCGGCGTCTTCCTCCATGTGGAGGCGAGTGATCCCGATTCGCTTCGCCCCCGACCCTGTCTGGATGTCGAGCCAGCCGTGCTCGGCCAGCGGGTGGTCGTACTGCGAGATCTGGTATCCCTTGGGCAGGTCTGGATAGAAGTAGTTCTTGCGCGCGAACTGCGAGAACCGGTTTACCTTGCAGTTGATGGCAAGCGCTGCCCTCACGGCCAGCGAAACAGCCTGCTGGTTCAGGACGGGCAGCGCTCCCGGCAGCCCTAGTACGACGGGATCCGTCTGAGTATTCGGCGACCTGCCGAACCGATGAGTAGAGTGCGAGAAGATCTTGGTCCGCGTCTTCAGCTGAACGTGAACCTCAAGCCCAATGACGGGCTCGAACTTTGCCACCGTGCCCTTATCGGCAAGCTCCGGGCCGGCAAGGAGCATGGGTAGAGATCCCGACCGGCACTGGGCCGGAGGCCCGAATTATATCAGGAGCGCTGCGCGCCGGGTGCGGCGCCGCAGCGACGGACCTCCTGCCGGTCGATTTCCGGGCGCTGCACTGCACCGCGCTCCAGCCTGCCCAGCCTCCGCGGCTGGGCATTGCTGCACAATGAATGGGACATGTTCACTTGGGTCTGCTCCAACTGCGGAGGAAGCGTGGATGTCGCCGCAGACACCTGTCCCCACTGCTCGACACCGGCCTTGGACAACGAGGACGAGGCCGAAAGTCTGGAGCCAGAGGCCGTAGAGGTACCAGAGGCTGCGCTGGCCGAACCCATCGACGCGAGCACCGGCCTAGACGTCGAAACCGAAACGCCGGTCGAATGGGATGTAGGTGAAGAGGAGCCGCCGACGCCGGCCGACGCCAGCCCCCCGGCTCTGGCCATCAGCCCACGGCAGCTCGGTCTATTCGCGGTGGCGCTTGTCGTGGCTGTCCTGGCGGCCGTGTGGCTCGCTGGCGGCGGGGGCCTGCCCGGGCTGCGCCTTGAGGATCCGCCTGAAGCCGTGGAGGCCCCGGTTGAGGCCTTTGCGATCGGGGTCAGCGGCCCCGTCGAGGTTTCAGCCATTCGCCCGTACTATGACGAGAATTTCCAGACCCACGTGCGGGCGTTCGTCGCGAACCATTCCAGGGAGCCGCAGTCGGTGGCGGTCTCCGTACTGTTGCGCGTCCGCGAGGCGGGTCGCCAGGCTCCGCCGCTGGCAACATTCGAGGTAGTGCTGCCCGAGCCCCTGCCGCCTAACGGCGGTCAGGAAGTGGACATCCCGCTGGCGGCCATGGGCAGCCTGCAGGCGATGCCACCCTGGGAACGGCTGCGCGTTGATCTCGAGCCACTCTGATACCTTGTTCTGGCGGGCTGGATTGGAGCCGACCTCTCGGCGCAAACCCCGCATTGCATCGCGAGTCGCACCGCCGGGCCTGCACCGGCGAGTCCCTTGGAGGAGCCCATGGCCAGTCTGGTCCGAACCAGCGTAGAAGCCGGTGTCGGCGTGATCACCGTCGACAACCCCCCAGTGAATGCCCTCAGTCCCGGCGTACCCGAGGGGATTCTCGCCGGTGTGGAGGCCTTCGTGTCCGACGAGCGTGTCCGGGCGATCGTGCTGATCGGCGCCGGTCGCACGTTCATTGCCGGCGCAGACATCAAGGAGTTCGGCAAGATCACGTCCGGAAAGAAGCGGCGGGGCCCTGGGCTGGTCACGGTGGTCCACGCTCTGGAGGACTCTCTCAAGCCCACCGTCGCCGCCATCCACGGGTTTGCGTTCGGAGGTGGTCTGGAAGTGGCTCAGGGCTGTCACTACCGGATCGCCCTGGAGTCCGCCCGGGTCGGCCAGCCGGAGGTCAAGCTCGGGATCATCCCCGGGGCTCAGGGCACCCAGCGGCTTCCGCGCCTGGCAGGCGTGGCGAAGGCGCTTGAGATGTGCGCGCTGGGAGACCCGATTTCCGCAGCTGAAGCACACCGTTTCGGAATCCTAGACGCGGTCGTTCCCGGAGCCGGGCACGATGACCTGCGCGCGGGGGCGGTGCGGTTCGCGGGCGAGGTGGGCGACTCGAAGGAGACCCATGCGAAGGTCCGCGAGCGTGAAGGCAAGCTCTGCAGTCCCGACGAGTGCCGGCAACTGTGCGGGGCCGCAGCGGCCAAGGTGCGTAAGGTGCGGCGCGGACATGCGGCTCCGCTGCGGGCCATCGAGGCCGTCGGCTGCTCGGTGACCATGCCCTTCGCCGAGGGCGTCAAGCGCGAGTCCGAGATCTTCCGGGAGTGCCTCTTCTCGACGCAGTCGAAGGCCCTGATCCACCTATTCTTCGCGGAGCGGCAGGCCCGCAAGATCCCGGACGTGCCCAAGGACACGCCCGTTAGGCCGATCCGCGCCGCGGCCGTACTGGGCGCCGGAACCATGGGCGGCGGCATTGCGATGTGCTACGCAAACGCGGGGATTCCCGTGCGGCTGAAGGAGGTGACGCAGGAGGCCCTTGAGCGAGGGATGGCGACGATCCGCATGAACTACGAGCGGTCCGCCAAGCGAGGCCGGTTCACGGCCGAGCAGGTTCGCGAGCGCCTCGCCCTGATCACGCCGCAGACGACTTGGGACGGTTTCGGAGAAGCCGACATCGTGGTCGAGGCCGTCTTCGAGAATATGGCTCTGAAGAAGGAGGTCTTCCGGGAGATTGACGCCATTGCCCGAAAGGGGGCCGTGCTCGCCACCAATACGTCCACGTTGGACGTCGACGAGATCGCACAGGCGACCAGCCGTCCCCAGGACGTGATCGGCCATCACTTCTTCAGCCCGGCGAATATCATGCGGCTGCTGGAGATCGTGCGAGGCAAGCGAACCGCGAAGGACGTAGTCGCCACTTCGATGATGCTTGCCAAGACCCTCCGCAAGGTCGGCGTGCTGGTCGGCAATTGCCACGGGTTCGTGGGGAACCGCATGTTCCACCCCTACCGGCGGGAGGCGCAGTTCTTGGCGGAAGAGGGGGCCCGTCCGGTGGACATCGACCGCGTGCTCTATGAATTCGGGGCGGCGATGGGCCCGCTGGCGGTCGGAGACTTGGCCGGCCTGGACATCGGCATGCGCGTCCGCAAGGAGGCGCCTCACCTTTACCCGCCTGGTGTACGGCGGCCCTTGGCGGAGGACGCCCTTTGTGAACTGGGCCGCTACGGCCAGAAGACCAAGAAGGGCTGGTACACCTACGGCGACGATCGCAGTCGGCACGAGGACCCTGAAGTGGATGCACTCTTGCTGGAGATCTCGGCCGCCAACGGCATTGAGCGGCGAAGCATATCTGACGACGAGATCCTGGAGCGGACAGTCTTCGCGTTGGTCAACGAGGGCGCGCGGATCTTGGAGGAGGGGATGGCGCTGCGCTCGTCCGATATCGACGTCATCTACGCCTACGGGTACGGCTTCCCTCCATTCCGAGGCGGCCCAATGTTCTACGCAGACCTGGTGGGACTTGACCGCGTGCTGGACAGCGTGCGCATATTGCACGCCGATCACGGGCACTGGTGGAAGCCTGCGCCCCTGTTGGAGCAACTGGCTGCCGAGGGCGGCAGCTTCTCCAAGTGGAGCGCCGCGGCCGCCTGACGAAGCGGGCATGAGCGCCCAAGCGGCTCAGGTACGCGATCTCGTATCGTGGGGCCGTGGCATTCATCACGACGATTCCGCCCGAATCTGCGGAGGGCGAACTGCGTGTCGAGTACGACAAGGCTGTACAGAGGGCAGGGAAGGTCTGGAACATCCTTCAGGTCATGAGCCTGAACCCCGGCGTCCTGAGGGCCTCCATGGGCCTTTACTTGCAGGTGATGTTCGGCCCATCCCCACTCTCTCGGGCACAGCGCGAGATGGTCGCCGTGGTGGTTTCCAAGACCAATGGTTGCCACTATTGAGTGGACGCGCACTGGCACGACCTCCGGGCTGAGGTCGGAGATGAATTGGCAACGGCCGTGCGCTCGGACTGGCGGCGGGCGCGACTGGGGCCCCGGACCGCCGCCTTGCTGGACTACGCCGAACGGCTGACGCGTGCTCCCGCCTCTGCCGGTGAAGCGGACATTCAGCGTTTGCTGGAAGCGGGGTGGACTGACCGGGCGGTGCACGACACCACGCAGGTAGTCGCCTTCTTCAACTACATCAATCGCATTGCCGAAGGGCTTGGTGCCGATCCGGAGCCGGCGGACTCGTGAGGGAGCAATCGCCGGGCCTTCTCAGGGGCCGACTTCCAGCTTGTTCACCACCTTGGACACGCCTTTGATCGAGGCGACCTTCGCTGCACGTCGCTTTACGGACTGGGAGCGGACCCTTCCCTCTATCGTGACTTCGCCGTCGCTCACCTCGACCCGAAGGTCCCGGATCCTGAGTGCCAGATGGTTGTTCAGCTTGCGGTGGACCCTGTCGTAGAGCACGCCGTCGTCGAAGCGCTGCTGCGCGCTCAGGCCGACCGTCCAGAGCGCGCCGATCATCAGGGACCGGCGTCGGACGGAGGTGGCATCCGGGCTCTTCTCAGCCATCGCCCATGATCTTACGGAAGTCGAGCTCCCCGACGAATCGTGGCCTGTTCCGCCAGTTCTTGCGCACTTGCACAAAGACCTCCAAGCGTACGGGCCTGTCGAATCTTGCCTCGAGCGACTGGCGCGCCTTGCTCGCCAACTGCTTCATCTTCTCGCCGCCTTTTCCGATCAGAATCGCCTTCTGCCCGCTGCGCTCTACCGCAACGACGGCCCAAATGCGGAGCTTGCCCCCCGTCCCGTCCCAGCGCTCGATCTGCACTGCCACGGAGTGGGGAATCTCGTCGTGGGTCTCTCGGAGGATGCGCTCTCGGATGAGCTCTGCCGCGAGGAACCGCTCGGGCTGGTCGGTGACAAAGCCCTCGGGGTAGTAGCCCGGCGATTCCGGAAGGATCTCGAACAGCTCGTGGAGCAGCCGGTCCAGATTAGTCCCCTTCAGCGCCGAGATCGGGATGAACTGGGCAAAGTCGTGCAGCTTTCGGCAGCGGTCCAAGAACGGCAGCAAGAGCTCCTTGCGCTTGATCCGGTCCACTTTGTTCACGAGTAGCAGTGCCGGGGCTGCCAGCCGCTTGGCCAGGTTCGCGGCCATCTCGTCCGTCTCCGTCAGACCGCTCGTCGGGTCGGTCATCACGAGCGTGGCGTGGCAGCCGTGCGTTGCCCGGTCGACCTCTTGCATCATGCGCTTGCCGAGGTGCTTCGAAGGGACGTGCACTCCTGGGCTGTCCACGAATACGATCTGGCCGCGGGGCTCGCTCAGCACGCCTTGGATCGCGTCCCGGGTAGTTTGTTTGCGTCGGCTGACGATCGCAACTTTCGTTCCGACCAAGGAGTTGAGCAAGGTTGACTTGCCCACGTTGGGCTTGCCGAGAATTGTGACAAACCCTGCCTTCATTATGAAACGTGAGAGGGAGACCGTATGTCGCAATCTCCGCTACAAGGCGCCGCCTCAGCCTTGGGGCGCGACCCTATGTCACGGAATCCCGAATCACACTCGCCCGTTCCGGAAGCCGCGCTCGCCACTGCGGTCAAGTCCGACCGCACATCCTCACGCCGGGTCGCGGTTGCGCGTTCAATGAGACCCAGCGGCAGGCCGTATGCCTGCCTCAGCCGGCCTTCGACGGCAAGCATTTCCCCGCCATCGGAGTCGTGGTCGTACCCCTTCAAGTGGAGAAGGCCGTGCAGGGCTAGGATCTGCACCTCGGTCTCAACCGAGTGACGCTGCTCGACGGCTTGCTCGGCGGCGCGTCCGGCAGCGATCATGATATCCCCAAGGTTCCCGTGTTCGCCGTCCGGGAATGCCAGCACATCAGTCTTACGGTCAGTCTTGCGGAATTGGCGATTCGCCCGGCGCACAGCGTCGTCGTCCACCACGACCACCGAGAACTCCAGACCAGGCGCGAGGTCCTGCGCCAGTCTGTCCAGGAAGTCAGCCACTGGGCGGCCGTCAAACGGCACGGCCTGCTGTGCGCTCTCAAAATGGCAGCCAGGATCATCGCTGCATTCGGGGCGTTCCATGGGTTACGCCGACCCGCGGCGAGAGGCTGCTTGGGATGAGGCCGCCCGCAGTTCTAGGGCGGAGTAGCGCTCGTAGGCGCGGATGATCCGCTTGATCAGGCCATGGCGGACGACGTCCCCTTTGTTGAAGTTCACAAAGCGCACGCCCCGAACGTCTGCCAGTACGTCGAGAGCCTCGATTAGCCCGCTGCGCTTACCGGCGGGCAGGTCGATCTGTGTGATGTCGCCTGTGATGACGGCTTTGGACCCGAATCCAAGCCTCGTGATGAACATCTTCATCTGCTCGGCGGTCGCATTCTGGGCCTCATCCAGAATGATGAAGCTCTCGTTCAGCGACCTGCCCCGCATGAACGCCAGCGGGGCGACCTCGACCGTGCCGTCCCCTAGGTAGCGGTCCACGCGTTCCGCCTCCAGCAGATCGTGGAGGGCGTCGTACAGCGGACGAAGGTAGGGATCTACCTTCTGCTGGACGTTTCCCGGGAGGAAGCCAAGGCGCTCGCCCGCCTCCACTGCGGGCCGCGAGAGCACGATCCGGCGCACCTGTTTCGCAAGTAGCGCAGAGATTGCGTAAGCCACTGCCAGGTAGGTCTTGCCTGTGCCCGCCGGGCCGATCCCGAAGACCATGTCAGCGCCGTCCATCGCCTCTAGGTAGCGCACTTGGTTCACGCTGCGCGGAGTGATGGACTTGCGGCCGCAATTTCGCCGGCGGCTGCTAATCACGAGGCGGCGGAAGCTGATAGCCGGATCCGCGGTCGCCACGCGGAGGAAGGAGCCGATGTCGCCATTGCTGATGCGATGACCCTCGCTGACGAGGGCGAGGTAGTCGGAGATGATGGCGTCGGCCCGCTTGACTTGGGGCTCTTCGCCCTCGATTTCCAGGCTGTGAGCGGACAGGTGTGTCGAGATCCCCAGATTGTTCTCAAGGATCCGAAGGTTCTCGTCCTTCGTTCCGAACAGTCTCTGAATGCCCCGGCCGACGGCGATGGATGCCTTGCTCAATGCTGTCTTCGCGGCTCGCCTTTCGTCGCGCGCGGCGCACTGCCCTGATGGTCGGGCGGCCGCCGCCTCGAATTATAACGAGAACGACCCGCTCAGGGCCCTCCCCGCCAAGTGCTCGAGGTCACTCTGACGCAGCTTGCACCTGCGAAAGGGTCCCTAGAATGGCGCGAGTTGGATGGCGGCCATCTGGGCAGCTGAAACCACCCGTCGGAATTGGGGAGGGAGATCCCAGTTGCCGGGGGCCATCAGCAGCGCAGCTGTTCCGAGTCCGGGCCGCCTCCCGTCGCTTCTCGTCCCGTGGGTCCACCGCTGCCCCGGCTCGCGTCGAGCTCTGCCTTGAGTCTGTCAATGGGCATCGAAAACGACACACTGCGCCCCGGTCCCCGTGGAGCGACCGGAGCGCGGGCCGGGGCGTTGGCTCGCTGGGGTCTCATGACGTCTGCCTCATAAGCGCTTGCTCGGCGGCCACTGCCCGCGAGGCCGTCGGATGAATGGCCTTGAACAGGTCCTTGTAAAGGCGCATCCGGTAGCTGTTGCCCCGGATGTTGACGATATGGCAACGGTCCAGCAGAGCAGCAGGGATAATCGCTCGGACTGTCGGATACCCGTCTGTGCAATGTCCGCTATGTCACTACAGGGCACCGGCCTTAAGGGTGCCTTACGGGCAGGAATGGCAGCACGAGAGGTTCTTGAGACGAGCGCCCTGCGTACAGTGACCCCTCTCGTTTGGCAGCCGCGAAGGCCGCCGCCATTTCGGCGGCAGGAAGCTGGACGCGCCCTGCCGGCTATTCCGCTGCGCGGAGCATGTGGCGCGCGGAACTGGCCAGACTATCCCTGGGCCGCGGGGATTCCAAGCACGCGTTGAGCTGGAGGTGCCCGGCGACGCGGCTGGAGGCCTTGTGCCGACAAACTCTCTCGTAGACGCGTCGGTTCGGGAGAGGATCAGCGCCTCCGGGTGCCAGTCCACCGTGCTCACGCGCAGGTTTCCCAGCTCGCATTGCCAAGACAGTCACCTTCCCAGCGAATAGGCGCCAGGTCCGTGCCGACGCCATCCGCAGGGCGCCGGAACTCCCAGGTGCGCCGCCCGCCGCCCCTTCCCGGCCATCGTCGAGAGGGTCCTCTTGGCGCGGCGGCGTTCGGTGGGGGAGAATTACAGTCCAGTCAGTGGCGGGCATTCCAGAGCAGGAGGCCGGAAAGATCTGGCAGGCCATGCGCGAGGCTAGGATCCGGTCGCTCTACTTCGGCGACATGCAGGCCCGCTACACGAGGCGAGAACAGTGGGTATTGGGACTCTCGTTGGGGCTGTCATCCGGTGCCGTGATCGTTTTTCTGCAGCAGTCATGGCCTGCACTAGCGCCAGCACTGGCGGGATTCGTGGCGATCGCGAACGCATGGGCGATTGCGACAAACCTTGACCAGAAGCTCGTTACGCTGTCAGCACTGCGGACCGCTTGGGAATCCCTGCGCATTGACTACAGCGACCTCTGGACGAACTGGTACGAGGACGGCGCGCAGCAACGGTTCGAGGTCCTGCGGAGGCGGGCCAACGATCTGGGGACGCTGGCAAGCTCGGGAGCGCCTTGGGATCGGAAGTCCGTGGCGCGCTGGGAGCGGTTCGTGGATTCGGAGGTCGCAGCGGAGGACGGGCGTGTCGAGTCAGGGTGAAGTGATCAAGGGCAGCTGGCCGGCGGTCAAGCCGTCCGGGACGCCGCCACCACCGCCGCCAAGGCCGCCAAGGCCGAAGCCCGGGCGTGGTCCGGGTGGGACACCCTCGGATAAACCGGGAGCCTGAGAGCGGGCGTAGTGCATTCGCGGAGCGCATTGAGCTAGTGTCGGCCGCCGCCTGAACGCGCTCGACGATCTTGAGAGGGCGAGTCTTGACTGGCTGGGCGCACCGTGATGGCGAAGGAGCCGACGGCGCAACATCGGCACGACATGGTACGCAAGGAGATCGAGCACAAGGCCGAATTGGAGCGCCGCGGCCGGCGTTCGACTCCTAGACCGCTGTTCTCTCTCTTGTGACGCCCCTCGCTGATCTAGGCGGGCCGGACAATGCGGCTGGTCCCGTCCCAAGGGCTGGCCGCCGACTGATTCCGATGGCCGGCCCCGCTAGAATCCGCTGGACCACCTTTCGCTAGGGTCTCCTGCCCACGCAGTTTGTCCCGCATGGCCAATCCGAGGTGCGGCGCTCGGCAATTGCCACGACTAGGCACCAGCCATCGCTCAGGCCCCCGAAGGCGGCAGCTTGGCTGGTCCGGCAATTCGCCTCAGGTGCGCCCGACGAGCAGCAGGCCAGCCGGCTTCCTGTTCGGGCCTTCCCGCTGCGTCCATAGGGGCCAGCCTCAAGTTTCGCGGGGTGGAGCGGGTGCTGTCCCCGCCAGCATCGGACCTCCTCAAACAGACAGGCCCGGGTCCACGAGGATCCAGCGAGCGGTGCTCGTGCCGAATTCGTGTCAACCAAACTCCGGACAGGGCGTCTAAGTGGATGAACGCGCGGGAGCGGGCCGCCGGATTGTCTCTTCCCGGCTCGGCAAAGGCGCACCTAGTGGTCTGTCAAAACAGGATTTTGGGGTAGACGGACTTGAGCTTTCGACGCG